>CAUZIZ010000171.1:0-10823 GCA_963579905.1 Acidobacteria bacterium UBA6911 | reverse complement strand
TAGAAACAGGTGGTACCCTCCCAGGGCTTGTAGAAGTCCAGGACCCGGCCCGCCGAGGAGGGGGTGTGGAGCTTCAGATCAACCTCCCCGGTCATGGAATCGATCAGATAATCGTCCACAAACAGCTCCAACCGCTTTCCGATATCCAGAGGCTCATCCGTATTGTGGTCTTCGGCTCGGAGAAGCCGCCCACTCAGCAGCAGCAGTGCTAGACAAGGTAGTAGGATCCGGTGACGCATGGGGGCTCTCCTTTTCTGATGGACCAGGAGGAACGCTTCGGGAGTCGATCCCCGGCAACTTTTCGGGTCAAGAAGGAGGTCCACGTGAACGAACTCAGTGACAATCTGTTCTGGCTGGGAGGATATGGTGTGAAGATGAGATACCAGAATGTGAAGTTGTTCTTGACAGAGCCCTTCGCTGATCGGACGTGGTTGTGGGAAACTCGAGTCAGGCTCGGCGAAAACTTTTTCCCGGCGGGACTGGGTCGTCAAGGCCAAACAGGGTGGACTGCCTAAAAGGAGACGTGAAGATGACAAACGACGGCAACTTTCCGATGTTGGTGGGTCTGGCGCTTTCTTGTGTCATGCTCCTCGGCTGTGCCGAGAAACCAATTAAGGTGAAGCGCTTTGGATCCGTCATCGGGATCGAGCGGGAACACATTGAGGAGTATAAACGCCTTCACGCCGAGGCTTGGCCTGGGGTGCTGAAAATGATCAAGGAGTGCAACATCCGGAATTTCTCCATCTACCTTGCCGAGCTCGAGGAAGGGAAATTCTATCTATTCAGCAACTTTGAATACACCGGCGACGATTTCGAGGCGGACATGAAGAAGATGAAAGCCGATCCGACAACCCAGCGTTGGTGGAAACAGACCGATCCACTTCAGACTCCAGTACCAACCCGCAAGAAAGATGAGTGGTGGCATGCGATGGAAGAGGTTTTCCATCAGGAGTAGTCTGGCGCTTGCGAGGAACTTTGAAGATCAGCGCTTTCTCCGGACATCGTAGGAAAGATCGATGACCTCACCCTGGTCTTCAATGAAGAACTGCTCGGCGAACGGGCTATTATCCACCCTAGCCGCTCCGCCTGCGACCGGGCAAGAGAGCGCTCCGTACGGTATTCATGAGAGGGGGTATTCAGTCCCAGGAAAGATCGAAGGCGAGGATTCGGTGGCGATTGCCCTTGACGTCAAAATGGCCAAAAGCGTACATCCAGCCCTCTCTTCTAGCTGGATGAACTGACCGTTCATGGCGTTGTAGTAGTTGTCGAATTCAAGACCACCAGGGTCTTGCTGGAAGAACCCCTCGCTCTTCCAGGTCTTGCCCAGGTCGAAACTACGGGCCAGGTGTAGTCCGTATCGCTGGGGATTGGGAGGTCGGATCCAGGTGGTTTCGACATGGTGCGGAATCCTGGCGGCGCTGATCAGGGAACCGTCCGGGAGGGTGAGTCCTACTCCGGTAGCCCCGGTTCCAGATAGATTGGTGAGTTCGGGCTGGGACCAGGTCTCACCCCCGTCCGTGGAAACAGATCGGCTGAAATAGGTTTCGCGGGGTTGCCGATCCACCAATTGAGCCAGCTTTTGCCGGCCGCGAATCAGCGAGACCAGGGTGCCATCCTGTGCCTCAAAGAGTGTCTGTTCATTGTATCCAATGGGTTCTTCCGGTTTGTCACGGAGTGCCAGGTCCGGCGCGTATCCCACCTGACGGTAGCGCCAGGACTTGCCGTCGTCGTCACTCAGCAGCACGCCGCATTGCCAGTTCTCACCTTTGCTCGCGGATCCCCAGATGGCCAGCACGATGCGGCCACTGCGGGTACACAGTCCGCGTTCCACAAACTGTTCTCCCAGAAATGTTCCACTGTCATAGCGAGCCCAGTGAAATTCTGGCTGGCCTGTCGGCTTGCGCCCAATCAAGGCCGTGTTGGGGCGCCAGTTGATTCCTTCCGTGGAAGTTTGAATGCCGCTTGAATTGTGGAAGCCGCTGGTAATCGTCGTTCCTCGGCCACTGATCCCCACAAAGCCACAAGCTTGAAAAGCGGTGTCGGCACTCTCGACCGGAGGGCCAAAGGCGGAGGGGACGCCCCAGGTTTTCCCGCCATCTTGGCTGCGGGCCAGGGTGACCTGTACCCCGCTATCACCGTCGCTAGCCCTTTGAGAGGGCAGGCTTAGCTCGCCATCGACGTAGAGCAGGGTGCCGCCACTGGCGGAATGGCCCTCCTGGTTTTTATCAAAAAGGACTCGATAGTTGGAGAGGAGAATCTCGGTGCGGCCAGCATCATGGCGGAGCAACTGGGTGGGCTGGCAGGTGGTCAGTGAGCTCAGGAGAAAAACGCCCAGCAGGGTGCTGGAAATGTTGGATCGGGTTCGGATGGCGGCCAAAGTAGCAGCAGCCAAACGGTGCGTTTCATCGTATCGATCGCCAAAGTCTTTCGATGTCGCGGCGAGAACCCATGGCAGGCTGAGCTCCTGTGCGGGACGCGGCCAGGCCTCCGGCAGCATTGCCGAAACGCACGGCGTCGATCAGGTCGTCGTTCTCAGCCCAGTGTACCGCCAGGGCACCCGCGAATGCGTCTCCAGCTGCGGTCGTATCAACCGCCTGGACAGAGAATGCGTCAACAGAATGCGTCTGTCCTCCATCAAACAGCAGCGTGCCGCGTTCGCCCAAAGTGATCGCGACGTTGGACGTCCCCCTTGCGTAAAGTGCGCGGGCTACCGATTCTGCACAGGATGGCCGACGAAGGCCCCGGCCTCCGATTCGTTCGAACACAGAAAATCGACCTGGAACAGCTGTTTCGACCATGTAGTTGGTGCTGGCGCAGGATTCGACGATCAAGCGAACACCGGCCCGCGTTTGCGATCTCAATGGCGGCGACAACCGATTCCATCGGGATCTCCAATTGCAACAATATTACATCGCTTGACTCGATGACCGACCGCGCGCTCAAGATATCGTCAACGCCGACGCGACCATTTGCACCCGGCACCACCATGATCAAGTTCTGGCCGCCGCGCTCTACCGCAACCACTGCCAGACCACTGGCGCAATCGCTGGTTTGCTGCACATGATCTACTTGGATTTGCGCGTTCTCAAAGTTCGCTAGCAATCGATCGGCAAAAGCATCATCACCGATGCGACCAATCATCGTCACTTGCCGAGCCGCCGCGACCGCCTGATTTGCCCCCTTGCCTCCGCATACCTCCGTCGACCATTCCGCCAGGATCGTTTGGCCCGGCGTGGGTAGGGTTTCACAACCGATCATCAAGTCCATGTTAATGGAACCAATCACGGTGATCGCGGGCTTGGACTGAGACATCTTCTTGTTGGGTCCTCACTCTGACTGGTTCGAACCCAATGGAGTCGTGGCAATTGCGGTAGTGCGCGGCGCCCGAGGAAGCGACATCGTTCCGATCAGTATCGAGTCACGTTGTCAGCTATAGGGTCTGCGCAAAAATAACTTGGCATTTTGAGCGTTCTATCGAAGCGTCCGAAGCACACATACGAGCGCGGACACAATGGGTCTATCCTGTAACCGGGCTCATCGACGGCTGACGGGCTCGTCCACCGTTCACAACCTGCCCTCGTTCTCCCACTGTTGGTACAGCTGTTTCTGATAAGCCGCGGCTGCCTGTGAGTCGTACACAGCGCGGGCAGCGTCGTAGACGAAGCCCAGCGCCGCACGGGGCCGCTCGCTGGTGTTGGCATCGGCCCGGTGAATCGTCATGCAGTGGTGGGCGAAGAGATCTCCGGGAGCGGCCAGAATCGGGGTCTCTCTTTCCCGGTCGGAATCGCCGTAATCGGTGATGCCCTGCGAGAAGCCGATCACGTTGCTCCGCTGGTGGGGGCGCATTCCTTCGCGATTCGATCCACTCACGTAGCGCACACAGCCATTCTCTTCGTCGACCAGGTCCAGGGCGAGCCATAGGGTAACCGCTTCGTTGGGCTCGAGCATGAAATAGAATCCGTCCTGGTGGGGCGGCGTAACGCTGCCGACTCGCGCAGGTTTGTTGAACCACTGGAGGTTCCTGGCCACCACGTCGTCGCCAAGCAGCTGCGAGGCCATGCTGACAAAGCGATCCTCGTGAAGCAGCTGCCCGAAAAACTCGTCGTAGTCCTGCATGTTCTGGAGACGCATGATGGTTTCGGGTCGATCATTTACCTCGTAGAACGCAAGGGGCTCGCTGCGGGTTGGCAGTACTGCGGCGATGAAGCCATCGATCTGATTTGAGATCGCCGCGGCTTCCTCACCACCCATGAAATCGCGCATGACGACGTAGCCATCGCGATCAAACTCTTTCTTCATCTCTCTGAAATCCTCCATTGCTGATCGACTCCTTTCTCTGAAATCCTCCATTGCTGATCGACTCCTTGCGCCCTGCGCGCCCGGGGGTCAGGGACCATCGCCATAGCGACGCGTCTCTAACGGTTCGTCGAAGACCTCCTGTCCCGGACCGTACCCCCCACCCTCGGCTCCGATATCGTACTGGTAGTCGAGGATGAAGGTCATCAGGTCGGCCATCTCCTGGGGGGAGACGGTCTCTTCCAACCCCTCCGGCATCAGGGATTGACCGGTGGCTCGAATCTCCCGGATGTCTTTCCTCAAAAGGGTGTCCTGCAGGTCTTCACTCTCCACCAAGGTGATGCTGGCCGCCGTCTCCTGGGCCAGGAGGCCGGTGTAGAGGCGGCCCTTCTGGTCGGTCACCACGTACTGCGTATATTGGGACTCCACCAGCCGGTTCGGATCGAGGATGCTGGTCAGCAGGGGCTCCCGGTCCTGGTAGCCTGCCACGATGAGATTCGGGCCGACCGGATGCTCGATGGTTCCCAGCCGGTGGCACTTGATGCATTCGCGCCGGAAGACTCTCTCGCCTCGTCCCCGGTCTCCTGCCAGCGTCAAGGCAGGTTGGTACTCGGCCAGAACCTTTTCTCTGTCACCGGGAGTCGCCGACTTGAAAAGGCTCAGGGCCCGCTCTCGGATCCCCTCGTCGTCCTGGTTCATCAGCAGCTCGCGGCGCTTGGCGTCGATCTGGTGTGCGGGGACTTCCGCGGATTCAATGGCCTTCAGCAGGGCACGGGTCCAGTCCAGACGCGACAAAATTCCTGAGAGCACCCCGTTCCGGACCTTGGGCGTGTGAGTGGCCCAGGACTCCAACAGTCGTGAGGCGATCTCCGGTTCGTCGTAGCCGGCAAGGGCCTCGATAGCCGCCAGCTGTAGGGCTTGGGGATGCCTGGGATCGACGAGCGCCATCAGGGGTTGCTTAACCTGCTCGAAAGCGGCATGGCGGAGGAGGCGGAGTGCCGCCAGGCGTTCCTCCTCCGAGAGATCGGCATCGGTGGCTGCCGAACGAGAATTATCCAGAAGACTGGCTATCATCGTGTTCGCCGAGGCAGGGAGGTTCTCGAGACCACTGAAGGTCCTGCCGTTGATGGCCAGCCCCTCAGCCAAACTGGTCACGATGGCCAGCTGAAGGTCAGGCTGAGACTCCAGAGACGGGTGGGTAGAGGTGGCTCGGGTCAGCCGACTGAGCTCCGAGGGCATCCCTCTTCCCCCCACGACCCGGGCAAGCGGAGCCAGCCACTGTTGGGCCAATGGCGCATGGTCAAATCCTTCCAGGTCCAACAGCTCGGTAAAGAGACGATCTGCCAGATGCGCGCTGGAGCTCAGAACCGAGTTACGGATCCAGCGGTCCTGAGAGTCGCTTCGGGCAATCTTCACCAGGGCCGGCAGGATTCGTCTGTCCCGTACCGCGCCCAGGGCCAGGGCGACTCGCAGACGCACTCGAGGGTTCTCGTCCCCGGCCATCTCCAAGATCCTGTAAAACAGACCTCTGGAACGATTCATCCTGCTCTCGGCGTGCTCGAGGGCATGCATCCGTACCCCTGGCGAGGAGTCAGACAGTGCCCTTGCAACATCCTCGTCTCTCAGGGCTTTCAGCCCCTTCAGAGACCAGAGAGCGTGCATCCGTGCCAGGGGATGCTTGCTCTCCTTCAGCAGCCGCCGCAGCCCGGGAATCGCCACGGGATCCTGACGCTCGTAGATGAGCCGCTGTGCCGTCTCCCGCCACCAGCCGCCGGGGTGCTCCAGATGCCCCACCAGTTCCTGGATGCTGGCCTCACCCAAACGGGGGGCAGGTGGCACCTTGAACCCGAGTGGTGCCACCCGGTAGATCCGCCCATGTTCCGAGCCTCGGGAGAAGTCCAGGTGCTTGAGGACCCGCTTCGGCACATGGCCGTGCTCGATCAATTCCCGGTACATGTCGAGGATGTAGAGTGTGCCATCGGGTGCGTTGACCGAGTTCACGGGACGGAACCAGTTATCGCTGGAACGGACAAATTCGGTGTTCTCGGTACCGGCACGCACGGCTCTAAAGGATGCGCCATCGGGTTCGAGCACGCGTCGGTGAAGCAGATTGGCGGTGGCAGCACCGGTGAAGATGTTTCCACGGTACTCCTCGGGGTAGGCGTGTCCGGTGTAGACTTTCACTCCCGCCCAGGCGGCAGCGAAGGCCTGGTAGTCCTCCCGGCCGCCCTCCTCGACCCGGGCGATTCTTCCCGCGAAGATCCTTCGGGCCTCCCGCAGCTTGCGCCATCGTTCTATGGGACTGGTCCGGTAGATGGGGATCCGCCCTTCGGTTAGCGCGTTGACCTCCATGGAACCGGTCGTCAGGTACCCGTGTAGGTCGAAAAAGAGGTAGGGATTCCGCTCCAAGTATCCCGGAGGCATGACGACATGCCGGCCGAAGGAGCCGGCCCGGCAGACGAATCGGTTGTACCACGCATCGAAGCTGTGCCCAAACTGGAAGGTCTGGGTTGTGAGCTCCAGCTTCTTGCTCACTGGATCGAGGCGGAAGTCCCGATTGTAGACCGAAATGGGCTCGGCATCGAGCTGGTCCCCAGGACGGATGTAGCCGCCGTTGCCACCCGTGGAAGCGTAGATCTTGTGGTCGATCCCCCAGATGATATTGTTGAGCATCTGCTGCTCGTTGGTGACCCCAAATCCGGTATAAACCTTCTCTCGAATATCGGCTCGACCGTCGCCGTCCGTGTCCTTGAAGTAAAGGAGGTCCGGCGGCGCCGAGACAAACACTCCCTGCTTCCAGACTGCCACACCGGTAGGCCAGACCAGTTTGTCGGCGAAGACTTGTGCGGTCTCGTAACGGCCGTCGCCGTCACGGTCCTCCAACAGCCGAATCCTTCCTGTACCCTCTTCGCCCGGCGGAGGTTGGCGGGGGTAACCATAGAACTCTGCCACATACATGCGCCCATTCTCGTCGAAGGTTGCTGCCAGAGGCTCGACCACCTGGGGCTCGTGGGCCACCAGCTCCATCCGAAAGCCTTCGGCTGTCTCAAAAGTCTTCAAGGCCTCGGCAGGCTCGGTCGGCGGAATCGGCTTCAGGTACTCCCGAAGGGCGTCTGGATCCCTCGAGATATCGACAATCTCCCGGTATTGGTCCTTTGCTTCGTCGGCAGAATCGTCCATGCAGGAGGGCGAAATCCACAGGCTCGCGAGCACCAGAATCTGGCGGATTCTAATCTGGTTCAGTGGCATTATGAAGATTATCATGCGCTGAATCGTCAGCCCTTTCAAGTTCTCAGTACCACCAGATCTCCGCTGAAAAGCCCGTCCCTTGTCGGTGCCAGAACACGGACCAGCGGCATCTCTTTGAATACGGCGTCTGAGCTGGGATCTGTGAGCGATTTCTGTGGCCTGATCGTATACCTGCTAGCGTACGCGAACGCCCGTCCCAGTGATGGAAGTGAGGGCTCGAAAGCTGGCAACCGGGCAGTAGAGAAATGGAGACTAGTCGATGTCGCTGTTTGGCTCAACCTGGTCGTATCGGGTTGATGGGCCCTTATCCAGAATCCGCTTCACGGCAGCGGCAAACCGCTGCAACTCGTGGGCAGGTGGTATGCCGTCCTTCGCTAGCCGCTCTTTGAACTCCTGAAAGAGCCATTCATCTTTCGATCCGTGGGGAAAGTGAAAGGTCTCGCTGTCAAGTTGGGGAAGCTCGCTCACTCCAAAGTATTGGCCCCTCAGTTTGAAGCCTTCCAAGTCATCCGTTCCTTTTCCAAGTACCTCTCCGGTGGCCACATACTGCTCCATTACTGCCTTCATCCCATAACGCTGAATGGGGCACACCTTCATGCACACACCACAACCCTCGTATCTTGCCATCACGGGACGACACCGGTCGTAGGTAACCTTGTTCTTGTGCACGCCCCTCCACCAAACCTGCTCCTTGACCAACGCCCGCGCGGGACACCGCCTGACGCATACCTGGCATTTCTGACAGAACTTGTGAATTCCGTAATCGACGGGCTTGTCATAGGTCACGGCTGCATCCGTAGTGATGATCGCCAGCCGACATCTGGACCCGAAGAGCGGCGTTAGCAGCTGCCCGTTAGCTCCCAACTGGCCAAGGCCGGCTTTTACAAACAGCGGGACGTAGAGCACGGACTCGTCGCTGGGACTATGAATCTGAGCGCGGTAGCCCAAGGCCCGGATGTAGTCGACCAGCTCCAAACCGAGGGCTCCGATCTTCTCGTAGGTGCCGAAGTGGGTGTGTTCGGCCTCTATACTGGCGATTGTCTGAGTCTGTTCGTAGTCCTGCTCCACCGCCAGGCAAACAGCGTGTTGGTATTTCACCCAGTGCTTCTTGCTGGCGTAGACATACCTTCGGTCCAACTTGGTAAAGCCGACTTCCCCGGCACCCAGTTCCAAGGCCTTCGTCCGTATCTCCTCGGTCAGGTCCCTTCCTGGCTCAGCCTCAACTGTTGGCTCCAGGTCGCCCGATGATTCCGCCGCATCCACGAAAGAACGGTTTCTTTCGTGGTGAGCCTGGTGGAACTCGGTCAGCTCATCACTCCAGACACTCCATTCCCATTCCCGATCCGCGGATTTTTCGAGGAACTGGGCCTCCAAAGGATACATTCTGCTGTAATACGAAACGTCTTTCTCGCGCACGGGAATCCCTGGGACCGTGACAAGGTCCTCGGCAACAGGAATCTCCACGTCTCCGTCGCCCGGGTTCTTCCCCCGTCGTTTGATTGTGTGACTGATCGCCTTGGGCATTGGCCCCACCTAGCAGAGTATCGAACGAATGACCTGATTGGAGTTTGCCTTCGTGGATGGAGTGTATCGGTCCCTTGGGTAGGGGTCAAGAGAGCGAGTTGCCCCCTGCTCCATCGAAAAATATATCCATCTTCTTGCGGTAGAAAAGAGGCCCTTCCCCATCCACCCCCCAGCGGAGGTGGTGTAGCGACGGTCTTCGGTCAGAACAAGCTGTCGCCAAAGAAGGAAGTCCGATACGCTTGGCCTCCCTTGCGTGGCACCAGCCGAGTTCCGTAAAGAGGAGATCTTAGCAGTATGCCCAGAGTCAAGAGTCTCTCGTCGAATTCCCAAGGGGGGCCACATTTCAAGATCCTGCGAGCGAACGGTTTCGAGGTCGAGATGGCTCTACCTGATGTTGATCTGTCTCAAGAAGACAAGGTCATTTCCGCGCTGCGGGGCTGCCAGGCATCCGTCGCCGGGTCCGAACCCTATTCGCGGCGCGTCATTGAGTCGCTGCCCGATTTGCGTGTAATCGCTCGCAGTGGCGTTGGCTTTGACGCGGTGGACGTGGCGCGGCGTGCGATGATGCCGGAGTCGTCGTCACAACCACTCCAGGTGTGCACCATCATGCGGTCGCCGAGCACACGATCGGATTGTTGATGGGTGTCGCCCTTGGGTTTCCCGAACTCGATCGCAAAGTACGTCAAGGTTGGTGGCAGCGACAGCTTCGTCCCCGTGTCATGGGAGAGACTTTAGGAATTGTGGGTTTGGGCCGCATCGGCCGAGCGGTCGCGACTCGAGCCGTTGGTTTGGGCATGAATGTGATTGCGTTTGAGCCCTACCCTGATCTCGAATTCGTCGACCAATGGAAGGTTGAGTTGCTCCAATTCGACGAGCTGTTGGCTCGGGCAGATTACGTCTCGCTGCATTTGCCGATGTCGGCTGAGAGCCGACATATCGTCAACGCGGATTCGCTGGCGAAGATGAAGGAGGGATCGGTACTGATCAACACGGCTCGTGGACCACTCGTAGATGAAGCCGCTCTCTGTGAGGCCTTGAAGACGGGTGCTTTGCGGGCCGCAGCTCTCGATGTCTTTGAGGTCGAACCGCTGTCCTTGACTAGTCCGTTGCTGAAACTCGACAATGTTTTGACTAGTGGCCATGTAGCCGGACTTGACACGCAATCCTACGAAGACGGTTTCAAAATGGTCGCCGAGACGATCGTCGATCTCCACAACGGTGGCTGGCCGACCGAGTGTATCCAAAACTTGAAGGGTGTGACGGATTGGAAGTGGAATCGCTAGTGGACTGTTAATACTTGAAGCGGTAGTGGATAAGCGATCCATTCGGACCCGAGGTCAAGGCTCGCTGAAGCCAGCATAACCGGGACTATAAAGCGAGGAAGCGCCGGAGGAATATGGTCCTTGTCGGGCCCCGCTCCCTGACGGTCACGGCTCTGTCATCTGGCGAAGATTGCTTCGTTTCCTCGTGCTTGAAGTTTCAGCTTAGTCCCACCCCCAGGAAGCCCTGGCCCCATTCGGGAAAGAAACTTCCGGCTACTGGGGATTTGTGCGTCACTGAGTGGGGAAGAGTTGTCCGGCTCTCTCCTCGGAACTTGGCCTCATGTTGCTAACGGCTCAAGTCGTTCGCGGCTCTGTCGGACTTGGCTTCGTAACGCTGGTAGTTCACCCGTTGGCGGCACCTTCGGAGGACAGGAGACGTGCGACGTATTCTTGAAGTTCCAGCTTAGCGCAAAACACCTGGTTCCAAAGGGA
>CAUZIZ010000170.1:0-11049 GCA_963579905.1 Acidobacteria bacterium UBA6911 | reverse complement strand
ACCGACGAAGGAGCCGTCCACACCGGTAGCTCGGAGTATTTCGCTCACCAATACGCTATAGGTTCCGCCAGGAGGAATCTCGCCCTCGCTGTTAGCCCCCGACCCCAGTCCAGCTCGAGACAGTTGGCTCGTCGTGACCACAATCGGTGATCTAGGTTGGCTGGTGGGATAGAGCTGGAACTCGCACCCTCCCTCGCGCGAAGCTTGAGGAAGCTTCCAATGTCCGGCTCTTCGCCCTCCTCAATGACCAGGTCTCGGAGGTCAAATACCCCAAGGACTACGGGTGGTCTACGGCATCCTCCAAAAACGGAACGCAAGATTTCAACTGGAGTGCGGCAACCGTCTGCGCCGACTCGGGGAAAGGGTCCCCAACTTTCCTTATCGAGCGACACGGCTTGACGGCAGCCCTGCTCCGCGAGCGCGAGAAAGCTGAGAGGATCATTCGGAGGGCCGCCACCGCAGACCCGGACGGATTCCTGCGGGAAGGCCCGTTAAGAGAGCTCATCGGAGCCGAGACAAAGAGCCTCAAGCAAATCCCCTCATCTGGAATCAAAATTCAAATCGATCAGGACGACGAACTCGAAGACGTGAATCCGTCCGGACCTTTCGTACCGGCACTCCTGACAGGCGAGGTCTCCGGTTCAGGTTCGGAGAAACCCCTCAATCTGGCTGTCGCCGTCAACGGAACCATCTGCGCCGTGAGTCCGACTGTCCAGATTGAGGACACACCGCATGCCTTCTTCATCATCGTCCCGGAAGAGTCGTTTCGAGCAGGCGGAAAGCAAGTCGACCTCTTTGTGGTACACGAGTCCCCGGAAGGCTATCTTCTGGAAAAAACTCCATAGCACCAATGCCTTAGGGTCTGCGCAAAAATAACTTGGCATTTTAGCATCTCATCTTCACACCATCTTCGGCCGCTCCTCAATCGCGAAATCCTCAACGTAGGCCCGGCTACGCCTGCGGTTTCTCTCAATCGTTCGCGGCCAAATCTGGCGCAAATCTGAGCGCCAATTCTACCAAGTTATTCTTGCCCAGACCCTAAGAGTTTTGCGACACCGTCCGGGGACAGAAGATGTGCGACGCATCGTCCGAGTTTCAGGTTGGTTCGCCCTCTCTGGGGCGCTACTGGAGCTCAATAGAAGCCTTTTCCAGGGCTTCCAGAAGAAACGCTCTGAAGACTCTCATTTCCTTTCATCCCCGGTGGTCACTACGACCACAACTCTCGCCGACAGGAATTCCCCGCCCTTCACTCTTTCCTCCCCTTCATCGGACAAAGTGATGAATCCGTACATCCCATCATCGCTTACGAACGCCGACCATTCACTGGTCAAGGGGTTGTCACTGCCCAGAGGGGTCCTTACTGGGGGTGTTAGGAGATTCGTTGATGCTTCGATGAACCACTCAATTTTTCCTATTTCTTGGGGCTCCTCACTGGTCTTTAGATGAAGATCAAAAACAGCTGATGTCCCTGAGGTAACATGTGTCCCTTCATTCGAGATCCGATCCACGTTATCAGAGGAGGACACTGCGATCTCTGCACTGCAGGTTTCATCAGGCTGTGTGGGCGTGAGGGGGAAGTCTCGAAGCGTCTCGGAATCGAATCTGGCATGCCAATCCAGGAATATCCTGTCAATGATCCGGTGAGCCCGCAATCTGTCAAACTCCTGTTCCCGCAAATGAAAAGTGACCGCACACCGGAGAAAGGGCAGCAACTTCAATGGTTCGTAAGGCCGTGATTGTTCGTTCAAGGTATTGCGTACGAAGATCGTCCAGGACTTGAGCGGAAAGCGGTCGGTGGAGGCGGCACTCGATTGGTCAATTATGTTGATCAGGTCTTCCCCATCGTCTCCCAAGACCGGAACGGATAAGCTCAGCCAGAGGACAAGCGCTGTTTTTTCATCTTTTCACTCTCCTGAAATCAGATGACGGGGGACAGTGTCCCAATGACCAGCCCGGTTTGCTGGAGGGCCACAATCGCGATTCTTCCGGACACCTGAATCGACAGGGTCCCTCGAATTTCACCCACGTCCTTCAACAGTTCGAAGATGAATTTGGCCTCCTGGCCCAAAGCCGACAGGATCAGATCCTGGGTGTCGACAGTGTTCTCGTTCTCATCCCGTAACGTCAGGCGCACCCGGATGGGCCCGGACTCGGATAGGTTGGCAATGGCGATACCGGAATTGGAGCCTCCTCCCTGGTCCACAAAGATGGTCGAACTCCGGATCGCTCCCGAGGATTCGACTGCGGCCTGGGTTAGCAGCTGACCTTCGGAGCGGATTTCAAAGAGGACTTCGCTCCGACCGGTCGCGTTGAGACGAGTCGTGCCCACCCCTGCTGGGCGGGATCTGTCGTTCCGGCGGTTTCTAGCTTGACCATCCCTCCGGCGGGAACAGTGACCGTGAAACTGGAGTCCACTTTTCCGCCTATGGTTAGCTTGAAACCGGTCCAATCAGGCTTAAGGAGACGAATCTGGACCACCGCGTCTGCGCTCCCGTCGTTGCTGACTAAAAAGACGGTCCGAATACCACCTCCGTCTCCCACTTGGGCAAAATCGTGGTAGCTGGCAGATCGCCCGGAAAAAAGGGTCGCGGAAAGACACGCTGCCGCGACCATCCATGCGAGTAACTTCCCTTGCATCTTGGTTGCTCTCCTTTCTGAAAGACGACACCTATTTCTGAGTCGTTCAATTTGATAACCAAGCTCCTCACCCTTTTCTCAACCCACTCCACACCCTTCTGCATCTTTCTTAACCTTCGTCGCATTGATTGTCATCATATTACTCGACAGTATTTTTATCGCGTGGCGATATCTATGAACTCGAGGTCGCCGAGGACGCTCTGGAAGACCGTCTGGAGAAAGAGATCACGCCTCGCGACGATGTGGACCGCGTAGCCTCGGCCGCTAGCTCGAAATCAGCCGACCTTGGTAGAAATAGGAGACGAAGTCCGACCAGGCTTAGAAACTCTATATTTCCAGCAAGTCAGGGCGAGATCCGCGTGGGAGAAAGATGGCAGGCCCAACGGGTCTGAGTTGGAGCCGCCTTGATAACAACTTCATCGAGATCGACAAATTTGCGGCAAAGTTATCGTAGTGGGGTCGGATAGCTGCGTCGATGGTGATGTATTCGACGAGATGGGACTTCAACAGTAGACTAATTCTTGGAACACCGAGATCCTATACCCCTTAATGAGCACGCTCTCGGAATTCAGCTATTGCCTTCATCTCTCGGTGCTTTCTTCCCTCGCAGTGGCCCAACCGCTGTACGATCTTCTTTCCCGCTACCCGGAGTTTTTCGTCGCTCGCCACTCCCGTCCGACTGACATACTACTCCTGGTTCTCTTTCTCACCCTGCTTCTTCCGCTTTTCTTCGTTGTGGTCGAGAGAATCGGTGGCGAACTGGACGGTCGCCTGCAAAGACTCTTTCGCGCCATCTTCCTCACCCTGGTCCTCGCCATCATAGCCTTGCAGGTTCTGAAGCGGATTCCCGGCATCCCCGGATTGCTCCAGATAGCGGGTGCGCTGCTGGTTGCTTCAAGCCTCTGCGCGCTCTACGTACGCTCGGCCCAAACACGGTTCTACTTGACGGTGCTGAGCCCGGCCATCCTGTTGTTTCCGGCCCTCTTTCTGTTTTCTTCTCCGCTGTACCGCATCCTTTCCCCCACCCCTCTGACCGAACCTTCGAGGCGCTAACGGGAGCCAATACCCCGGTGGTCTTGGTTGTGTTTGACGAGTTGCCCTTGGTGTCCTTGTTGGACGAAAACCGGCAGATCGACCCGATCCGCTATCCGTTCTTCGCCTCGCTTGCCCGTGATTCCCACTGGTTCCGAAATGCAACCTCCATCAGCTACTCCAGTTTGGTATCGATTGCCGCCATTCTGACCGGGAGCTATCCGGAACCCGAGGACCCGAAACTACCCTTGCTGGTTGACCATCGCTGGAATCTTTTTACCCTTCTGGCAGGTTCCCATGAGCTTCGCGTATTCGAAAATGGAACTCAACTCTCGCCCACTACGGAGAGCCCGAAGAGTCTAGCCAGGCGGCTCTCTAGCCTGTTCTGGGACCTATCCCTGGTTTACAGCACACTTGATTCTTCCCTCCGAGCTGACGGACGGCTTACCTACGATCACGGCGGGTTGGAAGAACTTTCTAGATGGCGGCGGCGATCCAGCCGGAAACAGAAAACACAAGACGGAGTCTGAGTCCAAGGAACCGGACCGATTCGATTTTTCGGACCGATCCCGAAAATTTTACCAGTTCGTCGATTCCATCGCAGCCACCGAAGAACCGGGATTCTACTTTTTCCACTCCATGCTGCCACACCGACCGTGGGCCTTCACGCCTAGTGGGAAGCAGTATCTATGGCGAGGAAGCTCAGCTGTTAAAGGTCTGGCTGATGGAAAGTGGGGTGATGACGAGTGGCTCGCCATCCAGGCTCAGCAGCGTCACCTTCTTCAGACCGGATTCGTGGACAAGCTCCTGGGGAATTTAATCGCCAAGCTCAAACAGACAAATCTCTACGAGCGGTCATTGATCATCCTGACCAGCGATCATGGCATCAGCTTCCGCCAGGGCGAGCATATGAGAAGGGTCACAGACTCCAACCATGCCGCCCTTACGGCGGTTTCCCTGCTGGTCAAGACGCCCCACCAGAAGGCGGGAAATGTGAGCGATCGGAACCTGGAAACCATCGATATCGTACCCACCGTTGCTCAAGTACTTGGTATCGATCTACCCATGAAGGTTGACGGTCATTCGACTTTCGATCACACCCAGCATAAAAGAGCGACAAAAAGGGCCTTCATGGGTGGAAGTAAGAAGTACGTTTTTGATGCCCGGGATGAGTCGAAGTACGAATCTGTTGCGAGAAAGCTCGAGCTTTTCGGATCGGGCGCTTGGGACCAGCTCTACCATATTGGACCCAATCGAGCTTTGCTGGGAAGAAAGGTGAGTGAGATCGGTTGGTCGCAAGCAGCAGATGTCCAGGTCGCAATCAAGGGCGAAGCCTTCTACGCGCGTATGCAAGCGGACGTACCCTTCATCCCCGTCAACATTGAAGGAAGGCTCTCCCTCAACTCACCGCCTTCGCCGGGCGCACAGGTGGCGGTCGCCATTAATGGGCGAGTGCGTGCTTCGAGCCAGACCTCACCTCTGCTTGCAGGAGGCAAGATCTTTTCGGCTATGGTGCCCGAAACGGCATTCCAGCCGGGGCAAAACCAAGTGGAGACTTTTCTCGTCTCCAAACCGGATAATCGGCTTCGGCTCCTGCGTGTCGCTTCCGCGTCCAGGCGCTCCTATAGGATTTTGCGCTCGCTCGAAGACAAGAAAGAAATACTCCTCGCCCCTGATGGAGAACCGATTACAGTCACGACAAAGGACCCTCTGGGAGGGGTGAGAGCCGAGATCAACCGAACAGACTCTCGAGTCTTTCTGCGAGGTTGGGCAGTCGACTTGCGCGATTCCCGGCCAGTTCGTTCCATTCTGGTTTTCAGAAATGGGGAGTTACTCGAATCCGGAGCGACACTCGTAAGACGGTCCGATATCGCCAAAAGGTTTGAGAGTTCGGAGCTTCTGGAATCGGGGTTCCTCTTTGAGTTCCCCGCCGCCTTGTTTGAGGATCCCCCAGCGACAGAGGTTCGCGTGTTCGCAATCTCCAACAGCCACACCGCTTCCGAGCTCAGATACTTCGCCCATCACGGCGCCGAGTGGCCGTTTGCTCCTCCCAGGAAGGCTTTCGCTCCTTCCTATCTCTGGGGCTCCAAGATCTAGTTCGGTCGCGAGGGAGATGCCGAAAGATATCAGGAAATGGGATGGGCAATCCGGAGAACAACTTCACCTGGAGTTTGGGAAAACGCGCCTCACTTGTTCTGGAAGTCCCCCGCCCCAGGAATCCAGTGTTGTTGGAGGCCGAGATCGCTCCAAGCAGGGACAAGAGGATTCTGGGGCTTGCTTTTCGGTCGCTGCAACTCACGGAGCTCTAGGAGTCTGCGCGGTAGAAATGATCGTAGCGAGAGAGCGGGGAATCGAGGCCAGATTTTCTCGATTTTGAGGGGAATAGTTGTTCTATTCGTCGAAAAATCGGGGAAATATGGGCCGATTCTACCGTTTTCGTAGTAGATAAGTTTCTACCGCGCAGACTCCTAGCCCGGATTTCTCATCGCTTGTCGTGGCGAGGCGCCGCAAAGGCCGTCCTGACAAGGCTTGTGACCGAGACCACTCGTGGCGAGCCCCCGCAGTCGTACTCGTGCAGTACGTCGAGGCGGCCGACCGAGCGCAACGCAGCCAGAACGGATGTTTGCGGCGACGCAGTAGACCAGCGATGAGAAATGCGGGCTAGGGGGCCGAGGAGGGGCGGTCTTGAGAACTCATTGGGACTGAGGTAGGAGGCCTCAGAGAGATTCCGGCTTCGGGACTCAAGGTTCGAATCGATCAACCTCCAGAGTGCGACAGCGTCAATATGGAAGATCTCCTGACTCCCAGGTCGAAGGGTAGGCTGAAACGGCAGACCGTCGAGCACCTCCTCGCCCGGCTGCAGGACCCGAATCGCCTGTATTGATTCTGGTACTATTTCCTAAGACGGATGCGCTTCGAACTGATTCTCGCGGGACTGCTCACGCTGCTGATGATGGCTTCTTCCAGCGCCCAGAACCGGGCTCGAGCAGAACTGCCGTCGAGCCGGGGACCCGTCACCATTGAAGCCGGACTTCTGGCAAAAGAATCAGCTGACCGCTGGGTGGCCTATGATCGGGTAGTCATCCGTTTCCAGAACACCATCATCAAGAGCTCCAAGATCAGCTATAACCCCATTACCGAGGAAGCAACCTTCGAGGGTGGGGTGGAGCTGATCGACGGGACACAGTGGCTCAAAGCAGGTCGAGCAGAGCTGAGATTGAAGGACGATACCGGAGTCCTCTACGAGGTTGAGGGCTTCACCGATCAAGCACTCTTCGTCAAGGCTAAAAGGCTGGTCAAGACAGGGCCCGGAACCTACATTGCAAGTGACGGCTTCATCACGGCCTGCGATGACGCTGTCCCGAAGTGGAGCTTCAAGCTCAAGAAGGCGAGAATTCGACTGGATTCCTCCGCCCGGATCAAACACACGTTCTTCAGGATCAAGGGAATCCCCGTTTTCTACCTGCCATACGTGGCCATCCCGACGGAAAAAAAGAAAAGGTCCAGCGGCTTCATGATTCCGAGCACAGGAAATTCAAATAAGAAGGGTCGTCGTCTCAGTCAAGCCTTCTATCTGGTCCTGGGGGACAGTGCTGACGTCACCGTGCACGAAGACTACTTTTCGGAGCGCGGTTTTGGGCACGGCGTCGCCTTCCGGACCCGGCCCAATGCAACCACCACCCTACAGTTGGACGGATATCTTCTTGACGACAAAAAGGGTCAGGGAGGCGCCAGTTTCAATGCCACTGGGGAAACATACTTCGCCAACGGATTCAGGGCCGTCGCGGATTTCAACCTGGTTTCCAATTTTCTCTTTCGGCAGGTTTTCTCAGACAACTTCTTTACCGCCACACAGCCCACCGAAGTTTCAAGTGTCTTCCTCACCAATAATTTCCAGTCCCGGTCGGTCAACATACTCGTCTCCCGTGAGGAAACCCTCTTCCCCGGCCGTAATGCAGTCATCCGGAGCTTTCCCACGTTTCAGTTCAAACTCCACGGCCACCGATTTTCCAGGCTTCCCTTCTACCTGGATCTAGACACCGCAGCCGGGGGTTTCAGCCGTGCTGATAGCCTGATCGAGACCCCAAGCATGACCCAACGCCTTGACTTCTTTCCGCAGTTGTACTTCTCGCTTCCCCTCTTCCAGGGTCTCCGAGTCACCCCAAAAGTCGCGTTCAGGGAGACCTTCTACAGCGACAGCTTGACCTCGAAGGAATCGTCCCAGTCAGGGGGAGTCAGCGGCGATAATCTGGCCCGCCAGTACCTCGAACTGAGCCTGGACCTGAAGGGATGGGGGCTCTCGAAAATCTACCGCGAGTCCTCCCTATCCGGCTCTTGGAAACATCTGATCGAGCCTACCGCTCGCTATCAATACCGGTCGGGGATCGACGACTTCAACCGGACCCTTCGCTTCGACGAATACGACACGATCACCAACTCGCACGAGATTGAGTACGGGATCTTCAACCGAATTTTCGTCAGGCGGGGCAGTGGAGAGGACCGTCAGACACGGGAATGGCTTTCGGTAAAAGTGGTCCAAAAGCACTTCTTCGACCCGGATTTCGGAGGCGCCTTCGAGGCAAACACGGTAAACCAGTTCTCTACCTTTACCTCATTGTCTGGCTTCCATTTCGGCGGAATCAGACGAGATTTTTCACCGGTAACCACGCTGGCCCGGGTGACGCCTCAGCCCGGCTTCAGCTTCGATGCCAGGACTGACTATGATCCCGACTTTCATCGACTCCGAAACTTTGGAGTTGCCGGCCACTTCATCCGAAGCCAGCTTCTACTCTCAGCCGCCTATTTCCGAACCCGAGAACTGGAACAAGGCAGCTTCGAAAGCAACCAGATTCAATCTCATATCGCCATCGGGCGTCTTCGTCGTGGTCTTTCCGCCTCCGGCACCCTCAGATACGATGCCGAAAGCTCGCGCCTCCTGAACCACCGTGCTCGCTTGAACTATTTCTGGGACTGCTGCGGGGTCTCGGTGGACTATCAGGGCTTCAACCTGGGTGCCCGGCAAGAGAGTCAGATTCGCTTCGCCTTCTTTCTGAAGGGGATCGGCTCGCTGGGCACCATCAGGCGTCCCAGAAGTCCGTTTTAGGGCGTTGTCAAATCAGCGGCTTCCAAGGTGAATCGAGGGCACAATCACACTGCATGACCGATGATTTCAGGCGGAAAGCGATGGCCTCGATATAATGAACTCATCCGGCAATGGTTGCCGAGCGTCGCTTGAATTGACAATGCCTTCAAACGAACCTGCAAAAAGGCTGGCATCGACGACTTCCGGCTGCACGACCTCCGCCACCATTTTGCCTCGGTACCTCACGATGAAGGGACATGCTCAGAGAGCAGTCCAGGAACTACTCGGCCACAAAGACCCCAAAATGACGATGCACTCTTCCTATCTTTCGCCTGAGCATTTGAAGGCGGCGGTGGGCTCACTGGATGAATTGGGGTTAGAAGTCAGCCAAACCAAGGCGTCGAGATGATTTTTTTGGCTTTGACATGGACACCATTTGGACATCAAATCCTTCACGAGTCCCGCTGCCCAAGCCATTTATCCAAACCAAATAGTTGATTTTAAATCGGATAAATTTGGTAGCCCAAAAGGGAGTCGAACCCGTGTTACCGCCTTGAGAGGGCGGTAATACCTTTCTTGAATTTCACGTAACTGATTGTTAATAAGTGAGTTAGAGTGACAGAACAGAGACCTTCAAAAATTCTGGGCCGGATTTGGGACACTTTTTTCCGCTGGATCCGGGTCCAGGTCGGTGACCGCGCGGCGCAGATGCTCGGGGCTCAGATGAGCGTATCGCACCGTCATCGCCACCGTTTTGTGCCCGAGCAGCTCCTGGACGGTTTTCAGGTTGTGTCCCTTCATGGTCAAGTGGGAGGCGAAGTGGTGGCGCAGGTCGTGGAAACGAAAATCGGCAATCCCGGCCCGCGTACAAGCCCGGCCAAAGGCGACGCTCACTTTTTTAGAATCCACCTGCCGGCCGTCGGCCTCAGCGAAAAGATACGCCGTATCGAGACGCGTGGGCAATCCTCTGATGGTCGCCCAGACCGTGTGATTCATTGGTACGGCTTTCCGCTCGCCGTTCTTGGTTTCGTCGATCACGATCAGTAGGTTTGACTTGTCGACGTTCGAGCGCTCAAGGTTCGTGATTTCGCTAAGCCGCAGGCCCGTATGCGCCGCAATCAGCACGATCGGCCTGAGCCAGGACGGACATGCTTCAAGCAGGCGAGGAACCTCGTCGAGCTCCAGATAGCGCACGCGCCCCGGCGGTACTTTCAGGGGCTTGACGTCCGCGATTCGGTTCGTGTAGACCTTTCCCCACTCGATCGCCTTCCCGACGATGTGCTTGAGTAGCTGGATTTCTTTGTTGATCGTCGCCGGCGCCCGGCCCGCAGCCTTTCGGTTCACTCGGAAGCTCTCGACGTCCTGGGCCGCGATCCGATCCAGACTCCGATCGGCAAAGGCCGGAATCGCAGCCGGTCGAGAATGCCCTCGTCGCGGGCGACGGTGCGGGGGCTCTTTGCCAGCTTGGAGTATTTGAGATACTGGCCCCGGATCTGGACCAGCGAGCAGGTAGGCGGAGGGAAGATCCCGTCAAACTGTCCCCGTCGGACGTCTGTCAATCGCGACTCCAGGGCGCTTTCGGCCTGCCGGCGGCTGTAGCCTACGCGTTCTTTTTTCCGGATGTGCTGGCCCGTGTCCGGTAGAATCGCCGCATAGTCGATGTAGTAGACGCTCCGACCGTGCCGGTCCTTGCGGGTGAATACTCTAGCCATTCTTTTTGCATCCCTCACAGGTTGAGACGGGGCGGACCCGAAAGCCCGCCCCCGTGCCGCTTTCAGTCGATGCGCCGAGGCCAAGCCAGAGCCTAGGCGGCCGTGCCTCAAGCGTTTGATCTCCACTCCCCAATTCCTTCGCGCCAGAACGGTGCACACCACTGACGGGCAAAGGCAAAGGCAGGGGCAAAGACGGGAACCCCGATGATTTATTTGACAGTGGCGGCCGGCTCAAACGAGATCTTGCTGGCAACGCTGAACTTCTTGTAGTCCGAGTATTTGCTGGTGGCCTGGAAGCGAAATTTCTTGAGGAGAAGGAGACGGCCCCATCCTCGGAAAGATGCCTGATCTGGCAGCCAGACTTCATCGTTGACCTTGCGGCGCTGGAAAACCATGTGGGCACCTTTTTCGAGTTTGGCCAGGACACTCCATCCGAACTTGATACTTTCGAGCGTCTCGGCCTCCACTTTCACCGGCTGATAGTCCCGTTCGCTGACCCAGACTCGACCTCGGACTTTCTGGAGTACCTTGATGTCCTTGATCTTGCTCTTGAACTCCGGGCGCGGCGTAAAACTGACAACCAGG
>CAUZIZ010000169.1:0-11248 GCA_963579905.1 Acidobacteria bacterium UBA6911 | reverse complement strand
TTATCAAGATACAAGTTCCAAGCATCGAAGAGAGAATTGAGGTATAACTCATAGATACTCTTTAGAATCAGCGGTTACAGATTTCATGATCTTCCAGAAAACGCAGCTGGCTCGGTGATCTCACTATCGAGATTTCTCGGTATCCTATCGATATAGGCGATCTCGGGAATCTCTTCCTTGGCAGGGACGCCCAGGTCCTTGAAGCGGCGGGCCTGGACGAAGACTCGTCGCTCGAATGATCCGACCGTCTCGTTGTAGGTCTGCACGCTTCGGCTGAGATTGGCCCCCAGCCGTGAGAGATGGTCGGCGAGGTTGAAAAGACGGTCGTGGAGATCCTGTCCCAGAGTCCGAATCTCTTCGGCGTTCTGCTTCAACTTCTCTTCTTTCCAGCCGTACTCTACCGCCTTGAGCAGCGCAATCAGGGTGGTGGGAGTTGCTACGAAAACGCCCTTCTCGATTCCTCGCTCCAGCAGCTCTGGATCGTATCGCAAGGCCGCAGCATAGAGACTTTCCAGGGGCAGAAAGAGGACCACGAATTCAGGACTTCCTTCCAGCTGCTTCCAATAGGATTTTCCACTGAGCAGTGTAATGTGCCTTTTTAGCTGCTGTGAGTACTCGACCATCAGACGTTCCTTTTTGGGCTCGTCTGAGGACTCCAAAGCGCTGAGATAGGCTTCCAGAGGCACCTTGGCGTCGACGGCGATCTGGCGCTGGTTGGGCAGGTAGACGATCAGGTCAGGACGCAGACGCGAGTTCTCGGCAATCAGAGTTTGCTGCAGGCGGAAGTCGGAGTGCTCGACCATGCCTGCCAACTCCACAACTCGCTTGAGGCTGATCTCTCCCCATTTGCCCCGGACTTGAGGCGATCTCAGGGCGGCCACCAGGCTGCCGGTTTCCTTTCGCAACTCGACCTGGGTCTGGGCGACGTTCTCCAGATACTGGTGTAGGCCACCGTAGGCAGACTCGCGCTTTCGCTCCAATTCGGTGAGTTGGGTCTTGTACTTCTCCAGCATGTCCTGGAGCGGTTGGACCGACTCTCGTATTGCCTGCTCCTTGAGGGCCAAATCCCCTTTGGCTTCGGTGTGAAAGCCTCCCAGGCTGGACTTGGCCAGATCGAGGAAGGATTGGTTGTTGCGGCTCAACGCTTCAGCCGCCAGATTGCGGAACACCAGTCGCATCAGGACGAAAAGAAAGAGTGCTCCCAGCAGGAAAGCAGCTAGGAGTAGACCCAAAGTGACACCGCTAATCATCCAGAAAGAATACGTCGATCCCCTGACAATTCGTCAGGGGCGGGCAGAGGCTTTGGGAGCGGCGAAATATAGGACCCTGGTCCCTGAGGGCACGATTTCTCGGCGCTCAACTTCGAAGAGGGATCCCAGGCAGCGCTCGAAGTGGTCGAGCTCGTAATCCTGATACTGGTTCTCTTTGTTGCGCAGAAGGACCTTTAGCATGGGATCGTCTTTGGTGACGAACTCGATCACGAGTGCGCTCTGGAGGTCTGCGAGCCACTGCAGGAATTCGCCGACAGGGACATTGGCGCCGATCACCATGTGATGGATGAGGGCCAGGCACAGTGTTAGTTGGGGTCTGCCTCTGCCGGTGATTGCCTTACGCTCCAGGCAGCGCCATCCGAGATCGGGTGAGGGGTCTGCCAGATTGAGCACCAGCGGTAGGATGTTGCTGCAGCCCTCGTGGCTGAGCGCACGGTAGAAGAGCTCAATGGCGGCTGGGTCTTGATCCATGGCGACCACGTAGTCCGAGTTCTCCGCACAGATACGCGAGAAGGAGCCGGTATTGCAGCCTAGATCCCATGCCAGAGTCCAATGTCGGGATTGGGCCGCGCTTCTGACAAAGTCAGTCTTGGTTTCGTGATCTTGTCGGGAATAGCTGTTGTTGCTCGCATAGTCCGACCACTCTGATCGGGTCTGAGTCCAGCTCAGCCCGGCCACAGTCTTGGCTAGGCGCTGCACGTTGGCCGCGATCAAATCTCTGCTGAAGCCAGCTGTCTTGAGTACTCCTTTGGCATCGGTATCCGACCCCCCGTAATGGTTTTGCAGCCGGCTCTGGAGGTAGACGTGAGTCAACACTCCTGCTCGCAGCAGGTCTCTTGCGGACATTAGCTGCCAGCAGTGTTGGGGAGAGATGCCGTCGATGCTGCCCCGAAGCCAGGGCTGGAAGGGAATGTTTTCATAGGACTGCAGGAAGAGTGGGTAGAGAAAGAGCTGACAGAATTGACGATAGCCAACCCAGGGTTCGCCCGGAGAGAGCCGTTCGAAAGAGGGGATGTCAATGAAAACCGGTTTAGCGCCCCTCCACTGAAGGTTGAACGATGAAGCGTCCTTCAGAATCATACCTTCGGCAAGAGCCGCCGCAATCAGCTCCAACTGGAGCAGAGCGGCGTCCTTGAGCATCTGGAAGCTCCATTCGTAGGGATAGGAGATGAACGGTATTGTTTCGTGGCGCAGAAAACCCGACCAGGTTTCGCCTTCAGGAAGAGCTCCCTCGAGTTCCTCCGGCTCCAGCGCCCTGGTCCTGACGATCTTTCCCGCCTCCATCGAGCGGGAAAAGAAGCGAGTGGAGCACAGAACCTGCCACTCCTCCAGAGCCCGCGAACTCAGCGCTCGGATGACCTCCCCGTTCCTGTAGAAGATTCGCCCCTGACGGTCTCGAAAGGACCCAGGTTCGCTCTGTAGATCGGACATGCGTTGACAGTTTAGTGAATCAGTGAGCAGTAATCGACATCGCTCAAGATGGTCACCTCAACTGCATCCAAAGTGACCAGACATATCAAGACGTGTGAACGCTGTACATCGCTGATTACTAATCAGACTGTTCAATAAGTACTACTTAATGACTACTAAACACGTATTCACTGATCACTACTCTCGTCGTCTCCGGAGTAAGCCTTGCGGATTCCGAGAAAGGCCAGGATCTTATGCCAGTAGAGTTTGAGAATGACGACCAAGCCAGCAATCCCTCCTAGGAGGAGCTGTAGGAAGAGGCTTCCTGTTCCAGGATCGAGGTAGGCGAAAGGTGTATAGCTCATGTTTTTGTAGGAGGGAAATCTCCGTTGTTTCCGGGCGGGATTGTAGCAGATTAGGTCCACAGGATCAAAAAGGCGGGGATATCGATCGTAAGACAGTTGGCAATTTGACATGTCCTAATCCTGGCGTTGAGACTCCGCCGTTGTGAAACACGTATTTCCAGCTCTCACAGACTCAAAGACAGCTCTTGTTTCCCTACTTCTCGGCCTCTTGCTTGGCACCGCTCTTTTGATGGGCCAGGATGGGAGTACAGGGCAGGACTGGCCGCACTATGGAGGCTCGTATCAGTTTTGGCGCTACAGTGCGCTGGACCAGATCAATCGCTCCAACATCAAAAGGTTGACGCCCGTCTGGGCATTCCAAACTGGTGTGGAAGACGGTGGACTGCAGGCCACTCCGATTGTGGTGGACGGGATTATGTATCTCACGTCTTCCTGGAATCGGGTCTTCGCCATTGACGCCGCCACGGGGAAGGAAATCTGGCACTACTACTATAAGAATCCACGCCAGATAGGGATTATCTACAGCCCCTGGAACCGAGGGGTCGCAGTCTCTGGCGGCCGGGTATTCATGGGGACCCTGGATAATTATGTTGTCGCTCTGGATCAGAAAACGGGACGTGAGCTGTGGAAGGTCAACGTTGAGGATCTACGCCAGTGTGGCTGCAACATCACCGGAGCTCCTCTGGTGGTCAGAGATAAGGTTATCGTCGGCGTGACCGGAGGGGATTCGGCCCATCGCGGCTATCTGAGTGCCTTCGACGCTGAGACCGGACGAATGGTCTGGCGTTTCTACACCATACCCGCTCCGGGTGAGAAGGGGCACGAAACCTGGGAGGGAGATAGCTAGAAGTATGGGGGCGGAGCCACCTGGATGACGGGCTCCTATGATGCGGATCTCGACCTGATCTACTGGGGCGTCGGCAATCCGGCAGCCGATTTCTATGGAGGATCACGAAAAGGGGACAACCTTTACACCGACTGCGTGATCGCTCTGAATCCGGACTCTGGAGAGCTCAAGTGGTACTTTCAGCAGGTCCCGCACGACGTCTGGGACTGGGATGCTGCCTACGAGTCGGTGCTTCTGGATCTGGTCGTGAAGGGCAGGAAGCGAAAGCTGCTGCTCAATACCAACAAGGGGGGCTACACCTTCGTCGTAGACCGCACTGATGGGAGCTTCGTCTCGGCCTGGCCGGTTGTAGAAAACATTAATTGGATTACCGGTGTTGACGAGAAAGGCCGTCTAGTAGGTCGCAAGGAACCGGTGGTTGGTAAGTCGACCCTCATTTGTCCCAGCATCGGAGGGGGCAGACAGTGGAATCAAGGGACGTACTCCCCGCAGACCGGTTGGTACTACACTACCGGCATCGAGTGGTGCCAGGATGTTGTTGCCAAGGAGGAGGAACCCGTCGAAGGCCTCAACTTCTTCGGAGGAGCCTTCAAGATGAGGCCGCTTCCAAAGGGAGAGTCGCATGGGCACCTGGACGCCTATGATCCGGTAACTGGCAAGAAATACTGGAGTTACCGTTCGAAGTATCCCCTTTTGGCCTCGCTACTGGGGACCGCGGGAGACGTCATCTTGACGGGAGATGTCGAGGGGTATTTCTTTGCCCTGGATGCGAAAACGGGTGACAAGCTCTGGAGCTTTCAAACTGGATCGGGTCACCGAGGCTCCGCCATCAGTTACTCGGTTGACGGAAGGCAGTATATCGCCACGCCCTCCGGCTGGGGATCGGCTGTAGCCGGGCTGTTTCCCCAACTCTGGGCCGAATCCGAAGACTTTCGGGCGGGCTCGACCCTGTTCGTCTTCGCGCTTCCGCAGGAGGCCGAATGATATGGGTCTCTCTGCTACTGATCCAGACAGTTGCCGATCCGGCAGTGCTGCAGCGGGGAGAGATTGTTTTCGCTCAAAGCTGTGCCACTGGCTACTGCCATGGGGCGGCTGGAGCGGCAGGGAAAGGACCCCGTCTCAGGGGCCAGAGTCTTGACCGCAATCGTGTCTCCGAGGCCATTCGCGACGGTATCCCGAAATCGGCGATGCCCGGCTGGAAAGATCGTCTCTCTGAGCAGGACCTTTCAGCGGTCATCGCCTACGTCATGAGCCTGGAGCACGCCGACGAAGCTGGACTGCCGGAGTATCCTATGCCGCCGGGCACAGGCCCGGCAGCCTATGTGGACTTTCCAGGCCCAGCGGAGGCCAAGCAGGGGCGCGACTGGTTCTTTGACGCAACCCGGCTCCTGCAGTGTTCTACCTGCCACTCGGTGGATGGAAGAGGTATCGCCGTCGGTCCCGAATTGTCGGGCTCGACCCTCGAAGACCAGGATCGCTTTCTCTCTCTGGTTAGAGCTTCCCGTTCTCAGCATGTGCTAACCGCGACTCTGACGGATAGGAGTTCTTTTCCCGCGCTACGCTTCGAGCAGAATGAAGGTTGGGTCAAGCTCTATGACCTGACTTCAGCCCCACCTGTCCTGCGAACTTTCGAGGCCTCAAGCATCGCCTCACTTGTGGATGCCAAGGGCTGGTCTCACCACTCGGTGACTCGAGATTACAAAGACAAGGAAATCAAAGGGATCGTCAAGTACCTGGCTTGGCTGCGCTCCCAGGAATAGTCGACCCGTCCTAAAGAGGTTTCTGTAAAAGTCCTTGTAGCTTGAAAGGGTTAAGATACCGCCTCGCTGTTGCTACGGAGTGCTTACAGATCCGTGACCGTGAGGGAGCGGGATCCGACTGTGCAAATCTGGGAATTCCTAGAGTCACTATGGAAACACTTGGATCAAGTAATAGATTTCTTTCCAACAACATAGGGACAGGATCCCGCTCCCTCACGGTCACGGCTCTGCAGGCGCGGTGGAGCAACAGCGAGGCGAGATCTTAGCCCTTCCAATCCCCAAGGGCTTTTGCGACACCCCCTTTAGGGCCGGATAGCGATCACGACGTGATCAGGGATCCTGCGCTCTTCGCCGAACGACTTCACGAATTCTGGGGTGCTTAAGATGAAGGTTCCAGTTTCAGACATTAGACCTGTTCGCGGGGCTTCGAGTCATTCTGGTGAAAGGATTCAAGACGCCGGCACAGATACGCCCGGCACACTCGGTCCCGTCCATCTGACCAGACTTCTGTCGACTTCGCTGATTAGGCTACACCCGCTGATGGCGAGTGCACGATCCAATTCGTCGCGTAACATCTCAATCGCGTGGCTGACGCCGGACTCTCCCGCTGCTGCCAATGCCCAGACATAAGGACGACCAACCATGACAGCCTTGGCTCCCAGAGCCAGGGCCTTCACGACATCTGATCCTCGCCGGATTCCTCCATCGATGAAGACCTCCAATTGGTTGTCGACTACCTCCACGATCTCCTCCAGGACTTCTACAGTTGCGGGTGAGCCATCCAGTTGTCGGCCTCCGTGGTTGGAGACGACAATCCCTGCCACTTCGTGTTCCACGGCTCGGAATGCGTCATCTGGCCTGAGAATACCCTTCAGGAGCAGCGGCATCCGAGTGATCGACTTGAGCCAATCGACTGTCTCCCAGGTCAGCGCCGCCCCCATTTGTTCGATTGCAAAGGACTGGAGTTCGTGGTTACTAAGATCCTCGGAAAGTTGATCGAATCCTATGTTGACCAGTACCTGATGCAGGAGCCGACGGTCGGAGACAAATTGGCTTCTCAGGTTTCGATCTCTCTTTCCCGAAATCGGCGAGTCGACGGTAAGACAGAGGGCCTTGTAGCCCTCCGTTTCTGCCCGCTGGACCAGGGCTCGAGTGACCTCCTTGTCCCGGAGCGGGTAGAGCTGGAACCAACGTGTTCCACTACCAGTGGCAGCGACCTGCTCGACGGAATAGCTGGGTCCACTGCTGAGGGTATAGATGATGCCGGCAGCAGCGGCCGCCCTGGCCACGGCCCTTTCGGCCTCAGCATGAAAGAAGCCGAGGCAGCCGACCGGCGCCAGAATGATCGGAAGGGAAGACGACTCGCCCAGGAGGGTGGTGGAGAGATCTCGTTGGGTCACGTCGCGTAGGACCCTGGGGAGCAGCAGCATCTGCTGGAACGCGACTACATTGCGCCGTAGGGTGAGCTCATCGCAGGCACCGCCGGAGAGAAAATCGAATTCGGGCTGCGGCAACGCATCCCTGGCCAACGCTTCATACTCAGAGACGTTGACGGCACGGCTGGCTTGCTTCTCTGACATTAACGGTCTCCTCTTGGTCGCGGCCGTTGCTCTTCACCCAACCGGGGCAAGAGAGCCTCTAGCAACCTCCCCAGAACTCCCTGAACCCGAGCTGTCGTCTTCAGGACCTCGTCATGAGAGAGAGGCCCGTCGCCGAGGCCGGCTGCAAGGTTGCTGATGCAGGAGATTCCCAGCACTTCCATACCCATGTGGCGGGCCACGATGGCCTCCGGTACGGTGGACATGCCTACCGAGCTGGCACCCAAGGTTCGCAGCCTCCTCACTTCAGACGGTGTCTCATAGGAGGGTCCCAGACAGCCTGCGTACACGCCCTCCGGCAGGTTGAGATCGAAGTTTCGAGCCACTTCCTTTGACAGGACTTGCAGGCGTTCAGAGTAGACCTCGGTCATGTCGGGGAATCGTGGTCCCAGGGAGTCCAGGTTTGCTCCCCTCAGGGGGTTATCTCCCATGAGATTAAGGTGGTCGGAAATCAGCATCAAGGTCCCTGGGGTGAGGCCCGGGTTCAGTCCGCCAGCCGCACTGGTCAGGATGAGAGTCCGGACGCCTAGCCGCCCCAGAACACGAACCGGAAAGACCACCTCCGAAAGCTCCAGACCCTCGTAGAGGTGCGACCTTCCTTTCAGGATCAGAGTATGTGGTCGACCCGAGGAGTCTTGTTTCAAACCGATAATTTCACCGCTATGGCCCTCGACTCCGCTGACGGGAAAATGAGCCAGCTCCCGATAGGGAATCCGAGTTGATGCAGCAAACGACTTGGCACAGTCCCCCAGGCCGGAACCCAGGATTATCGCCACAGAGGGTTGTACGCCGAAGCGTTGCAGGATTTGGGAGGCAGTCTCGTCCAGCTGCTGCAGCAGAGATCCGGGTGCATTTTCCCTCACTTGCCACACCGCAGGACTCTGTCGATCATCGGGGCTCGGCGCCGGCTGACGGTAAACTCGAGTCCGTTGGCCAGGGTCAGCAGCCAGCGACCACTGCCCAGACTACGCATTTTCCGAATCTTGTCCGTGTTGAGCAGAACGCCGCGATGGACGCGCCGAAACGGGGAGTCGCTGAGTCGCTGCTCTAGAGTCCTCAGGTTCTGGGTGGCCCTGTACTTCCTCTTCTCTGCATGAGCCCAGACAATCTCTCCTTCCGCCTGAAAGGCGAAGATCTCATCCAGGTTGAGCAAGTAGTAGTCTTGTCCGCGACGAACCACAGTCTTGGAGGATCCGATGGAGGGCTCGGGGCCAAGAGCGTGAAGAGTCGCTGCTACCCGTTGCGCTCCTCCGAGGGGACGTCGTCTTGGCTCGCGGGTCCGCTCCAGGGCAGTGTGCAGACGCTTCTCCGCGATCGGTTTCAGCAGATAGGCGATGGCGCCGATTTCGAATGCCTGGATTGCGTGCTCGCTGTAGGCTGTGACGAAGATGATGGAGGGGAGTGGGCCCCCGAGTCTTCGAACCACCTCGAAACCATCCATTACCGGCATCTGAACGTCTAGCAACACCAAATCGGGCATCAGATTCTCGATTTGCTGGAGCGCGTGCTTCCCATTCTCGGCTTCGCCCACAACGGTGATCCCATCTACCAGGGAGAGTTCCTCCAAGAGGATCCGCCTAGCAAACGATTCATCGTCTACCACCAATGTCTTCAGGGTCTTCGTGGCCATCCGCTGCCGTCTAGGCTAACCCAAGCAGAAGTCACTTTCCAGGCAGCTCTGGGGACGTTACAGATCCAAACTTTGTGCCATCCTGAGACGACCTATGAATCCTGCGGCAGGCAGCCATCTCCCTCTGTTGGTGAACACACTCGGTCACGTAGCGGGGGCCGCCACATTCGGCGTTTTCCTCTACTTGTTGTGGCGAAACAGTCGTCGAGCGCCTCTCTCGGATTTCTGGCTTCCTGCGAGTGCTGCTTGCCTTGCGCTCTTATGGAATGTGGGGTCGCTGGCCGTCCTGGCCAGTGCAGAATCGGTTGGCTGGTATCAGCAATTGACTGTATCGCTGAGTTTCGCGGTCCTTAGTTTGTTGCCGGGTGTGCTGCTTCACTTATCACTGGGGACCAGGCGCCTCCTGCTCAGGACGGGAGGCTATGTGCTCAGCGCAGCAGCCATGGCGACGCACCTGTCAGAGGTGTTTGACTTCGACGTGACGTTACACCGATTCGGGGTGCTGCGGATTACATTTGGCTTCGGTCTTCTTGCAATTGTCGCGGCTGCCGCGCTGGCACGGGATCGTGATCGTCGTCAGGGGGCGAGCATGCGTGTCCTGGGAGCCATGGCGCTCTTCTTATTCGCTGCTTCTTTTTTTCATTTCGGTGATATGCACGGTCCCAGTGCCTGGACACACGAGCTCTTCGTTCACCATGCAGGAATCCCCCTCGCCCTGTTCGTGCTGCTTCAGGATTATCGCTTTCTCCTCTTGGACGTCTTCGTCCGTTTTCTGGGTAGCGCGCTCCTGGCTGCAGCAACGGCCGCGATCTTGATCATCACCGGTAATTTGCTTGGCCTTTTGGACCTGACCCGGGTGGGCGGTTTCTCGCAGGCCTGGCTGATCGTAGCACTGAGCCTGACGCTGCTGGGTTTTCCGGCACTCCGCTTTCGCGTCGGAAAATGGGTGGAGCGCCTGGTCTTCCGAAGGGGCCAGATCGGCACAGCGGTCGCGGCCATAAGACAGGGTGCCGAAGAAGGTGAAAACGAAGAGGCGTTTCTGCAGCGAGCTGGCAGGGAGATGGCTGGTTTTTTCAAGGCAGCCGAGTGGAGAGTCCTGGATGCTCAGGACTATCCCCGCGGCTTTGACTCCGGTTCTCTCTGGCCTCAGATTCTGGGTGATAGAGGTTTGGGAACTGGGGTAGCGTTCTGGCCCGAGGTCGCCGTCCCACTGAGATTGAGCAGTGGAGAGGTGCGAGTGCTCCTGTTGGGGGGACGGGAGGCGGGCAGGCGATATCTGGGCGACGATCTGGAGGACTTGAGCCGGTTGACGACGGAAGTAACCGACCAGGTGGACAGGCTAAGGCGCATCGGTGTGCAGCGTCTGGTGAGCGAAGCCGAGCTACAGGCCCTGCGTGCCCAGATCAATCCGCACTTCCTGTTAAACTCCTTGAATGCTCTCTATGGGATCATTCCAAGAGCTGCTACCGAAGCGCGCCGGACCCTGATGAGTCTCGCTGAGATATTCAGATGCTCTCTCCAGGGCAGGCGCCAATTTGCTCCCCTCGAAGAAGAAATGCGGGTTATCGAGGCGTATCTCCAGATCGAGCGCCTCCGGCTGGGACCCCGTCTCACGACCAAGATTGCCGTGAGAGACGATGCTCTCCTCGCCAGTGTCCCGGTCCTGTCGATCCAGCCGCTGGTTGAAAACGCGGTGAAGCATGGTGTGGGGAGACGTGCCGGAAGCGGCAAGGTCCGGCTCGAGATCAGCGTTACCGAGGGGGTCTTGGATGTTGCGGTTTCCGATGATGGTCTCGGTTTCGCGCCCTCTAACAGACGTCCGTCAGGGCATGGACTGGACAACGTAAGGCGCCGGCTGCGACTTTGCTACGGTGACGGGACCGATCTGCAGGTTCACTCTTCTGAGCTGGGTACCAAAGTAGGATTCTCTGTTCCCACCAGGCCGGTTCAGACTGCCAGGGACCCAATGGCCACGGTCGGCTGAGTCTTCACCGTGGGGCTACCTTCTTCCCGCCTCCGGCTGAGCCGGCTCCATATTTGGCACTCGAAGTCAGGTTTATCGACAATTGCCTGAAGCACTCCTCAACTATATCTAGATCATGAGTTACGCCCCGTTCCCATCCAAAGCAGCAAATGAAGTTTCAGGTCAGCCCCGCCCCCAGGAAACACTGGCCTCATTCGAGAAAGAAACTTTGGGTTGTCTCGAACCACGAACATCGATAGCACTCTGTCCGTTGTAGGATGGGCACTCCTGCCCGTCGATGAAAGTGACGGGCAAGAGTGCCCATCCTACTAAGATCACGGCTATGTCAGATGGCGGCTCTTGCATGATCTTCTAGCCGATGAAGTTTCAGCTTAGTAACGCCC
>CAUZIZ010000168.1:0-11362 GCA_963579905.1 Acidobacteria bacterium UBA6911 | reverse complement strand
TCAGCCTGGAGTGGGCCGGCCACCCGCTCCGATCTTTGGAGCTCATGAAGAAGTACATCGAAGGGACGACCACGAAAACCGGTCTCGAAGTCACAGCGCTTGTCAATGAACGCGCGTACACCAAGGGTAAGAAGCTCTCCAACCGTCAGTTCAAAGAGATTCCCCTATCCAACCACTCAGAACTTCCGGCCTCGAACTACACCATTGGCCCGAACTTAACACCGCAAAATGCCATTTGATTTTTACGCAGCCGCTTAGGGTCGAATACCCTGGCTACCGTGCGTTTAGCGCGAGGATGGAAGTCGTTCCCGATCGGACACTTCATCTGGACATCGAACTCGAGCGTCTTTCCGCAGACGCAGACTAAGGCCTCAATCAGCGGTTTTAAACGCCGCTTCAAGCTTGCGGTTTCCCCACTCTATTGCGATTTCCCCAAACTTATCTCCGGTGCGATTCAGGGAAATGGTGAGTACCTCGACACTCTGGCTTGCCGTGCTCACCTTCAAAGGGATAACTCCTACGTCGTTTCCAGGATCTCGACTAGTGCCCCGTAGTTCTGGCGCAGAGTTCACGATCAGATTCCAGCTGTCCACCCCCGTGCACTCTGCAAGTAGGGAATAGACGCCTTTGGCTACCTTGCTGCTTCCAAACATGAGATCCACTTCGGTAGTCAACGTGGTTGTCTGGTTCATACCCAATCGCCACACCATGCCCGGTTTGGCCTTGCCGAGCATGTCGCGTCCTCCCAACTGCGGACGACCATACTGGACGGTGGCTTCCCCACCAACCAGTTCAACTGTCGAGGTCCCCCGGTCGGCCGAATAAACAATCGCAGAAAAATGAGTACAGAGTAACAACAGGACAGTTAGCCTTCTCGTCATCCTTAGCCTCCTCAAAAAACCTTCCCAGCGCAGCTAGAACTTCGCGTCAGAGATTCCAGTGACACCTCACACCGAGCGGGCTGAGATTGGCTGGGGGACAGGGAGTCGAACCCCGATCATGTGGTCCAGAGCCACGCGTGTTGCCATTACACCACCCCCCACTACACCAGCCTCTATTATCCCGAATTTCTCGCCATGGGTCTAGCAGCCGGGAATCAGGGCGACATATGGCCTGACCCGGGGCTCTCAAGCCCACTCGACTACGACAATGGGGAAGCAGAATCCGAGAAGGGTGAGATGCTTGATCAACCCAAAGCTCACAGGTGGGTCGAGGGCTCAAGCAGCTGAAGCCGCGCTTCCGCTTGCTCCAGAAGCAGCATCGTTTCGTCGTAGTCGGTATCCGGATCGTTAGCCGTCAGGACTCGCTCCGCCTGCTCCTTGTCCTCGCGAGCCTGATCCGCATCGACCTGATCAACTCTCTCTGCCGCCTCTGCCAGGACGGTCACTTTGTCAGCGAGCACCTCAACGAATCCCGATCGACAGAAGAGCTTGGTAACGTCCGAGTCCACCCGATAGGAAAGGATACCAACGCGGAGTTCCGAAAGCAGCGGAGCATGCTGCGGAAGGATCCCGAGATAGCCCCCGGCACCGGGAAGCGTCACCTCATCTACCTCCCCACTGAAGACCAGTCCGTCCGGAACCACAATCTCCAACTTGATCATGTCAGCCCTATTTCAACCAATTCAGACAACCCCAGCAAACGTTCAGACGGATTCTAGACTAGGCCACCTCTTCCTGGAACTGCTTCGCTTTCTCGAGCACCTCATCGATGCCTCCCACCATATAGAAGGCCTGTTCCGGGAGCCCATCGTACTCTCCGTCACAGATCGCCTTGAACCCACTAATGGTCTCCTGAACCGAAACGTACACCCCGGGAATACCGGTGAACTGCTCCGCCACATAGAACGGCTGGGAGAGAAACCTCTGGATCTTTCTGGCTCTCGAAACGGCGAGCTTATCCTCTTCGGAGAGCTCATCGATACCTAGAATCGCGATGATATCCTGAAGCTCCTTGTAGCGCTGCAGGACTCCCTGGACGGCGCGCGCGACGCCATAGTGCTCGTCTCCAATAATCCGCGGATCCAGGATCCGGCTGGTGGAGGCAAGGGGGTCGACCGCCGGATAGATTCCCTGCTCGAAGATGGCGCGATCCAGATTGGTGGTAGCATCCAAGTGGGCGAATGTAGTCGCAGGGGCGGGATCGGTGTAGTCATCGGCCGGCACATAGATCGCCTGGATCGAGGTAATCGATCCCTTCTTGGTACTGGTAATCCGCTCCTGCAGCTCTCCCATCTCGGAGGCCAGGTTAGGCTGGTATCCGACGGCCGAAGGCATGCGTCCCAAAAGCGCCGAAACCTCGGACCCCGCCTGGGTGAAGCGGAAGATGTTGTCGATAAACAGCAACACATCCTGCCCCTCTTCGTCCCGGAAGTACTCGGCAACCGTGAGCCCCGTCAAGCCTACGCGGAGCCGGGCACCTGGGGGCTCGGTCATCTGGCCGTAGATCAGCGCCGCCTTGTCGATGACGCCGGACTCCTTCATCTCCAACCAGAGATCGTTCCCCTCGCGAGTTCGTTCACCTACTCCTGCAAACACCGAAAAGCCCCCATGGTGGGTTGCAATTCGGTTGATCAACTCCATGATGATGACGGTCTTTCCGACCCCGGCGCCTCCAAAGAGGCCGATCTTGCCCCCTTTGGAATAGGGCTCGATCAGATCGATCACTTTGATTCCCGTCTCGAGCATCTCGGTCTCTGTGCTCTGGTCTTCGAGACTGGGAGCCGGCCGATGAATGGGATACCGCTTCTCGGTCTTGACCGGACCCAGACGATCGACCGCCTCTCCCAACACGTTCAGGACTCGCCCCAGCGTCTCCTGTCCAACCGGGACCGAGATGGGACCGCCCGTGTCGACCGCCTTCATTCCTCGAACAACTCCATCCGTCGGCTGCATCGAAACACACTTGACCACTCCTTCGCCCAGATGCTGAGCGACCTCTGCGGTCAGGTTGATGGGAACCGAGGAACCAAAGCCCTCCGAGTTCACGGTTATGGCATTATAGATTGCCGGGACGTGCCCTGATTCGAACTGGATATCGAGCACGGGACCAATGATCTGTAGCACTTTACCTTCGGCTGGTGGCATCGCTGTCACACTCCCCTTTTCTTCGACGGGCCTTGCTTTGGACGCGGACCCTATCCCTGCAGGGCATCCGCCCCAGTCACAATTTCAATAATCTCGGTGGTAATAGAAGCCTGCCGAATCCGGTTCATTTTCAAGGTCAGGGCTTCAATCATCTCTCTCGCGTTTCTGGTCGCAGAATCCATTGCCGTCATTCGGGCTCCGTGCTCTGCGGCCTCTGACTCCAGCATGGCCCGGAAGACTTGTGTCTCCACATGACGTGGCAGCAGCGTGTCGAACATTGCCTGCGGAGGCTGCTCGTAGATGTAGTCGACGGTGGCCGCATGCTCTTCAGCAAGCTCCAGACGACGGATCGGCAGCAGTGGCTCGATCACCACTCGCTGCTGCACGACGGACTTGAACTCGTTGTAGACGAGATACACGGCATCCAACTCGCTGCTCGAGTAGTAGTCAATGGTATTGCGGGCTATCTCCTGAGCGTATCGAAACTCGACCTTGCTCATGATGTTCAAGTATTGATGCCGAATCGGCCAGGGCCGGGACTTGAACCAGTCGATCGCTTTCCCTCCGACCAGGGTCAGGCTCAGGGCTCGATTGGTCCCGTCGTCTTCGATGTGCGCCATCGCTCCCCTGAGAATGCGGTGATTGAAGGAGCCACACAGACCCCGGTCCGACGTGATGACCAGCAACATCACACGTTCCGCGTTCCGTTGAGCCAACAGCGGGTGCTGAGAAGGATCCACGCGGGTTGCCAGAGAATTGAGCACGGCCAGCATCCTAGCAGCATAGGGACGCGAGGCGAGTATCCGATCCTGTGCCCGCCGCAGCTTGGAAGCGGCAACCAGCTTCATGGCCCTGGTGATCTGCTGAATGTTCTTTACCGACCGAACGCGTCGGCGCAAATGGAGAAGGTTGCCTGGCATGCTGGGAATCTAGTGCTTATGCGGCCTTTTCTGCTTCGAAGCGCTCTTTGAACTCGGTGATGACGTCCGTCGCCTTCTGCTTCAGCTCATCATCCAGGGACTTCTTCTCAAGGATGTCTGTAAACAGGGACGGGTGGTTGGCCTCGACAAAATCATACAATCCGAGCTCGAATGCACGCATTTCCTTCAGTTCGAGAGAATCCAGGTGACCCTCGGTACCAGCGAAGATAAGGAGGATCTGTCTTTCCACGGGCACCGGCTGATACTGGGGCTGTTTCAGGATTTCGGTCAAACGAGCTCCTCGGGCCAACTGGCGCTGAGAGGCAACGTCGAGGTCTGAACTAAACTGGGCAAACGCGGCTAGCTCGCGGTACTGCGCCAAATCCAGGCGAAGCGTACCTGCCACCTGCTTCATCGCCTTCCTCTGAGCCGAACCTCCGACACGACTTACCGATACGCCCACGCTGATTGCCGGGCGGATTCCGGAGTGAAAGAGATCGGTCTCCAGATAAATCTGTCCATCGGTAATGGAAATGACGTTGGTGGGAATATAGGCGGAGACATCACCCGCCTGGGTCTCGATGATGGGGAGAGCGGTAAGGCTTCCCCCACCCAGGTCGTCGCTGAGCTTGGCCGACCGCTCCAGGAGACGGCTATGGAGGTAGAAAACGTCACCAGGAAAAGCCTCACGCCCCGGAGGCCGCCTCATCAGCAGGGAGATCTCCCTATAGGATGCTGCGTGCTTGGACAGATCATCAAAGATGATTAGTGCGTGTTTACCGTTGTCACGAAAGTATTCTCCGATGGCACAACCAGCGTAGGGGGCCAGATACTGCATCGTCGCAGGGTCGGAAGCCGATGCCGCCACCACGATGCTCTGGTCCATCACGCCTTCTTCCTCGAGTGTCTTCACCACTTGAGCGATGGTGGACCGCTTCTGCCCAATCGCCACGTAGATCGAGATGACTCCGGATTCCCGCTGGTTGATGATGGTGTCCAGAGCGACAGCAGTCTTACCGGTCTGGCGATCACCAATGATCAGCTCCCTCTGTCCACGCCCGATCGGAATCATGGAATCGATCGCCTTCAAACCTGTCTGAAGGGGTTCTCTGACTGGCTGACGCTCGACCACACCAGGGGCCACCCTCTCGATAGGACAAAAGTCCTTGGTGTTGATAGGACCCTTTCCGTCCACCGGTCGCCCCAGGGCATCCACAACACGACCCAGCATCGCCTCGCCGGCCGGGACCTGCATGATTTTCCCGGTGCGCTTGACAACATCACCCTCTTTTACGTGATGGAACTCTCCGAAAAGGACGCTTCCGACATTGTCTTCCTCCAGATTGAACGCCAGTCCGTAAACATTGTGGGGGAACTCGATCAGTTCCAGAGCCATCACCTTCTCGAGCCCATGCACGCGGGCGATGCCATCGCCGCACGAGATGACCGTTCCCACTTCGCTCACCACGACGCCCGTGTCGTAGTCCTTTATCTGTTCCTTGATGATCTGACTGATCTCTTCCGCTCGAATGGCCATTCTCTAAGTATCCCCTCTAGCGCTACCCTAAACACCGACAAGACGTCGGTGGATATCATCCAATTGAGTCCGGACCGAAGCATCGAAGACTTTCGACCCAACTTCGATTCTCACTCCCCCAATCAGAGACGCATCCTCATAGTATTGAAGCTTGACCTGCTTTCCGGTCATCGAGGAAACCTCCCCCTCGAGACGCTGCCGGACGCCGTCGTCCAGTTTCCGGGATGTAAACACATCAGCTCTCACAATACCGTGACTCCGGTCCAAGGCTTGCTCATAGGCTTCGAGACACTCGTCGAACTGCGAGAACCGACCGTTTTGGAGAAGAACGAGGATAAAGTTGGTCACAATCGGAGCTAGAGACAGCCTGGTGGACAACTGTTTCAGCATTTCTTTCTTGGCCGCAATCGGAATCGCGGGACTCGCGAGTGCCTCCGTGAGTTCGGAGGAATCGCCTAGCAGCTCTCCAAAGGAACCAAGGTCTGCCAGAACTTGATCCTCCAGCTTCTCTGGAACTGCCACCTCTAACAGAGCCTGGGCATATTTTCGAGCCGCAGCGGACGTCATTCCACTATCCTAAGAGTTCTACCGTGAACTTGATGCGTCGAGACCCGGAACCTCTATTTCTCCTCAGCTTGGAAACGCTACTTTCTAGCACGTTCTTTCGACCCAGGTCAAGCCGAAGAGGCCTAGGAAACTTACCTCGTCCTGCTGGATTTCAGTGGCTCTTCTCAGGGTCTGCGCAAAAATAACTTGGCATTTTGGCATCTCATATTCACACCATCTTCGGCCGCTCCTCAATCGCGAAATCCTCAACGTTGACCCGGCTACGCCTGCGGTTTCGCTCAATCGTTCGCGGCCAAATCTGACGCACATCTGAGCGCCATTTCACCAAATTATTCTTGCGCAGACCCAAAGGGCGCCGGAGATCTCCTTTCCGCAACCTTGAAGATACGGTTACAAGCCGCCCCTGCAACTGGTATGATTTCTGTTTCGGCATCACGGTTCGCGGCCATGCCAAAGGATCTACAAAAGGAGTCACTCCGATGGGGCAATTGAAAAAGTTATTCACGCGCAAGTCGGCAGCACCGCCCACTGAGAGCTTTGATCCCAAACCTGAAGAAACGGATGAGCTTCCCCTTATCCCCTACCGTGTCCTCCACACGGATATTCCCTTCTACGAAGATCCCGCTTGTGAGAAAGAGGTGACCGACGCGCGTATTGCGATTCTTGAGGCTATCGACCCCGACGACGAGCGAATGGAAGTGGATGTGCTCCCAACACGGAAGATTTACCAACCGGGGCAGCTTGTCACCCTCAACCTCAACAACAAGCGTCTCTGGGAACATTGCTGGTTTCGCAATCCTGAGACCCAACAGATCGAGCAGGCGTGGACTCTACACGTTGAATTCATCGGCCTGATCATCAGCGAAAAAACACTGGAAGAGAATAGCGAGAAACTCGAGGAACTCAACCAGAGGTTTGCCCAGGCCAAGGAAGCCAGCGCCAAGGCTGGAAAGCAACTGGTTCACTAAGCTGAAACTTCAAAAATTCGTCGCACGTCTGAACGTCGCACGTCTCCTGTCCTCCGAAGGTGCCGCCAACGGTCGAACTAACAGCGTTACGAAGCCAAGTCCGACAGAGCCGCGAACGACTTGAGCCGTTAACAAAATGAACCCAGGTTCCGAGGAGAGAGCCGGACAACTCTTCCCCACGCAGTGACGCACAATCTCCCAGTAACAGGAAGTTTCGTTCTCGAATGGGGCAGCACCGCTGGGAGACCACTCGTCCGGCAGGCAAAACCGCGAACTGATCCCGCTAATCACTGCTCACGGCTCAAGGTTCGCCGAACCTGACCCGCTCGGCCGAGCTCGACTTGTCGGGAGCGACTGGAGCCAGCAACCTCTCAAGGCTCTCGCGTGTCGATGGGTCTTCTTCCTGGTCCAGACGCCTCCGAATGCTCTCGAGTGCCTCCGAGGTCGCAATCTGTGCTAACGCCCAGGCTGCGTGACGTCGAACCATGCCCTCTTCCGAATCGAGAAGATTGCTGAGTTCCGGAACCATCTTGGGATCCATGCTGTTGCCCATCGCGACGGCGACGTTGCGCATCAAGCCTCTCCACTTAGCCCGTTTGATGGGACTGTCCCTGAATCTCTTTGGAAACTGCTCTGGGGTGATCTGGGCAAGCTGCTTCAATTCTGGCTGTCGACTTAGCTCGCGCGGTTTGAATTCTGCAACCGAGGAATCAGGAGCAGACCGGTTCCAGGGACAAACGTCCTGACAGATATCGCAGCCGAAAACCAGGTTACTCATTGGTTCCCGGAATTCGTTCGGGATATCGTCGCGCAGCTCAATCGTGAGATAGGAGATGCAGCGCCGGGCGTCCAGCACATAGGGTTCGACGATGGCGTCGGTAGGACAGGCGTCGATACAGCGAGTGCAAGAGCCACAAAAGTCGAGACTGGGCTGGTCATATTCCAACTCGACATCCAACAGGATCTCACCCAGGAAAAACCAGGAGCCCCGATCACGGTCCAGCAGGTTGGTGTGCTTGCCCAGCCAACCCAGACCTGCCTGGGCCGCCCAGTACTTGTCCATGACCGGCCCCGTATCCACATAGAGTCTGGCCTGTACCTGGGGCAAGAGAGACTGGATTCTGGACAATAGTTGCCGCAGTTTCCCTTGAATGAGCTGGTGGTATTCCTCTCCAGAAGCGTAACGAGAAATGACACCAAGGCTGGGCTGGTCATAGGGAAGATCGTAGGCATGGTAGTAGTCCAACAAGACACAGAGAACGGATCGGACTCCGGGCAGCACTTTATCCGGATCCAACCGTTTTTCGGCCTGACGGCTCATGTAGTCCATCTTGCCGTGGTAACCGCTTCTCAGCCAGGTTCGGAGCCGGTCCTCTGGAATCGCCGATGCGGGAGCAACACCCACTGAGTCGAATCCCAGTTCGCTCGCCTTTACCTTGATCTTTCGAGTCAGATCTCTGGTGGAAACGCTCACGATGAAATCATTTCGCGGGGCTCTGTGATATTCGAGTATTCCCCGGACACCGGGATTCGAAGGTCAGTTCCGCGACCGACCGCACCGGATCATTCGGGTGAAATTCTGACTGAGTACGGGGGAGATTGTGCTGTTGTCCAGCTTTCTCCTCGGAGCTTGGCCTCATGTTGCTAACGGGTCAAGTCGTTCGCGGCTCTGACGGACTACTGCTCACTGCGCACTGCTCACCATTCAAGATTCAGCTAGGTAATACCGAACTGGCGCAGCATATACTGATAGAAGGGATCGGCGGTGTACTCTCTTATCCAGTTCAAGGACAGGACGCAACGCTCGAACTTCCCTGCGAGCTTCCTGAACACAACAGTCGTTTTCAGGGCTGACTTCACCTCACTGGCAACTCTCGGAATAACCATGTCGGCCAGTTTCTGCGTAGTAGGAAGGTGGAAGGGCTCTTCTCCCCTGACCCAGACTCTCCGGGAACATGCCCAGCACGAACAAACTATAGTCCCCGATCTGTTGGTAGGAACCCTTTTTCTCCGCCACCGAACCCTGCTGGGAAGCATGCTCCAGCATGTCCACCAGATACTCGAGGCGCTTCCCGTTTTCGTCCGTAAGCTTGCAGAGATCCTCCACGTACATGTAGGACATGAGCAGGTTACTATAGGTGGTTGAGGATATCCCGGTCTCTCAGGGAGGTGTGCGTGAGGGCTCGATCGGTGAGGCCCAGGAAGAGCCTTCTCAAAGGATGATGCTCTGGCACTCGAGAAGCAGGACTCATCAGAAGCTCCACCTATCAGAAACCGCAACCGCTTCTTAGCCGTTTTTCCTAAATCGAAAAGTGGCTATTCCTTAACGTCCTCACGTTGGAAACCCACCCGCCACCTTCTGCAATGGTAACACGGGGCGGCGGCTCATTTGACGCCTCAAATATCTCGCGAGAGAAGAAAACGAAACCGAAAAGATCGACTGGAGCCCAGATTTCTGATTCCTTCCACTTTGTTTGCCGACTTTGGCCCCTGATATGCATCCACTCCGTTATACAGAACTGAGAACAAGTGTATAGGGGAGTGACTGAGAGGACTCATGAGTAGCTGGCTGGTCTTAGCTGTCCTGTTATCGATCGCTGAATTCTACGTCTTCCTTTCGATCTACACCCTATTTAGAGTGATCCGTCTGCGTTGGTTCGAGCGGCCCGGGCGTCCGGCTTTCTGAGCGGTGCATCGGCTGTCTAGCTGACTGCGGTCACGTTTTTCGGCGGCGACAGCTCTTGGGAGGGTATTTTCGATGAGTGAGATGAGTGGACAGAATCCAGAATTGGTGGCTCTTTGCGTCATCATAATGGCGGGCCTCGTCCTCTTCCAGGCGATTGTCTATCTCATCTTCAGCCTCACCTTTTCCAGAAACCTGAAAAAGCTGAGGGAATACGTGCCTCTGGTTGCTCGACGAGTAGAAGACGCCTTGAAGCTGACCTCGGGAATTCTCACTCAGATTCAGAGCCTGGCAAGGGGTGTAGCGGTAGCCCAGGAAAGCTTGTCCCTAGAACTCACCCGGATTGGGTCTGCGATACAACAGGTGGACCGCACTACACAGCATACGATAGCTGTCCTGCGGGACAATCTGAGTCCGATATCCGGCCAAGTAGACAAAGTTCTAAGCCAGCTGTCGCGCCAGACTTTCAGGGTCCACCGAGCCATTCTGGAGCCAGCCCTCGAGGTATCCGCCGTGATGAGGGCGGTTCTGGCAACCTTGACAGGTCTCCTTTCTGCCTCGAGCCGGGGCAGATCAATGGAATCAGCCCCCGACGACGAGATCTTCATTTAGGGTCTTAACTGGACTGTCAAATGCACCATGCTTCCCTGGCGGACCACCTCTACCTCAACCCGGTCGCCGGACTTCTTTTCCTCCAGGAGAGATCGCAAGGAGCGTAGATTGTTGACTTCGGTTCCGTCGAATCCAACCAAGACGTCCCCGTCCATGAGTCCCGCGCGTTCGGCCGGGGTATCCTCGAGAACATGACCTAAACGGACGCCTCCCAGAGTCCAGCTCGTATCCGGAACAAAACCGAACTGGGGATGCTGCTGACTGCCCAGGCGATCGCTGCGAAGATCAACGTACTCGGGCGGCTGATCCAACAGGTCCACGCGCAGAATCAGCTTCCGGACTACTCCGATGATCTGGCGAGTGCGAACCAGGTTGATTTTCTCCCAATCATCCGTGGGTTTGTGATAGTCGCGATGTAGGCCTGAAAAGAAGAAGAGGACGGGAACTCTCTTTGAAGCAAAGGAAAGGTGATCGCTGGACCCGCGGGGAGTCTGTGAATACTTGAACCGCAGTGGATAGTCGGCTTCGATATCATCCAGGATCGGGCGAAACACCGAGGCAGTGCCTATGCCTCCAATAAGCACATCGCCGTCGCTGCGTCCGATCATGTCCAGATTTAGCATAGCAACCGTCTTCGCCAGGGGAACCGCAGGATGCTCTGTATAGAACTGTGACCCTAACAAGCCCAGTTCCTCCCCGGCGAAGGCGATAAACAAAAGGCTCCGTCGAGGAGACATCAGTGAGAGCTCTTCCGCCAACAACAATAGGCCGGAAACCCCAGACGCATTATCATCTGCGCCGTTGTGCACCTCCCCGATCTTGTCCGAAGCAAGGGAGGCGTTATCCCCCAGTCCCAGATGGTCGTAGTGGGCTCCTATGACGATCACTTCATCCGTCTGCCCCCGGACAAATCCAAGAACGTTCTTCAGTATGCGCCGGATCTCGACAACGTCCGCCCCTAGCTCGACTGAGACATCTTCGACCTCGAA
>CAUZIZ010000167.1:0-11375 GCA_963579905.1 Acidobacteria bacterium UBA6911 | reverse complement strand
TTCAGAGCTTCACGTTGTTTGTAGTTTGCGACTGCGTGGGTGAGCGTGCAGTTCCAATCTACAACTTCTATTCCGTAGGCCCCAGGTCTACCAAGAGTTAGAAAAGACTTTGGGGAACCTGGGATAGAGTCAGGACGCCTAGCTTCTCCAGGATTGGTCCTAGCTCTGACGGCAGTCGTATTCACGGATTCTCAGGTATCCAAACAAAGGACTCCTTGACGTATGGCTTGCTAGATTCGCACTTGCTGAAGAAGCGAAAGTTACTAAGAGAAGCGTTAAGAAGCCCAAGCTCACCCCTAATCAAGAATCTTAGTCCGGTTGCTGAACGCACACAAGTCGCTGCCAATTGGAAGAATCCCTTCATCGAAGGATATCGTCTAGGGTGATGTCCATCCCTTGGGGATCTTGACAGCGAACCCCGACAGGTCAAAACAGGATCTCTGGAAGCACCAAGAAGAAGAGTAAACGGGCCCACCTAGACCGAGTGTGGAGATGCGACGGGCCGAGGTCGAGCCGATCGTTGGACCAGCGAATTTGGTCCGTTATGGGTCCAATAAGAATTCCCAAGGCTTCCCAACCGCTACCTAGCGTTCCTCAATGTGACCGTGCGTGCCGCTAAGTTACTGGTTTTCCGGGTGGGGCTTGAACTCATAACCCAAAGGTCGCGGGTTCAAATCCCGCCCCCGCTACCAAATCCAATGCACAAGCGGCCACCGGAAGGTGGCTTTTTTTGTTGGGTTTGCGGGGATGAGCCATGTTTCGTTATCGCTCTAGTTCTGGGTCTCGAGACTTTCTGGGGCTGGCTTGTACCACGTTTCTACCACAGAACTTCCCAAGGCCTCCTGAAGAACTGAGGACGTTTTCTCCAGATCGTCGTCCGTGACATGGGTGTAGACATCACCGGTAGTGGCGATGTTCGCATGGCGGAGTTGCTTCTGGGCGAGCTTCAGGCTGCCTGTTTGGTCATGGATAACGGAACCTGCCAGATGTCGAAAGGCATGGCACCCAGAGGCATGCTTCCGGTAGGGAACACCCGCTTTCCTGAGGGCGGGGTAGATCAAGAGCAGCGCCGGAGTGAATCTGGGTCCAGCGGTTTGCCGTCTGTCTGGCAGAAAACGAAATCCTCGGGTTCTGTGAAACCTGACTCTTGCCGATGTTCGACCAGTATCTGGACAAGCAAATCAGACATGGCCAATTTGGCTTGGCTTACCTTTGTCTTCGGTCTTACCAGGTGGCCTCGCCATAGGCTATGCGTGACGCTGATACGTTTTCGGAGGAAATCGATACTTCGCCACCGTAGTCCGAGCAGTTCGCCAGAACGTAAGCCTGTGAGAGCTAATGTGCACACCGGAGCTTCCCAGGGCGGAGCCACTGCTTGGAGCACTTGCCGGGCCTGATCTGCTGAAAAGACAGATTTCTCTTCAGGTGAGAGTTTGGGCCGGTGCACCTTGGGTCGAATGGGCGTCCCAGGAAGCAGATCGTTCTCGACGGCCACGTCGAAGAGACTGTCGAGCAAGCCGTAGAGATTACGCCTGTACTTGCGAGACAATCCACGCGAACTTAGGAACGCCATGAATTCGCCTACGAGGAGAGGAGTGATGTCCTTCAGCGGCCATTCGCGAAAGAATGGCAGGATCCAGTTTCGCAAGCACGAGTCGTAGGAGTGCCGCTTTGAGGGCTTCACATTCGCGGTATCCAGGTAGTTCTGCCAGGGTCGCCCCCCCAGATCGGCGAACGTCTCAGAGGCTGCCTTAGCCACCGAACCGTTGTCCGAGTTTATCTTTCTGAGTCGCTCGTCCAGTATCCGCTGCGCATCTTTAATGCTCTCTCATACGCCTCTTATCCGCCGCTGGGTCATACTCTTCTGCATCCAGGATCCATCCGGGCGCTTTACCCGGTATCGCAGTATGAACGCAGTACCATACTTGTACTTCCTCGTCACCACTTTGCCTTGTTGATAGGATTTACGGGCCATTTACTTCTCCTCCTTTCCTGGCCCGTCTTTCTGCTCAAGTTGCGTGATGTACATCCTCGCGCCCTCTCTCAGAAGCACCGAAATGGGCACTCGAAGACGTTCAGAGGCACGTTGAATCCATCTGAAGTCCTCCGGAGTCGTCCTCACCGGAACCGTCTTGGTCTTGCGAAGATGATCTGGCGTAGCTGGAGGGTTTGGCCACCGCAACTGAGCAGGAGTGTATATACATTTACCGTTCTGATTCAAGGTGTTTTGTGATAGAGCGCCGCAGGGGACGACAACGATCACCGGAACAAACTTCGTGACTTTCGAGCCAACGTTGAAAGGCCTGGGACTCCGGATTGAAACGGATATACTTGCCCAGCTTGAAGTGAGGGATGCCTTCCGAACCGCCGCTCCTAGTACGATTATAGATCTAGGAGACGGAGACTCCCAGAGCCTTGGCTAGTTCTTCTGTATCCCAAAATCTCCTCATTACTTTCTCTCTCGGTTCCTAACCCGTTGGCGGACTGCATCTTCTGACCGTGACCACTTCCGACCTCAATCGCCAGTCAGGCCAGCGCCGGCATCGGCGTCGAATACCCGCTGGCGACGCACTCGGGCCGCTAGTGGGATTCGATACGCTCCTATTGACTGTCGGCGCCGGTAACTTTTCGCTTCCGCTTTTTCGGTGGCAGCATGCGCACGCGGATAGCCAGGGTCTGCTGACCCCGAAAGTCCACTTCGGTTGCGAACAGTGTGATCCTCTTACCCACCCAATCCTCTGTATCTTTCCCGTATTCTGTATCTTTCCCGTATAGGGAAGCGGTCGTATTGGCATTGGTGCGATTCAGCACCAGGCCCTTTCCCATCTCTTCGAAGTAGCGCACCGGCTTTGTATCGTCCCCTAGCTCTTCCTGGTTGAGGGATTCCGCGGTGAAGACTTCATCTCCATCGAGATCCGCCGCTTTCAAGTATCGACTTGGAAATAGCTCACTGATCTTCATTTTTTCTGTCCTTCTCCCCTCAGTTGTGAGTTTTGACTTTACGATTAAGGTACCTTTCCCGGCAAAAAAAACATACAATCAATTTTTGCAACTGTGGTTGGCGGGAAACTGGCCGAAAAGGATCGTTGGCTGTCCGGGCCGCCAGGAATCCGTCGACACCCAACCACAACACGGGCTGGCTGGCATTCTGGTGCATTCGTGCCGAGCGCTACAAGCGTTCCGAGGGTAGGCCGTCCCGATCAGTGGAAGAGCGCTGCCAAAAACTCGCGGCCGCGTGAGTCATAAGCTATTCGAGCACCAGCGCAGCGTGTTCTACGCCTCGCACGGGCTCATTGCACGTGCGCGTGAGGATTTTCGTTTTTAGGGAGCGTAGGGTGAACCGCACTTTGGCGGTTTGATGACGCCGCTTTTGGCCGTCGTGAGTGGGCGAGGTGTTCGATGCGGCGGATAAGCTCGTGCCGAAGATCCCAGAGTCGAGTACTCCCAGGATCTGTTTGCCGTAGGAAACGATCATCAATCATCTGGAGACGGAACTCTCCGACAGTTCGGCGGCCGAACGCGCGATCCCTTTGCGGCGTTTACGGGAAAGACAGTCAGAGGAAACAACACACGATGCACATTGATACAGAATGCAATCAGGTGGCAACCGCGCTGCTGCTTGCGGCAGGAATCGGTAGCAGGCTACGACCGCTAACGGAGAATCAGCCCAAGTGCCTCACTGAAGTCGACGGGATCTCCATTCTTGAGCGTTTAGTTTATTGCCTGGGTCAGCAGGGCGTCGGGCGTCTGGTCGTCGTGGTGGGACACCTTGAGCACAGAATCCGCGAGTTCCTCGGGGAGCAAAGGGACGGCGTCTCGATCGAGTATGTGCTGAATCCACAATATCGCACGACCAATAATCTGTATTCACTGTGGTTGGCACGGGACGTAATCCATGAGCCGTTTCTGCTCGTCGAATCTGACGTTGTCTTCCAGCCGTCGCTGCTCGCTGATCTTCTACAACCCGACAGGATCGCCGTCTCATCAATGCGACTGTGGATGAACGGCAGCACCGTTACAGTCGACGTTTTCCAGTCGGTTCGCGCTTTTCAGCTTGGCGAAGATCTTCCGACCGAAGAGCTGCGGTACAAGACCGTCAACATTTGCAGTCTTTCCCTCAAGTCGTGGCGGCAGATCATCCTGGAATTGGAGCGACAGGTTGCCGAGGGTCACGTAAACAGGTTTTACGAGAGCGTTTTTGCGGAAATGGTAGCCGACGGCAGACTCGCCTTTCAAGCGGTCTTTTTTGATCCCGGATCATGGTACGAGATCGACACGCCTCAAGACCTTGATCAAGCCGAGCTGCTCTTTGCGGCTGGCTAGACCGACAGATAACAGAACATGCCGGAACTGAATTACGGAGCGGTCAACAAATACTGGCGCAATGCCCGGCCATCGATCCTGGGGCCGTACGTGATGGACGGGTTTGGATTCCCCGCCGTTGCCGGCCGTTTTCGTTTTCAAGCAGAGACCCGGATTGCGCAACAGTTGATTCGGGGACTGAATCCGGCCGGCACGGTTCTCGACCTGGGAAGCGGTATAGGCTTCTGGACAAAACACTTCGCACAGCGTTTCGCGAAGGTTGTTGCCGTTGAGGCCAGCACGCCGCTGTATGAGGCACTGGTTCAGCGTTGTGCCGAGTATTCCAACGTCGAGGCTGTGCAGGGTGACGCCGTGTCGTTCGAACCGGAGGACAGCATCGAGCTGGTGTTCCTCGGTGGTCTGCTAATGTACCTTAACGAGAACGACGCCATTTTGCTGCTCCGGAAACTGGTCGGCAGCCTTGCCCCCTGTGGGGTGATCCTGTGCCGCGAGACCACCGTACGAAGAGCGGATATAACGCGTGAGGGAGACTATCAGGCGATCTACCGGTCCGTCGCGTCGTACACTCGCATTTTCAACAAATGCGGGCTCTCGGTGGTGGAAGCGAAACGCAACACGCCCTATGTTCTGATCCAGATGGGTTGCGAATTCGTGAAGAAATGGAAGTCGGTTATACCGGTGTCACTGCAGATGATTCCAGTCGTGGGTTGTGCGGTCTATTGGGGTCTGCGAATTGGGTATCCCTGGATCATCCACGTTCCGCGTGTACTCGGACTGGCCTATCCGGAGTTGACGAATCATTTCTTCCTCTTGCGGCCCGACGCCGTCGTTCCGCCCCGAGGGAACGAGGCGGGCTCAGCGGCCAGCTAGCCGCGTGGCTTCGAGAAGTGACCAACGGAATTTAGGCTGAGGATACCGATGAGAAGATTGCTCGGCAGGCCAGCCTACAACAACCTTGCGAACGGCGTCTCCATTCTGGGAGTCCTCCCGCTCTGTCTCCTGTTTCTGCAGGACGGCTACGGCTATCTGATTCCACTGATCGTCTATAACAACATCATGGACGATCTCGATGGCATACTCGCTGCAAAGCTGGCCATCAAGAGCGAGTTCGGCGCCATTCTGGACAACGTCTGCGATGCTTTTGCGCACAGCGTTTTCGTGATGCTGGTCGGGATGCAGTTCGCCGGTCTCCAGGAAAGGGTTGACTTCGCGGCAGTGGCCGTCGTTGTCGCAAGCCTTGTGGCAGTGACAGCCGTCGTTCTACGTGTCGTTTTCCGGCTGTCACTGGCATCCGCCACGGGAACCGGTTCACCAACGAACGAACTGGTCCGTCATTTGATATTCGTTCTGCTGCTGACGGACAATCATGAATTCAATCCAGGACCGGTTCTGATCCTGGTGTTTGCGCTGCATGCTGTGTCCATGCTCGCTCCGTTTCGGATGCCTTTTCTGATTCGTTCGCTCACGAAGTCGGCGACTGCGATTGGGCTGGTGAACATCGCGCTGGTGGTGGCCTGGCTCGTGCCCTTCGCAACGCCGGTCATCGCGGCGGGCTTCATTTGTACGTATCTGTATTCGTTCTCGTCAGGCACCCTCGAATGGCTCCGAAAATCAGTGGGATAGGTTTCGATTTGGGGAACCTCGCTGAAAGCCAGGTTGCACGGCAACATCCAATGACAATTCGAGTTGTGATCAGACACGAAAGTGGTGCAGACCTGGAATCAGGACCTGACCAGCCGCTTGCACCCCCGGTGGTTTCAGAGTCCTTCCCTTACCGGTGTTCTAGATAAAGGATTTTAGGCTTCCCTGCCTGGCACAAACTCCTATCTTCGGAAGAGGCGCAGGGACGAAAGAGGTAAATTGATGCCTTCTACTTGATACTAGCCTTGTAGTGGAATCATTTCTTTCTGTCGCATCGATGCGCGATAATCCAAATAGAGAAAAAAGGACATCGAAACTATGGCTGCTACCCCAACCACCCACAGGATAGCCAGGAAGTTCTGCCAGCCTCCCTGTTGATCCGCTACAGAGCCCCCGACAAAGTCGAAAACCATAGCGGCACAGTAACCAAAGGCATCAATGAGCCCAATTAGTACGCCGCAACGCTTGCCCCCAAAATCGATGGAAAATATGCTCATGGGAAGGTAATAGGACGGAGTAATGGCTATTCCAAAAAAGAGAATTGCCACGCTTGCCATTGCGAATCCCATTCCCTGTGAAAACCCTAGTCTGGCTAATATCCACAGAAGGGAGAGGCACAGCAGTCCCACCCCGAGCGAACTGACCAGAATCACCATCAGGGCTTTCTTGGAGATTTTGTCATAAATAAACCCTCCCGCCAGAACAGACACCAGACAGCCAATAGGAAATATGGAGGACGCAACGGCGGACTCTGCGATTGACAGGCCAAAGGATTCCTTTAGATAGATCGGAATGAAGCTTTGAAATTCCATCAAGACGGTCAGGCACATCAGGCTGGTGCAAATCAGCCAAACACGGTAACTCCTGGCAAATGTGGCAAGGGCCCCGGAGAGAGTCACATGGTCCAGTGGGTGTTTTTGCTGAGTTCCGAGCGATGAGCTTGTATTCTCAACGCTGTCGGGGAGTGCTAATCCGACCTCACTTGGTGCCCCTTTAAGGGTCTTAAATAGCAATAACGCTGCGAGCGCCGTTATTCCTCCAGCCACAACAAACAACCATCTCCAGGAGACGAGGAACAGGAGGCTCCCCAAAAGGAGAGTCGCTACGACTGAACTGCCACGAGAGCTGGTGGAGATGATCCCCCACACTCTCCCATGCTTGTGCTTGGAGAACCAAACTCGGATCAAACTGGCCATCGAAGGCCATCCTGCCGACTTCGCCAGAAGAGCCAGGAAATACAGAAAAAAGAAAACGGTGAGCTCCGAAAAGGCACCGAAAGAAACGATGGCAAGGGCCGTAATGCTGAGGGCGGCGAGAAAGAGCAGCCGTCCACCAAATCTATCCGCGATAATTCCGCACGTAAGCTTGCCCAAAAGCGTACCGGCCATGCCCCAACCCAGAATGGATCCAAATCCCGTCTTGGTCAGGAGCAAATCGGCATCGTCAATCATTGCAGGACCCGAGACAACAAGGGTGGTTCGGCAGAGCATCAGCGCCCCGTACCCAAGATACATGCCGCCAAGGATGATCAGTTCCCATCGAAGTCTGGGATTCTTTAGCACCGAAAATTTCTTTTGCAGCTTAGTACGCATTCACGATAGCTCTCGGAGTGTCCAGGTTTGTTCTCGAAGAGAACCGAATCAACCTATACAAGACGCAGATATAATAGGCATTCTGAGCTTGAAGTAAGTCATTCTTCGTAACTGGACACCGTTGATGGAAATCAGCAGGGAAACATGCTGTCGGATAGTCGTATTCCTTCCCTTACCGGTGTTCTCGATAAAGGCTTTTAGGCTTCCCTGCCTGGCGCAGTTTGCGCAGCGCCTGAACTTCAATTTGCCGGATGCGCTCCCGAGTCAGAGCAAATCTCTGACCGATTTCTTCGAGAGTGAATTCGACGCCACCATCGAGTCCGAAGCGCATCCGAATCACCTGCTCTTCGCGGGGTGTTAGGGTTAGCACAACCGCGGATGATCGCTCTTCTAGATTGCAATTAATCACGGCCTCTTCCGGCGAGAGCGCTCCGTGATCCTCGATGAAGTCGCCCAAAGGGCTCTCTTCTTGTCGACCTATTGGAGTTTCCAGAGAAATCATTGGCTGCGCGATCTTCATGGCTTTGAGAACCTTGCGGACGGGCAGCCCCATTTTCTGGGCGATCTCTCCGGCAGTGGGCTGGCGCCCGTACTCCTGGACCAGGGCTTGATCGGTCCGCGCCAGCGTGTTGATCATTTCAATTATATGCACCGGGATTCGGATGGTCCGACCTTGATCGGCAATCGCTCGGGTTATGGCCTGTCGAATCCACCAGTGGGCATACGTCGAGAACTTGTTGCCCCGTCGATAGTCGAACTTCTCGGCCGCTTTCATCAACCCGGTGTTTCCTTCCTGGATCAGGTCTAACAACGGTAGGCCTCGGTGGGGATATTTCTTCGCTATGGAAACCACTAAGCGGAGGTTGGCCTCCACCAGTTCTTTCTTGGCAATATCTGCTTCCAGTTCATTCTTTTTGATCGTCGCCAGAATCCGCTTGAGTTCTTGCGGGCTGGCCTGAACTCTTTTCTCAATCTCCTTCATCTCCTCTTCGAGTCCTCGAAGCAGATCCTTCACCTTCTTCGCTTCGTGCTGCTCCAAGGGAGACCTCAGCGATTCCTTGGATTTCTTCGTTTCCCCCTCCAAAGCCACCAGCCGATCGCACGTCGTCTTAATCACAGTCAGCAGCTTCACCTGGGTCGCTGGCGTTAGGTCCAAGTACCGGACGCAACGGGCTATTGAGATCCGGTCGTTCGTCAACTGAGCAAATATTTGCCTGTATTCAGCAGTCTCTTGGCGGGCCTTATACAGCAGCTTCCAGATTTGAAAAGCCTTCGCTTCCAGTCTCTCGATCTCGGCAATTCGCCCCAGCACATCTTCTCGTCGATCCGCTAGGTTCTCCTTGGTCCTTCCCTCCTTGTTGACGTTGACAAGCTTCGTGATGGGAGTTTTCCCGGCATGGAGCTCCTCTCCATAGTCCAAGATTCCGGCGACCCCGAGGGCACAACTTGAGACCGCTTCGAGCACATTCAGTTGTGCTTTTTCTATGCGCTTGGCGAGCGCTACTTCCTGTCTTTGATCGAGAAGGGGAACCGTCGCCATTTCCCGCAAGTAGATGCGGACCGGATCGGTGGTCCTTCCCAGACTTTCGGGCGGCAACTCGGCGGGCTGGCCTTCGTCCTTTCCCTTGCCATCGATTTTCTGAAGAGACCCCTCGAACCGGTGCTCGGAATCGATCACTTCAAGTCCGGCAGCACCGAGAAAATGGAGGATCCGATCCAGATCTTCAGAGCCAAGACGCTCCTCGGAAAGTGCATCGGTAACCTCGTCGTATAGAAGATAGCCTTTTCCTTCCCCGAGGCTGATTAATGCTTTAAGGCCGGCGTATTCGTCTTCTAGGGACAAATTCTGCTCCCTTCCTTTCCTCGAGACAATGCGCAGGGCAGAAAGGATCGTGAGTCATTGGGTGATGGACTCTGGAGCAGACTAGACTGCTGGCCAGGTCGGGGAAAACCTCCAAGCCTTAATCTTAATGGATGGGGTAGCGGGAGCAACCGTGCGAAAACCTACGGTAAGAAGCGTCCGTGAGGGGCCCATCCTGTAGGTTTTCAGTCAAAACGCGCCGATTTGGGTTGCTCGTCTCCATTTAGCCTCGCTGCTGCGACAGCATTCCCCACTTTGAGACTCAGGATTCGGTAGCCTGAACGTTCATTTCTCGCTCTCGGCGATCGCACCCTTCTTTTCGCCGGCTCCGCTGCCCGACTGTTCCAAGCCCGTGTTGATGTCCAATTGGGGCAGCGCCTTTTGAAGGTCCGCCGCGCCGGCCTTAGTCACTTTGGTCTGCGACACGTACAGCTTTTTGAGCTTTGACAGATTCTTCAAATGCAGCAGACCCGTGTCGCTGATCTCAGTTGCGTAAAGATTCAGGTAGGTTAGGTTCTTTAGATTCCCTAGGTGCTTCAATCCCACGTCGGTGATTTTGGTTCTCTCTAGATTCAGCCTGGTGAGATTGGGTAATCCCTCCAAATGCGACAGACCTTGATCGGTAACGCTTGTACTCCCGAGACGTAGGTGAACAATCTTGGGTAGGTCCTTGAGAATCGCGAGGTGTTCGTCAGTCAATGGAGCCTGCCCTTCAATCGGTATTTCGGACTCCCGTGGGTAAGCGACTTCGAGGCGGTCGTCGTTCTGGGCAATCTCTCGAACCGTCCCGCCGACGGCCTCAATGGCCTGAATTGCCTTTTGTTCGGATTCCGCTGGTTGCTCCTTCCCCTGACCTTCCGCAGAGGTCATTCTCAAGGTGAAAGCCAGCAGTGCGACTGACCAGATGGAAATTTTCATTGGAACCTCCTTCTCGATTCAAGACTCTGGACTTTAGTCTACCTTAACCCGCATTTCCCAGGTTAGGAAACAATCTTGGTCTGCCCCTCTGAAATATGCCAAGTAGGCCAGATTCTGTGGCGCTGAGGGAGTATAATCAGGAAAGACTCTCCGACCGCAGTTAAACAGACGCGCAAGACCGTGCGCCCTAGATCTCGCTTCAGGTTCATGCGCAAGGAGGCGTGATGAAAGTACTTCTCGAGATGATCGTGAAGGCGTTGGTGGACGATCCCGATCAGGTGACTGTAACCGAGGTGGAGGGTGAAAACACTACCATATTTGAATTGAGGGTCTCCCAGCCCGACATGGGGAAGGTCATTGGCAAGCAGGGCCGGACAGTCCTCGCGATCCGCACCCTTCTGGGGGCTGCTGGAATGAAGCTGCGGAAGCGATTTGTCTTGGAAATCCTCGTGTAGAAATCCCATTTTGGCCGAGGGCCACGGTGTTGAGCAGACCCTCCTTGTTCGAGGACGCGTGTAGCCCTGGATAGTTCTCCCGGACAAAGGCGTCGATCCCGAGGGTCCACACGCTGCACAGATCGTCACACGCCGCCAAGTAGGCATCACGCATCTCGTCATCTGATAGATGCTGCTGCCTCGATCGGATTGACTTCATTGCTAATTCCAAATACCCAGGCACAGCTTAATCCCCTTTCTGGATCTCTTTGCTTTTAGCGGAGGTACGTATTAAACGTATTTAACGAAAAAAGGGTCTGCTCAGAGGGGCTTAATTCGTTAAATACGTTTAATTTGTACCTCTCTAGTTATTGAATCCGACCCTGGTTCGCGCCGTCTCAGTAGCGATCCAGCGCGTCTTATTCTTTTAACCGACGCTTTCTATAGCGCTCCTTGGGTCGGCCCTTCGTCTCAGCTCTCGCCCGAATGATCCTCCCTTCTCTCAAGAGCAACTGTAGGGCTCGGTCAATCTCGCTGCTGGGCGTATTCCGCTGGAGTATCTCGGAGTTGATCTGGGTCCGGGTCAGACCCTCCTCACCAGCTCGC
>CAUZIZ010000166.1:0-11471 GCA_963579905.1 Acidobacteria bacterium UBA6911 | reverse complement strand
TCCTCCGGACGGAGTTTCCCACCGTTTCCACCGCTTCTACGACGAGATACACCCACCGAAGAATGAAACTCCAAGACTCCAAAAGTGTAACCTATGTGCCCGGGAGAAATTGTTGCCTATGAATCGGGAGCTACAGAGGGGGAACTCGACGACTTAGGGTGCGGAAACCCTGGGCTGGAAGACACAATCCCTTCAGGATTGACCTCGATCTCTAGGACGCTGGAAACATACAGAGCAGCCTTTCCGACTCGACGCTCTTCTATTGACCAGCAGGGCTCTGTCCGGACTCTAAAACGGATTTGTGCGACACCCTCTTTAGGGCCGCGGATCGGGGTGAGGTGAAACTTGAGCCCGCTGAAGCGGGCTCGACTTGACCTGACTCGAATACCCGGCCCTACTCGGCCCGGAGAGCCGGAATCAGGGGGGATCGGACGGCGACGGCGACGGCGGCCAGGGAGGCGAGTAGGCCGGCTGCCAGCACCAACAGCAGCATCAATCCGGTTGAGGCAGGCGCGAAGCTTCCGGGACGCATAAGCAGGGCCGGCGCCACCGCGACCAGGGCGCAGCTGGCCCCCACGCCCAGTCCGCAGCAGAGCAGCAGGAGGTTTTCGGCTAGCACCGTAAGGGAGAGGTGGGAGGACCGATAGCCCACCGTTCGCATCAGTGCCAGCTCTTTCCTCCGTTCCAGGATATTCCGAAGCAGGACCGCGCCTAGCCCCAGCGTTCCCAGGAGCAGACCAAGTCCCCCCAGCGTCTGGAAGGTGGAAAGATAGGTGTTCTCGACCTGGTGAAAGGCCGCCAGACGATCGCGGCTTTCGACCACGTCGAAGCCATAGTCCGAGAGTCCGTCCTCGAGGACTTGGGACACCTCGGCGACGCTGGCTTCAGGAACATCCAGCAGGAAGAAACGATAACCTTCCTGGTCCGGAAAAGAGCGTAGAAAGTTCTCTTCCGAGATCAGGAGTTCCCCTTGCAGGACACTGTCCGAGAGCGCGGCTACCAGTTTCAACCTGACGGGTTCCTGACCTCCCGAATCGAGCACGATCTCCTCACCCAGACCTACGTGAAGCACGTAGGCCATTGAAGTGGCGTCTGCGATCGCTGGAATGGCCCCGTCGGATGTCCTGGATTCCAACAATAGCCAGGGATTCTCCTTCTCTTTCTCAGTTGCTGCCAGCGATGAATGAAAGGAGAACCGTCCCTCTGTGCCGAAATCAGCAGGCGCTCCCAGGATTCTCGGATTGTGGGGCCGGTAGAGGTTCAGACAGCTAGCGTCGTCGCCGGGACGGAGGCGCAGGCGCGAAAACGTCACCTTCTCCAAGCTGGCGGCGGCATCCCGGGTGAGGTTCAGGCCCTCTTTCCCCTGGACTGTATTGGGATTGTGGTAGAGGGGAAGCGACGCCTCCGCCAGCAACGCGAAGCCTCCAACACCTGACTGCCGATCCAAGGAGAGCTCTCCTTCCCGACGGAACACGTCCACCGACACGATTATGAAGGTTGCCACGGCGATCAGGGCGATGCAGAGAATCGAGCGCGAGGGACGATAGCTGGCGTTGCGAAAGCCAAGCAGAGCCAATGCCCGCACACCCTGGCCTCTGATGAATTGCCTGCGTCTAGCGAAGAGACCGATCCAAAGGTAGCCCAGCAGGGCCACCAGCAGGAGCATCCCGGCCCCGAAGAAAGCTCCGACTTGATCCATCCACTGCTGCCAGGCCGCCAGTAGTAGCAATCCCCCCAGGCTGGCGCAAAGATGGGACACGAACAGGACCCTCCGTTTCCGGAGCTTGGCTGGATCGGATCCTTCCAGGCTGCCTGTAAGCAGGCGGGTGGCTGGGATTCGGGCCAGCGTCCGCAGGGTCCAGACGATGCAGAGCAGGGAGGCTAGAGTGCTGACAAAGCCGCCCAGAACCAGCGAGTTGGGCAGCACGTAGAGGGTGAGGCGCGTCGTTCCCACCGCCTCGACCCACCAGGTGCGGAGCCCCAACATCATGAGCCAACCGTAGGCCACCGCTCCCAGCAGCCCAACCATGCTTCCCAGCGCTGATAAGAGGGCGCCCTCAGCCAGAAACAGGCGTCGGATTCGCGGGAGGGGAAGCCCCACTGTGCGAAGCAGTCCCACTTCCCGGAGGCGCTGTTCCACTCCCAGTTTGAAAAAAAGAACGGTCAGTAACAGGGAAGAGACGACCAGGAAAAAGCTGAAATAGAGGAAATACTCCCCGAAGTTGGTGGCACCTCGGGATGCTTCCAACCCCTGAATTCGCAAGGCGAGATGAGTAAAGCCTAACTGTGACGGATCCAATAGCCCTCTGAGGCCCTCTTCGTATTCGGTCCGGGCGCGCTCCAAATCGGAGGCTGGCTCAGGAAAGAGCCGCACAGAAGTATAGGCGCCGAAGCGAGATTTCCATAACTCCTGGCCGCGGTCCAGGGCAATGAATGCCTTCGGCGTGGCCTTAAAGTCGTCCCAATATTTCTCATCCTGGGGACGGACCCGCGACAGCTCGATCGGAAAAGGTGGGTCCCAATCTGAGACGTTTGATGTCTCGCTGATTCCACGATAAGCGGGAACCAGGTCGGGATCCGCATTGTCTCGAGTCAAGGGGACGGTGCCGGCTACCCGGAAGCTGCGAGTCTGAGTTGAGAGCCCTTCTCGATTGTCCCAGATGAAGTACTCCAGTGAGAGGACATCCCCTGGTTTGCTTCCAAGGTCCCGGGCCGCCCAGTCGTTCAGCCAGATGTCGGGATCCTCGGATTCCGACTCGGTCTGATCTGAGGCCGTGTTCCCCGTCGAGTGGAGCCGTCCCCTTGCCAGGTAGCTTTTCAAATCGATGGCGGTCACAACCGAGTAGGGGATTTCCGACTCCGCCAGGCGAATGGTGTTCACGACGTAGCTGAAGACGGGAAGGGAACTCATCCCCAATTGCAGGGACGCCTTGATTCCGGCCTTTGCCAGCGCCTCTGTGAGCAGACCGCCCCGACTCTCGAGGGAGAGGCTTGCGCGGCCTGCAAGGCTGCGGACCTGAAGGCCTATGTCGGTGAGCGAGAAGGCCCGGCGCAGCAGCTGATGGCTCAGCTCACTGGCATCGGAGCGGGAACTGCGAGCGGCTTCGGTACGTGAGAGGAGGATCGTGTTCACCCGAGCTTCCTGCTCGAGGTTCTCCTGCAATTGCCCGAGAGGGACGAAGACAGCGGGGACGGATCCATGGCGCGGATAGATCGAAAATTCTCCAAGTTGGTCTCCGTCCAGGATTCCCTTACACTTGAGGCGCAGCGTGTGTCCTGGCTCATCTCGCCTTCCGTGGAGCGTTTCGACCGGAGCCTCGCCTGGCAACTCGACCGTGATCAGAACTGCATCCCCAACGACGCTGCCGAGTTCTCGGGCCAGAGCCTGGTTGAGCAGAGCGTCGCGAGTCCCGAGCCTCTTTCCCGGTCTTCGGTGGAGACTCCAGAAGCGATCGTCCACCCCGTAGATCTGAATGCCGGAGGCGCGGCGGCCGCTATTTTGGTTCACCGCCAGGCCTTCGAGCACGATGAGGGGGCAGGCTGCCCGAAACAGGTTCATGAACTCGGGCTGGGACTGGAGCCGGCTGGCCAGGGCTTCGTCGAAAAAGTGAGGCGCGGAGATCAAGTCGTCCGCCTCTCCCAACTGGCTCAGAACCATGCTGCGCAGGCTGCCCCGCACCGAGTCGCCCACCATAAGGGCTCCGGTCAGGACAGCGGCTGCCACGGCCACTCCCAGGGTCACTACCAGGTTGATGCGCCAGTAGTAGAGCAGGCTGTTCTTGAGAAGCCGCCGTAGGTCCATCAATTTGGTAAAAGCTCGCCGCCCCTGAGTTGAAAGCGTTCCGGAAACCTTTTGCCCAACTCAGCATTGTGGGTGACCACGATCAGAATGTTTTGCTGTTGTCGGTGAAGGTCGAAGAGAAGGTCGGCCACGGTCTGCGCGGAATCGCTGTCCAGATTGCCGGTAGGTTCGTCACAGAGCAGCAGTAGAGGCTCATGGATCAGGGCTCGAGCCAGGGCAACCCGCTGTCGCTCCCCGCCCGACAGTTCAGCGGGACGGTGATCGATTCTGTCGGCAAGACCAATCTGGGAAAGGAGATTACGTGCCCGGTCTTCCCAGCTGCCTTCGATCCTAGGTGCGTGGGGTACCAAGGTCGGGATGAGGACGTTTTCCAGAACCGAACACTGAGGCAGGAGGCAGTGGTCCTGGAAGACGAAGCCGATCTGACGATTCCTGAAAGTCGCCAGTTCCTTTTCTTCCATTTCGAACGGATTCTGATCCTCCAGCAGGACTGAGCCTGCGGAAGGGGGCTCCAAGGCTCCGAGTATGTGGAGCAGGGTGCTTTTCCCGCTGCCGGAAGGACCCATGATCGACGCCGCGGCCCCGCGAGCGAGGGACAGGGAGATTCCGGAAAGGATTCGGAGGGGTCCTCTCGGAGTTGAGTATTTCTTTTCCAGATTATTGGCTTGAAGACTCATTCGCATTCCTTTAAGGCAAGCCCGGACCGTCCCAGGTCCGCTGTCCGATCAGCCCGAAGAGTCTTCCCTTCGAAATTCGCCTGTTCGATATTCTGCGGTTCATCATTCATCGGTTGCCTTCTCCGGAGCAACAGGCGAACGCAGAGGTATCTTCTTTTGGGATCCTCATCTCAGGGACTCGTAGATCGCTACAGTACGATCAGCCATCAGCTCCGCACTGTAGTGTTCTCGAATTCCCTGCCTTCCCTGCTTGCTAAGTTTCTCTGCCAGGATAGGGTCCTGCGCGACCGAGAGAATTCCCTCGACGATGCCGTCCCGACTTTCCGAATCGACCAGAAGTCCGCCTCCGGTCTTCTCGATGATCTCCGGGTAGGCTCCGCGACGCGGTTGAACCACGGGAACCCCGCTGGCCATGGCCTCCAGTAGATACATTCCCTTGGGTTCATCATACGAAGCTGGCACCGACAAGACGTCCAGGTTGCTGAGGAACTCGACCTTTTCGGCACGGCTAAGGATTCCGCGGTAGCGGAACTGCTGACTCAGTCCCCAGTCCTGGATCTGCCTCTCTACCTTTCTCAAGTAGGTCTTCTGAGCCGGGGCCAGATAGCCCGCAACTTCCAGTCGGGCACCGGCCAGCTGCCCTGTCTGACTCAGTGCCCGAAAGGCCTCGCCCAGGAGGTGCAGTCCTTTCTCGGGGACGATCCGAGCCAGGTAGCCGATCGTAAACGGGTGCGTCCTCGGTTTTCTGACTCCATTGTAATCGCGCCAGTGAATGCCCAGTGGGACCACGTGGATCTTGTCCGCGGGAATACCCAGGTAGTCGGACATGAAACCGGCGTGGTAGCGACTCACGGCAATGAAGGCATCGACCCAACCGATATTGGAACGGATCAGCTCGAGGGCTCGCGTCTGATAGTGCTGAGGGAGGCTTTGCAAGAACAGATCTTCGCCCTGAAGAGTGCAGCAAATGGGACAGCCAGTCGCTTCCTTAATCGAGCGAGCGAGGCCCAGAAAGAGGCTGTTCCCCAGATTGAGGATGTCCGGAGAAGGATGGGACCGAAGCCACTCGACCAGCTTCACGAGTTCCTTGCGGTGTAGTCCCTCCTCTCCGCGCAAGACCGAGACGGTAAGGTCGCCCAGGGCTTCAGGGTTGGTCTTGAGGGCCCACCGGGAAGCCAGATTGAGGACCAGCGAGGAATCCCAGATTCGATCCAGGAACCGAGGTGTGTGTCGAAACAGGGAAAAGTGTTGCTGAAGATAGACGTTGATTCCTCCGAAGAAGACTGCGTCCTGGCTCACGTTGGGTTCGTCCGTGAGGGTGGGAGTATATAGAGGTAGCAGCTCCACCTGGTGACCACGGGACATCAATTCTGTGGCTAGTGCGTTGTCCCGGATGCACGCTCCGCAGTACATCCCGCCGGCGCCTGCTGTAATGTAGGTGATCCTCATTCTGTGACACCATCGGTCGGCTAGACCCGAAAGCCAAGCTGCTACGTTTTTTCTTACCATAACCACGCGACGAGCACGATGTCTAATTCAATCGCGACGTCTGTGTTGAGCCTCCTACCTTGCCTTTGTCTTCGCCTTTGCCTTTTGCTCGTGCCCGACTTGATCTTTGGTCGCATTCAGTGTGCGAACACTCCAGGGCAAAGGCAAGGTAGGAGGCTAGACCTGTACATTTGGGACCTCCTCGCCTACCAGGTCACGCACCAGCCAACCAGAGTTGGTTCGCGTCTACCAGTGTGCTAGAATTCGCTGTCTTTCCGACGCAAACGTCATGTACTTCATCTTGAATCTAGTTTCGGCTTTTCTTGCCACTCGAGGGCGGTCCGCTTTGATGATCGCTCTATTCCTGATCGTCAACCTGCTGAGTTTTCACTCATCCGCCTTGGGCCAAAACGTATGGGCCTCTATCGGAGGACGGATCAGCGATGCCCAACAGACGCCAGTGTCGAAAGCGATGGTTACCCTGAGCCGGGAAGCGACGAACCGGACTCGCTCCATGATCAGCGGATCCAGGGGCAGGGTGTTCTTTTCCTTGCTGCCACCTGGTTCCTACCGATTGACGGTGGAGTTGCAGGGCTTTCGGAAGCACGTGGAGCGATTCGATCTGAGGGTGAACCAGCGGGCCTACATTGAGGTCCAGCTGCAGAAGGGAAACCTGGATGAAGAGGTCCTTGTGGTGGCTGACCGGTCCCGTCTGCAGAGGGATAACGCCGCTCTGGGGACCGTGATCGAGAATGACCAGATCACAGGGCTACCCCTGGATGGGCGAAACTTCTACGAGCTCAGCCTCTTGCTGCCGGGTGTATCGCCGGCTGCACCAGGCTCGGCCGGCTCTGTGAGAGGCGATCTGGCCCTGAACATCAGTGGGGCTCGGGAAGACGCCAACAGCGTCCTGCTGGACGGCGTCTACAACATCGATCCGAAGCTCAACACCTTCGGAGTCAATCCACCGGTTGATGCCATCCAGGAGTTCGAGGTGCTCACCCATTCCTACGATGCATCGTTTGGGCGAAGTGTCGGAGGGCAGATCAATGTCGTCCTGAAGTCGGGAACCAACGACCTCCATGGGACCGTCTATGGTTTCTTTCGGAATGCAGCTCTGGATGCTCGGAACTTCTTTGTTCCGGCCGGCGAGCCAGATCCGGAATATCGGCGAAACCAATTCGGCGGCTCGGTGGGAGGGCCCTTTGTCGAAGATCGGACCTTTTTCTTCGTCGACTACGAGGGGCGGCGTGTGCGTCGGGGAATTACCCGGACAACCACCGTGCCGACCCAGTTGGAGCGCGCGGGAGACTTTTCTCAATCACTGCGGCCCCCAAGAGATCCGTTTACCGGTCAGCCTTTCGCTGTGGCGCAAATACCCGCCTCCCGTCTGCACCCTATCGGTTCTGCCCTGGCGGGACTCTATCCGCTACCCAATCGAGCAGGCTCTGCCCAGAACTTTGTCTCCTCCCCCACTCTTCGAGATCGGGACGATCACTTTGACTTTCGACTCGACCACTCACTGTCTCAGTCTTCGGATTTGAGCCTGAGGTACAGCTTTGGCGATCGGGATCTGTTCGAGCCCTTCTCTGGCGCGCTGTTCTCGGCGGTTCCGGGTTATGGCACGGACGTCCCTAGCCGGGCCCAGAATCTGATGCTGAGCGAGACCCATGTGTTCTCGGCGGCCGTGTTGAATCAAGTGCGGGTCGGTTTCAACCGAGTGGCGGCGGGGGCCTTTCAAGAGAATCTCGGCAACAGTGTCAACCAGAGGGTGGGGCTATCCGAGCTTTCCGAAAATCCCAGAGATGTTGGCTTGAGCTTCATTTCAATCAGCGGGTTCTCGCCTTTGGGGGACGAGTTCAACAATCCCCAGCACAGCGTTTCCAATCTGTTCCAGATCGCAGACCAGGTGACCTGGGTACGTGGGGATCACATTCTCCAATTGGGAGCTGATTTTCGCGCGCTTCAACAGAACGGGTTCAGGGACGTGCAGTCGCGCGGGTTCCTGAACTTCGTGGATAAGGCGTTTTCCGGCAACGCTCTGGCTGATGTGCTCTTGGGTTTTCCAGCCCTGAGCGGAGGCGCACGGCTGGACAATCACCAGCATCTGCGGACAGAGAGTTACAACTTCTTTTTTCAAGATCAGATCAGGGTTCGGCCAAATCTGTCGATTTCGGCAGGGATCCGGTATGAGTTCAACTCGCCTCCGGTTGATGCTGGCGATCGGGCCAACGTCTACGATCTGGAGCGCAGGGAGTTGGTCGAAGTTGGAACGAACAGGGTTCCCCGCAGCGGCTACCAGGCCGATCGCAGCAATTGGGGGCCCCGGCTGGGAGTAGCCTGGTCACTGGACGCGAGAGACGAGCGAGTCCTGCGGGCGGGTTATGGAGTTTACTTCGACCAGTCCGCCCTGGCTCCGGGAGAAGGTCTCTATTTCAATCCTCCTTTCTTCGATTTCAGGCTTTTCTTTTCTCTTCCCGGCCTACCACTGACGCTGGACAATCCGTTTCCGGATTTCTTTCCTCTGACGCTGCCTTCATCGGTCCTGGCGTTTCAGCCCGACTTGCGAACCGCCTACACCCAGCAGTGGAGTCTCAGCTTGCAGCAGCGGCTGGGAGACGTGCAGACGCTGGAGCTGCGCTATGCAGGGTCGAAGGGAACCAAGCTGTTGACCGCCCGTGATATCAACCAGCCTCGGCCTTCTTCTGAACAGTTCAATCTTCGGCCCGATCCCCGATTCGACGACATCAACCTTCTAGAATCCCGAGCCAGTTCTACCTATCACGCCCTGCAGGTGAGGTTCCGGCGGACGCTAGGCTCTCAGCTCTCGTTCCTGGGTTCCTATACCTGGTCCAAATCGATGGACGACGCCTCCAACTTCTTCAGTAGCGCAGGCGATCCCAACTTTCCTCAAGACAGCTTCAACGTCAGGGCGGAGAAGGGCCGCTCCAACTTCGACCTGAGACACCGCCTTGCTCTGAGTTACTCCTACCAGCTACCCGTCGGCAGAGGGCACGCTTTTCTGGGGAGTCAGGGATGGTTCTCCAGTTTTCTGGCGGATTGGCAGACCTTTGGGATCCTGACCTTTCAGAGCGGACGCCCCTTTACGGTGGCGCTGCTGCCCGAAATCGATAACAGCAACACCGGCAGGTCGATTCTAGGCTTTGGGGCAAACGACCGGCCCAATCGACTTTCAGACGGCCGGGTCAACCAGTCCACGCCGGAGCGCTGGTTCGATACCGGGGCCTTCAGCTTTCCCGCCTTCGGAAGTTTTGGCGATTCCGGCAGGAACATCCTGGAGGGTCCGGGTTTTCAAAGCATCAACCTGTCGTTGGTAAAGAATGCCCAGCTGGATGAGACCGTGACGCTGCAGTTTAGGGTGGAGTCTTTTAATCTCTTCAATCAGCCTAATTTGGACCTCCCCGACATCTTTATGGGCTCGCCCACCTTTGGCAGGGTCCTATCCGCTGGTGAGCCTCGCCACATCCAGGTGGGAGTGAAACTCCTGTTCTAGCCGCATTCGAGAAAGAAACTTTTCCCTACTTCCAGACTTCTAGGTGCACCGCCCGAACAGAAGTCTTACTGCGGCTAACGCTATCCAGGAGCCCGCTTCAGCGGGCTGGCGCGAAGCGAAATAGAGCGGTCCTTCAGGGCCGGGTCTCCGCGCGACGTGAGGGGCAGATCCTCCTGAAGCGGGCTCAAGTTTCACCTCACCCCGATACCTGGCCCTAAAGAGGGTGTCGAAAAAGTCCGTTTTAGAGTCCGGATAGAGCCCTGCTGGTCAATAAAACAGCACTGAGTCAGAAAGGCTTCTCTGTAGGTTTTCTAGCGTCCTAGAGATCGAGGTCAATCCTGAAGGGATTGTGTATTCCAGCCCAGGGTTTACGAACCCTAGGTTGTCGGTCCTCTCTCCCAGGAATCTACCCTGAAAGGGTTGCGTACACTGCTTCATCCAGGCAACCTAAAAAATATTTAAAAACGATGTAACTTTTGATTAATCAACCCTTTCATGGGTGGATATGAAGGGGAAATAGGACGACCCAGGGTTCGGAAACCCTGGGCTGAAATACGGAATCCCTTCAGGATTGACACACTCCTGAGTGGTCGAACCAGGTCAAGGTGAAGCCGAACACGTAGAGTAGTTGAACTGCTTGAGACGGTGGAGCCCGAAGAGACGGTAGTCGAAGCTTGCAAAAGGCTGAAACTTCAGGATTACCGCCTGGCCTTGGACGACTTTGTCTTTGACGCCAAGTTTGAGCCGTTGATCGCCCTGGCCGACATCATCAAGGTTGACTTCTTGTTGTCAGGACCGGAGGAAAGGCGTGATTTGTTTGGCCTTATACGTAACAAGAGCGTGGAGTTTCTGGCGGAAAAGGTGGAGACTGTGGCGGAGTTCGATGAGGCTGTGGAACTGGGATACACCTATTTTCAAGGTTACTTCTTCAGCAAGCCGGAGGTCCTCTCGTGTAAGGAGGTGCCTGCCTTTAAATTCGCCTATCTCCAACTGATCCAAGCGGTCCGAGGATCCGATGTGGACTTCTCCGAAATCGAACGTATTGTAAAAGGGGATGCCGCTCTAACCTACAAGCTGCTGTGATATATCAATACGACTGGTATGGGACTGGTGAAGTATGTCGAATCCATTTGGCATAGCCTCACCCTTCTCGGCCAGGAGAATCTGAGAAGGCTGTTTTCACTGGTGATCCTATCCACCTTTGCGGAAGACAACCCCAAGGAACTGATGTTGATTTCGTTGATTCGGGCAAGCGCCTGCGAGTCCCTGGGCTGCGTGATGGGAATGGAAAGGCGCAAGTTCGACTTTTTCCTGATGGGCATGTTCTCCGCAATAGATGCGGTCCTGGGACTTCCGATGGAAGAAGCCCTCACTCATGTTCCTCTGACCGACGACGCCAAAGCGGCTCTTTTGGGGGACACGGTGGTCCCCTGCAAGTCCCACTGGAGACGGTCTTGGCCTACCAAAGAGGACACTGGGTGACCTTTTCCTGCTCATGGAAAAGCTAGATCTTCCCGAGTCCGAGTTTCCTGCCCTCTTTCAATCGGCAGTGACCTGGGCCGACGAAGCGGAGCAGATCTAACCTGAAACTTCAAGAATTCGTCGCACGTCGAAACGTCTGAACGTCGCACGTCCCTTGTCTGTGGAAACCGTGGCACGGCCTTCCAGGCCGTGATTGTGGGGCCTCTAGCAGGGATGCCCGTGCCACTGTAGGACACTGAATTTTCTTTCTCGTATGGGGTAGCGCAGCGGGGGCGGGACTAAGCTGAAACTTCATTTGGTAGGAGATCATCCAAGAGTCGCCAACGACAGAGCCGTGACTGCAAAGGAACGGTCCCGGCATACGGATTCCGGAAACAACCGACCAAACAGACGGTGGCCGATTGCATCTCCTTTTGTGGCATGTCCCGATCGGTGATCGGGACCGCTCCTTTGCAGTCACGGCTCTGTCATTGGCGGTAGCGACAATCACGGCAGACGTAACCGAAGT
>CAUZIZ010000165.1:0-11589 GCA_963579905.1 Acidobacteria bacterium UBA6911 | reverse complement strand
GAGATTCTCCTGGAGGAATTGCCTTCCCACTTTCCCCATCGCCAGGAGATCGAGGGGATCCACAGGGCCGGGGACCGGGCGGCACTCTTGACTCGACAGCTCCTGGCATTCAGTCGCAAGCAGATCCTCACACTCGAGACCCTTGACGCCAATGACGTTGTTGCAGAGCTCGTGGTGATGCTCGAACAAATCGTCAGTGAGAACATCGAGATGGGGTTTCACAAGAGCTCACAGCCCCTCATGGTAAAAGCGGATTCCGGACAGGTCGAGCAAGCGATTCTGAACATCGTCATCAATGCGCAGGATGCCATGAATGAAGGCGGAAGATTGACGATTTAGACTGACCTGGTCCCCGGGAGTTCGATCGGTGACCCGAACTTGCCGGCGAACAAATCAGTGGACTACGTCGAGATATCGGTGCGAGACACTGGCGAGGGTATGGGGGAAGAGACAAAGCAGCGCCTCTTCGAACCGTTCTACACGACCAAGGATGTGGGCAAGGCAACCGGACTTGGACTGGCTGTCGTCTACGGAATCATGAAGCAGCACGATGGCTACATCGGGGTCGAGAGCGAGCAGGGAAAGGGAACAACGGTCAGGCTATATTTCCCGGTAGTTGAAGACATCGGAATAGCTCAGACCCAAAGCGCCGAAACCTTCCAATTGGAGGGTCGTGGTAGAACCGTGATGTTGATTGAAGATGATGACACTGTTCGCAAAATCGGGGTGCGCATGCTGGAAGGATTCGGCTACGAGGTCCTAAGAGCAAGAGATGGAGTTGAAGCCGTTGAGATATTTGAGAGGGAGAGGGAGAACATCGACCTGGTCTTGCTGGACGTGATCATGCCCAGAATGAGCGGTCCTGAGACCTACAAACGGATGCGTGCGCTGAAAGCCGATCTACCCGCCATCTTCGTCACGGGCCACTACCTCAAGTCCGAGATCCACGAATTGGATGACGACTCTCACGGAAGCTCGATCCGTGTACTTCGAAAGCCCTATTCCAAAGCCCAGCTCGGCCGGGAAATAGGCCAATTGCTGGGTCGCTAGGGTGGTTTCCTCACGATCTAGCTAAGCACACCATTTCATAAATACGGTAACGTTTGCAGATGGGGCTTGCGAGGCGAGATCAAGGCAGGAGGAGGAAGACGATGCCTGGCCATCTTCGACGACGACCAACGCAGAGATCGTCCGCAACCCCCATCTGCCCTACGGGTGGCGACGGGACGCGCCGATTTCTTTGTCGCTCCTCCTCGGCTATGGAAGGCATGGCGTTCGTCGGCGCTTCGCGAATTCGACTCATCTCTGCTGACCTTCGTCGTGGCGGTGGTCTCCAGGCCGCCGTTGGTCGAGCTAGGCTCGACCGCTACACTTCGGCCTGGAGACCGAAGCCACGTCAGAGACCGACTCTACCACTTTCAACTTCACACGAAGTTGACCCTGCCGTCCCTGCAGGACTTCGGGGACCTTCTCTTCGCCTGAAGGCGAGGGGTTTCACCATCCCCGATGGGGCCACTACGGCTGCGACGGGACAAAAAGCTCCGGTCGATAGTTGATGCGTAGAGGCGTCTTCACGCCGATTCCTTCAATCACAATCTCGGAGCCTTCGAGTCGAATGTTTCGAACGCCAGTAAAACCTTCGGGTATGAAGGACATAACAGCCAGGTATCTGACGGTACGCTTCTCCTTCGCCGTGAGCCATCCGAAAGTCGGAGTATCGTGAATCCGCGGCCGCTTGAAGTAGGCCTGCATGGTTCCGGGGATTCGAGTATTGCCAAATTCCATCCCCCTGGTCATCTCCTTCCCACTCCAGGGAGGATCCTGAATCCGTCGATTCTCTTCCCATACCATCACCCAGGGGAAATCCTGGCGCTGGAATACATAGGCTAGCAGAAGCCGATGCTTGGTGTTCACACCCGAGACGAATTCAACCTCCCGGGCGGGATCCAGGAGGAAGTATGACATCTTTCCGCTGGGAGCCTCAGGGGCGAAGCGCCGATGGTCCTGCTCGCGACTCTCCGACGAACCTACAGGCCACTGCGCAGCTACTTCCTCCTCTCCCTTGGTGACGTGTCCCTTGGTCGCGGAGGCATCGAAAAACGACGCGTCTGGATCCACGAAAGGAGACCCGAAGGTGACATGCTGCACCCAGCCCAAGGGCCGATCGATGACGAGCTTGTTCTCGACCTTCTCTTCGACGTAGAGCACGGGCTGACCTCTCACCATCCGAAGCGTCCGGGTAAGCGCCGTCCCGGACCTTTTGAGGTCGAAGTGGTGAGTCAGCGATTCGGCATCCTGGGAGATCTTGGCAGAGCGCACCAGCGAAGCATCACCGTGAAAGGCTAGACCAGCCACGAATTCAGTCTGAGACGGGGCTCCCCAGAAATCGAAGCAGAGATTGTGCCCCATGATGCTGGCAAGAAGCGCGGATTCGGAGCCCCTTCCAAAGGTGTCTCCATGTTTCTCGAAGCTGAATTCCCAGGGCTCGAGCGAAGGCCACTTCGGAATCCAGAGAGGATTGATGGATTCTCCCCCAGCAGAATTCTTGAGGACGATCTCGGCTATGTGCCCGCCGCCTTCGAGAACCGTGACCCTTAGCTGGTCATTTTCCAGCCGCCAAGCGCTGCGATCGTGAAACTTCATATTCTCTCCATGCCCTGGAAAAATTCCCAGAAAGACGACAGTCAAGGCTGTCGCTATACCGGTCCTCATTTGCCTCTCCTTCATTCCAAACCCAGGACACTGCGGTTCTTCCTGAGATCGCTCTGTCCGCCCGCGAAATCGTCGAAGGCGACTTCCGTCGTCTCGATGATATGACTCTTGATGAACGGCGCACCTTCGGCCGCCCCCTGCTCTGGGCTCTTGATACAGCACTCCCACTCCAGCACCGCCCAACTGGAAAAGCCGACCTCGGTCAACAGCGTGAACACCCGCCGGAAGTCGACCTGGCCATCTCCCAGGGAGCGAAATCGTCCTGCCCGCTGCTGCCAGGGCTGATAGCCTCCATAAACCCCGACCCGGCCGGAGGGGCGGAACTCTGCATCCTTGACATGGAACCCCCGGATTCGGTCGCCATAGAGCTTGATGAACTCCAGATAGTCCAGCTGCTGTAAAAGGAAATGGCTGGGATCGTAGTTCAAGCACGCTGCCGGGTGGTCGTCCACCATTTCCAGGAACATCTCGAAGGTGGCTCCATCGTAGATATCCGATCCCGGGTGGAGCTCGTAGGCCACTATACAGCCGCTCTCGTGGGCGAGGTCGAGGATGGGCCGCCATCGCTTCGCCAATTCACTGCAGGCCTTCTCGATGATCCCCGGCGGCCGCTGTGGCCAGGGATACGTGAGATGCCAGGCGAAGGCTCCCGAAAGTACGGGGATACAGTCCAGTCCCAGGTTCACAGAGGCATGGACGCACTTCTCGAGTTCCCCTCTGGCCCAGTTGGTGATTGAGTCCCCGGTAAGACCGGGAGGATAAAAGCCCTCGAACAACGCCTCGTAGGCAGGATGGGTACAGAGCACCTGCCCGGCCAGGTAGCCGGCCAATTCCGTGATTTCAAGGCCCTCTCCCTGGATCCCGCCCTTGTACTCATCGCAGTAGGTCTGGGAGCTGGCGGCTAAATCGAGATCGATGACCCGCTTGTCCCATCCCGGGATCTGGACACCCAGGTATCCCAGATCGGCTGCCCAGCGGCTGATACTCTGTATATTGTCGTAAGGTGCCTGATCGCGGATAAACTGGGCTAGAAAGATCGCCGGCCCCTTGATCCGTCCCATATAGCTTCCCTGAGCAGCCGTTTCGGCGATGTCCTTGAATCGGCTTGCAAATCCCAAGTATTCTAGCTGGAGTGCTCGAGGAACACCAATGGATGCCCTTCGTTGTTGGGGCATAATCTGAAGGTCCGAAGATAGATTCGATGAAACTCCCCTCTCCAACGAGGAAAATGCATGAATGAGAGAGTTGCCTACCTGAACGGCGAAATCGTGCCCGAGAGCAAAGCCACCATTTCCATTCGTGATCGGGGCTTTCTTCTCGGCGATGCCGTCTTCGATACGACCCGCACCTTCGGCCATAAGATCTTCAGGCTCGAGGAGCACCTGGACAGGCTTTTCCGTTCCCTCAAGTACCTGCGTATCGATCCGGGCATGACCAAGGACGATCTTGCCAACTTGACCATGCAGGTCCTGGAGGCCAACCTGCCTCTTCTGGGCGATGACGACGACTATTGGGTAACGCAGCGCTTTACTCGCGGTTCCGGGATCAGCCAGGAGGATCCCTCCACCTTCAAGCCCACGGTAATCATTGAGTGCCTGCCGCTGCCCTTGAAGGAGCGAGCCAGGCTGTACCGGGATGGTCTCGCGATAGTGACCCCTTCGATCCGGAGAACACCCCCAGAGGCCATGAGCCCGAGGGCGAAGATGAACAACTACATCAACCTAGTTCTGGCCGATCTTGAGGTGAAGGGCCAGAATCCGGACGCCATGGCCATCACGCTGGACATCAACGGCAACCTGTGTGAGGGAATGGGCAGCAACATCGTCATCGTCAAGGACGAAGCAGTCCTCACGCCGCGAGAACAGTACGTTCTCGCTGGGATCAGCCGTGAGGTCACCATGGAACTGGCCGAGAAGGAGGGCATTACTGTCTACCAGAAAGATATCGACCTGTTCGATGCCTACACCGCCGACGAGGTCTTTGTGACTTCCACCAGCTTCTGCGTCTGCCCGGTTTCCACCGTCAACGGTACCGGAATCGGCACCGGCCAGGTCCCGGGTCCAATTACCCATCAACTCCAACAGGCCTACAGCGATCTGGTTGGCATCGACATCGTCCAACAGTACCTGCGCTGGTTGTAGATCTCTCGTCGACGGAGTTTCAGGTTGCTCCCGCCACCAGCCGCACTGGATCATTCAGGAGGAAACTTCAGGTTGAGGATGGGGGAGATTGTGCGTCACTGCGTGGGGAAGAGTTGTCCAGCTCTCTCCTCGGAACTTGGCCTCATGTTACTAACGGGTCAAGCCGTTCGCGGCTCTGTCGGACTTGCCTGCGCAATACTTGCAGCTCACCTGCTTGCGGCAGCGTCCGGTTACAGCTTTTTCCAATACTACTCACTGATCACTGCATCACTGCATCACTGCATCACTGCATCACTGCATCACTGCATCACTGATCACTGCATCACTGCATCACTGCATCACTGCATCACTGCATCACTGCATCACTGCTCACTGCTCACTGCTCACTGCTCACTGCTCACACTTAAGTTTCAAATCAATGTCCCAGCAGACTGCAAAGGACCCAATTCTCCCCTTTCTGTGCAATCTGCTGATGGAAGTGAGAGACAATCTTGCCCCGGCGTGCCATCAGACCTTCCAGCTCGTGTTCTGTCAGCAGGTCGGCCAGAAGTCGATTCACCCCACCTTCAGTCAGCTCCCTCATCCCGTCGTAGAACCTGCGATCCAGTTTGCAGGGCAGCAGGTTCTTGGGGTCCATTAGATCCTTATGCCGTCGAAAGGCCCTCGAAAAGTCGATCATCACCAGAGACAAAGTGCTTTTCCCGGTCTTCAGCAGGAAAACTTCACCGCAGTTTGTAGTTTTCTGACCCGCCTTCCGTCGGTTCTTCTCCTTGAATCCAGGTGGGTCAAAGCCCAGGTTTGTGTATAATACGGTTTTACGTATGTTTACTACCATCAGCACTACGGAAGCTGCTCGTCACCTGGGGGACTACCTCGCTCGGGTGAAACACAAGGGGGAACGCTTCATCCTCACGAAGAACGGTCGGCCGGTTGCAGAGCTGTCACCGGCGAAAGGCTCAGGTCGCGCCACCTGGGGGGAACTCTTGGCCGCAGTCCGCCAACTGCCAGCCGACCCAACCTTCGCGGACGATCTGGAGAAGGTCAATAATGCTGACAGGCTTCCAGAGAGTCCATGGGATTGATCATCGACACCTCGGCGATAGTCGCCTGGGAACGAGCACTTGGGGCGGGCTCGCCGATAGACCTCGATGAAACCGAGGAGTTGGCCATCCCTGCCATTGTCTGGGCTGAAGCCCTGACCGGTGTCCGTCTGGCGAGTTCCGCGAGACGGGCGGCACAACGCTTGTCGCGCCTCGAAGCTCTGCGTCGTGCGGCCGGAATCGAGCCTTTTTCGGCTGAGGTCGCCGAGCACTACGCCGATATCTTTTTCGAGCTTTCCGAGCGTGGGAGTTTGATCCCTCAGAATGACATTGCCGTCGCCGCGACCGCCCGTTGGCTGGGCTTTGGTCTCCTTGTCGGCCCTGAGGATGAAGCCCATTTCAAACGGGTGGTCAATCTGGACGTCCGTGTACTCGGCGTATGATAATCAGGGAAATTTGGTGAGCTGAAACTTCGTGGCGGTGACCTCCAGTCCGACGTGGCTCAAGCCGAAAGCTCGAAACAAGAATACGGCGGTCTGGAGACCACCGCCACGGCATCCCGACTCATTAAGTTGCTTTCCTGAATGGTCCAGCGCGGCGGGGAGCGAGGCTACTTCTCCGCCAACGCTGGACCGAGAAATCCCCAGTTCCAGAAACCCAGAACCAGGAGAATTCCAACAAGCACCGTGCCTTCAAAGGAGGAATTTACATATTCATGCTCTACTAGATATGTTTTTATGCATGAGAACCACCATTGAAATCAACGATGAGCTATTTCAGCAAGCCAAGAATCGGGCTGCAGTGGACGGGACTCCCCTCCGAGCCGTTGTGGAGTCTGCCTTGCGGACCTATCTGGTCCAGCACCTATGGCCGAGTGGATACCGCTTGCATTGGAGGACGGAGAGTGGACAGATCCTTCCCGGGGTCAACCTAGACGATCGGGATTCGCTCTTCGATGTGATGGAGGGGAGGCGGTGATTGTCCTGGACACCAACATTCTCGTCTATGATCGACGCCGGATCGTGATTTTTCCCGCTTTCCGGGCCTTACGGCACGCAATCCTTTCCGCGACGATCTTCCTATTACTTCTCCCTAGCTGTAGCTGGCGCTATAGAAGGATCTTCGGTGGGCTCTTCCGGGGAGTCCTGGACGGGTGTGGGAACGGGCTCCGCTGGCGCTTCGGGTTGTTCCTGGACTGGGTGGATCTCTGCTAGCTTGGCCTCCAGATCGGCTACGATCTGGTCACTCTCCTCGTCCCTCTTTTTCAAGCGCTCGACCGGACCGGCTTCCTCTGGAATCACGGAGACAAGCATCTGGGCTGCGACCTCCGGATGGGGGCGCAATTCGATGTTGAAGTTGCCGATGCTCTTGAGAGGCTGCTCCAGTTGGATTTTTCTTCGATCGAACTCTACTCCGTTGGTGTGCATCAGATCGGACAGGTCTTTTGTGGTCACGGAGCCGAACAAAGCTCCCGTATCGCCTACCTTGCGGCTCAGGATTAGATGAAGCTGATTCAGCTCCTCTGCCAGGATCCCAGCATCTTCCTGGTTCTTGGCCTCCTTTTTGACCTGGGCCAACTTCTGCTGCTCGATTATCTTCAGGTTCCCGGGAGTCACCGTGACTGCCAGCCGCTTCGGAAGCAGGTAATTCCGCCCGTACCCGTTCGCCACCTGGACCAGATCCCCTCGTCGGCCGAGGTGGAAGACGTCGTCGATTAGAATGAGTTCCATGGTTCGCCTCTTCGGGTCAGATTCTTTATGCGCTCAGGCCCTACCGCTCAGTCTGTCACGTAGGGAATCAAGGCCAGATGGCGCGCCCGTTTGATGGCTCGCCTCAGCTTACGCTGGTGAGTGGCGCACACGCCGCTAAGTCGACGCGGCGCAATCCTACCTCGCTCCGGGACGAAGAAGCTCAAGGTCTTGATGTCCTTGTAGTCTATGTAATCGATTTTCCCAGCACAGAACTTACAAAATCTACGTCTGGCCATGATTTACCTTTGGAGATACTAGCTAACTGGCTCGTCTGCTTCGGCTTTCGAGTCGGGGTTCTCGGCCGATTCCTGGCTGCGAGGTTTCCGGCGCAGCCTCGAGGTCTCGGCCGTTTTCAGCTCTTCGTCCACCCGAACCGAGAGGAAGCGAATCACGGAATCGTTGACCTTGAACCGACGCTCAAGCTCGGTAACCGCCTCGACGGTCTCCTGCTGAAGTGTCAAGACGACATAGAACCCGTCGTCGTGCTTCTTTACCGGAAAGGCAAGACGACGCTTTCCCCAGTTGTCCACGTTTACAACTTTCGCACCTTTTTCCTCGGCCACGCCGGTGAAACTGGTTACAGTCTCTTCGACTTCTTCCTCCGACAGCGTGGGAGCCAGGACAAAGGTGGTCTCGTATTCTCTCATCCTCTTCAACGTTCCTCAGTTACGAACGGTACATTGTAACACAGCATATAGCGGCGGAACCCGTTCTACACCAGCAGGGGTGCGATAACCAGAGCCACTATCGACATCAGCTTGATCAAGATGTTCATCGAAGGTCCGCTGGTATCCTTGAATGGGTCGCCGACGGTATCTCCGACCACAGCTGCCTTGTGTGCTTCGGAACCCTTTCCTCCCAGAAGACCGTCTTCAATCAGCTTCTTGGCATTGTCCCAGGCCCCACCCGAGTTTGACATGAACAGGGCCAGCAAGACGCCCACCAGGGTGGCCCCTGCAAGCATGCCACCCAAAGCCTGTGGCCCCAGCAGGAAGCCCACAATCACTGGAGCAGAGACAGCAGTTACCCCGGGCAGCACCATCTCCTTGAGGGCGGAACGAGTGGCAATATCAATACAGCGCGCAGTATCGGGTTCGGCTTTTCCCTCCATCAAGCCAGGAATCTCGCGAAACTGCCTCCGTACCTCCTCCACCATCTTGAAGGCTGCCCTACCCACCGAGGACATGGTCAAACTGCCGACGAAGAAGGGGAGAATTCCACCTATAAAGAAGCCTACAACAACCGTGGGGTCAATCAGATTCAGGACCTTGAGTCCTGCGGTCTGAGTATAGGCTGAGAAAAGTGCGAGGGCCGTGAGTGCCGCCGAACCAATAGCAAATCCTTTCCCGATCGCAGCAGTCGTATTACCCACAGAATCCAGGTTGTCGGTAATCTTGCGAACTTCAGGGCCCAGACCACTCATCTCCGCAATACCACCCGCGTTATCGGCAATTGGGCCATAGGCATCCACAGACATGGTGACTCCAACAGTCGCCAGCATTCCTACCGCGGCAATGCCGATCCCGTACAGGCCCGCATAGTGGTAGGACATAAGAATCGTGCCGCAAATACTGATAACAGGTAGCGCGGTCGACTGCATCCCTACGGCGAGACCGGCAATGATATTGGTTGCCACCCCTGTCTTGCACGCCTCGGCGATCCGACGAACGGGACTTCCCGAGGTGTACCACTCCGTCAGCAGACCGATCAGCACCCCAGCGATCGTCCCCAGCAATACGGCGTAGAAGATCCCAATTTCGAGTTCCATTGCATTGACGATAAGAAAGGCTCCTATTAGCAGGAGACTGGCACTCACATAAGTCGCGTTTCGAAGAACAGCTGCCGGTCTGAGATTTCTCAGAACACGAATCGAAACAACCCCGATCAGCGAGGCAATCAGACCGATGCCGATGAGCAGCAGGGGAAACAACATGTAGAGCATCTTCCGATCGGGAGAGATGTCGAGAACCGTCGAGGTCCCGACGGCAGCGATGGCGATGGTCGCCACGACCGCACCGACATAGCTTTCGAAAATATCCGCTCCCATGCCGGCAGTGTCTCCGACACAGTCGCCGACGTTGTCGGCAATAGTAGCTGGATTTCGCGGATCATCTTCGGGAATGCCAGCCTCGACCTTGCCTACCAGATCGGCTCCCACATCGGCAGTCTTGGTGAAGATTCCTCCTCCCACTCTGGCAAAGAGTGCAATCGAACTGGCGCCCATGGCGAAACCGTTGATGTCCGTGACTGCGATGACCTCGTTCAGGTACAACAGATAGGCAACCGATAGACCAAGCAGTCCCAAGCTGGCAACCGAGAGTCCCATTACCGCGCCACCTGAAAAGGCGACGTTAAGAGCTCCAGCCAAGCCCGACTCGGCCGCTGCCTGGGAAGTCCTTACGTTAGCTCGCGTGGCAGCCTTCATCCCGATGAAACCTGCGGTCATCGACAACAGGGCTCCACACAGAAAAGCCAACCCTGTCCCCTGAGAGAGCTTCCAGCTGAGGAGCAGGAATACCAGCAGGACAAAAACGGCAAGTATCGAGTACTCCCGTCGCAGAAATACCATGGCCCCCTCGTGGATGGCATTGGAAATCCGCACCATGGTTTCGTTTTCAACCGGAATTCTCTTAAGGAAAACGTAGATCAGACCTGCAGCTACCAGTCCGGCAACAGCGGCCAGAATCAGAGAACTCACCAGCCCCTGAGGGGCCATCACAAACGTCAGATAGATCATCAACACTCCCTACCCTTTCCCTTCAGACTCGGCGCGCCTGTTATACAGAGCCATAGCGTGAGCAAACCCATGAGTCAAAATCGCATCAACTGCCACAACTGCCTGATCGAGGACCTCCTCAACGATCAGCCTTTCCTTCCGGCCAAACTTTGACAGGACATAATCCGTCAAATCCGCGGAGGAGCGCTCACCGTCGATTCCCATTCGCAAACGCGCAATCTCGGTGGTTCCCACCGCATCGATAATCGACTGCATACCCTTCTGTCCACCAGAACTGCCCTTGAGCCGAAGCCGGATGTTCCCGAGTGGAAGAGCGACATCGTCGTAACCAACGATCAGCTGACTGGGGTCCGCCGAGTAGCGGGCAAGAAGCTCCCTCACTGCCACCCCACTGCGATTCATGTAGGTCATCGGCTTGGCCAGAATCAATCGCCGATCCAAGCGCCGCACTGGGCATACCTGACAGGTCGGGAGAAGATGGTCGAACCTCTCCCCCGACTCACTGGCAAGTCGGTCAACCAGCATGAAGCCCAGATTGTGTCGGGTGTTCGAGTACCGGAGTCCGGGGTTGCCGAGTCCCGCAAGTACATATAACAGAGGCTACTCCCCGTCGGCCTCCTCGTCCGCTTTCCCCTTCTTGCGCACTTCGGGCTCTGCCTCTTCCTCGACCACCTCTTCCTCCTCCGCTTCTTCCTCTACAGCCGGTGGAATCACGTTAAACACGACCTGTCCAGAATCGGAGAGGACCTGGATCTTAGATTCGTCGAATTCAACATCGCCAACCCGCAAGGAGTCTCCCACTCCAAGATGGTTGACGTCCACCCTGATATGGTCAGGCAGATCGGTTGGAAGACATTCCAACTCAATTTCTCGGAGCACTGTATCCAGCACTCCGCCGTAGAGTTTCACACCCTCTGCGATCCCAACGGCCTCCACGGGTACCTGGAACGTCATCAACTGATCCATGATGACCGTGTGGAAGTCTGCGTGAAGGAACTCCTCCGTGACCGGATCTACCTGAAAGTCCCGAATCAGAACGTTCTTGGCGTTCCCTTCGAAGGTCAATTTGAAAATCGTGTTGTGCCCTGCTCCTGTGCGCAGGATCCTCTCGAGGTCCTTGGGATCGACCGATACCGCAATCGAATCGAGACCGCTCCCATACACAATGGCCGGAATTCGACCGCTAGCTCGCGTGCGCCGATTCGCGT
>CAUZIZ010000164.1:0-11833 GCA_963579905.1 Acidobacteria bacterium UBA6911 | reverse complement strand
TTCTTTGTCGAACTCCAGAATACCCGTTAGGTTGGGCATTTCAGGTGTTTACACGTGGTTTAATCCACTTCCATCTACTTGTTTTGGGCCTAGTACGTGCACGTGGTCTTCGTGCCTCCGACGATGAAGGGAGGACAAGCCTGTTCTCTAGAGATTCCCCCTATGAACTCGTGGAGTCTAAGGCGATCATTCCTATCCCTAAGAAATGGCTTGCGGCTCTTGGTCGAGAAGATGACATGTAATCAATACTTTGGATAGGGATTGTGGCATATACCCATAATCGGTTAGATCGGACGGTCTTGGCAACAACCCCGTTGGGGTAGGGATTGGTTGGGTTGTGCGGGTTGACCCAGGGTAGCCCGCGAAGCGCGGTCAACCCGCACTACCGCCTTCAGCGTACAGGAAGGAGGGGGCTGTTAACCGGAAGGGGGGGCACAATCAAGCCCTAAACTATGAGCTGCGGCTTCGGAACCCGAGCCCCAAGACCTCGAAACCGTAGACTACTCGACCTCAACGCCCTTCGGAAACGCCACATGGTCCTTGAGGTGGGTTGCACCCTCGTTGGGTTGGGGATAGTACCAGGCGGCGTCCTTGTTGACCTTATCTCCTACCACGATGTCGTAGTAACTGGCGAGGCCCTTCCAGTGACAGGTGGAGTGGTATTCGGTCTCCTGTAGATACTCGCGTTTCACTGAACCGGGGGGGACGTAGTGGTTCCCTTCCACGATCTCGGGACTGTCACTTTCGGCTAGTGCGGTCCCGTTCCATGTCGCCTTTGCCATCTTTGGACTCCTTCCTGGATTCGGATTGTCGCCACTCAGCGGTCGCGCTCAGACAAACGTCCGTCCGAGCTAATTCTACTTCAGGAGTGGGTCGGGGGAAAGGAGGGGCGAGAATCCCAGGAGGTCCGCCGAAGCGGACCTCCTGGGTGGGTGTACCAACTAGTGCACACTAGAAGGAGAAGCGGAATCCGAGCTGGATCTGGCGTGCGGTGGCTGCGGAAGTCACCCGGCCTACGCTCGAGGATTCGATGTTGCCTTGAGGTTTATTGAAGATGGCGTGGTTGAAGGCGTTGAACATGTCGACTCGGACGTCGAAGGACTTCTCTTCGCCAAACTCAAACACCTTATGCAACGAGATGTCGAACAGAGGAACCCCGTCGTACCGCAGGGGGTACGGTGCCGAATTGCCCAGCGCTCGTTGCGCTGAGGCGTGGCAGAAGGCTTCTCCGGCCGCACACAGGCTGCTGTCCTGGACCCGCAGACCCGTGGCGGCGTCGACGACACCCGGAATGACGAAGGCGCTGGTATCAAACCAACGGTCGACCGTGGCCGCGCCGCCTAGATCGCCGTGTCCGATTCGATCCGCATACCTTCTGGAACGGCTTCCCTGATCCCAGTAGTCCGTCCCGGCGTTGATCGAGAAAGGAGCGCCCGAGGTCATGGTGATGATGGTGGTGGCTTCCCAGCCGCCTAGCATCGTCCTCGTCATCCCCTGTGAGTTGCGGAAGAAGGGCAACTCATAGATGGTCGAGTTGTAGAAGGTATTGGCACGGTCTGAGCGCATCGGCGCCTTCAGCGTGTGACGCTCGAAGGCACGCGATCCACTCCAGTCGCCCCAGGTCCCGTTGTAGTTGTGAGCCATCGCCTTGGACCAGGTATAGCCTGAAGACGTGGCCAGACCGTCCTGGAAGCGGCGCTCCAGTTTGACCTGCAACGAGTTGTAGTCGGTGGCTCCGTGAGGCCGCAGCATCACGTTGATAACCGACTGCGGGTAGGGACGACGAGCGCGCTGACCGCTCCACACACGGTCTTCAGTGTCGCCTGGAATCCAGGCGCGAGGACCGGCCGTGATGGGGTCGTTCGAAGCCGCAAACGAGCCGCCGCCAATCAGCGGGACCACATAACCTTCCGGCATGGCCACGCCAAAGGGACTGATCTCACGAATGTGACGTCCCTGGTTGCCGACATAAGCGACTTCCAGCTTGGTTGCCTGGAAGATCTCATGCTGAAGCGACAGGTTGTAGGAGTACACCTGACCTTCTTGCCACTCCAGCTCAGAGTGGTAGCAGGTCTGGTATTCGCTTAGCTTTCTCTGGGTGGCAATGCCAAGCCGTTGGCCGGTGAGGGTCTCTACGGTCTCGAATCCCCGCGTCGTGATGTTGGAGATCGCGCCGTCAATCGGTCGCATGACACGGGCCCGCAGGATACCGAACTCCTGATCGTAGGTCAGACCGGCGCCCATACGAAGGACCGTCCTGTTGTTGCCAAACATCCTCCAGGCCAAACCGAGTCGAGGCGCAAAGTAGCTCCAATTAGGCTCGTGGCATCCCCGGCGATTCAGGTTCTGAATCTCAAGGGCTGCCCCCTCGGGTCCTTGCCAGAGGGGGATGTCGAAACCCTTGGGTGCCATCTGGATCGGATCGATTCGTTGGTTTGGCGCGTATTTCTTGGCGCAGTAGTAGTAATCGGTCTGGAAGTTCCCGTCCATGCTTCCCTCGTAGTAGGGCGGCATTGGTGCTTCCCACCTCAAACCGATGTACGCCGTCAGGTTCGGTCCCACCTTCCAGTCATCCTGGATGAACCAGTTGTAGTGCGACTGGTTGAACCATCCCGTGTTCTCACCGAGTCCCTTGTTGTTCCCAGACACGCCTGAGGGAACGCCCAGCATGAAGTCGGCCCAGCCTTCACCGAAAGTGGCTCCGGCGACGCTACCGTCGTCATTGCGGACGATCTGACCAGTGGAAAACCCGTCGTAGCTATCACGTCCGGCCTGGTAGGGCGGGATCCAGCGATAGTTGACGTCCAGGTTGCGGGTGTGCTCGATACCGAACTTCAAGTAGTGGTCGCCCCTTCTCCAGGAAGCGGTGTACTTGTAGCCCATTCCCCAATCCGAGAGTGGGGACTCGGTGGCACCCGTCCAGCCGGTGTAACCGCTGGGGCTAATGCCAGGCATGTTGGCACCGCCGCGGCTGCCGTCAGGCAGGCGAGTCTTCCAAAGCGGGCCGTCGTCATAACCTAACTCCAGCGGCCAGTTCGTCTCTTCCAGCGGGCGAGAGATCAACCAGGTGAACTCCCAGATGGAGGCCGTGAACTCGGTCACCAGGTTCGACCCGATCGGGTTCACCCAGCCGATGCCGGTTTGCCAGCCACGCGAGCGATCCTGAAACTGACGGTAGACGCCGTCCTGCGAGGCGCCCTCAACCCCATACCGGCCCGTATGCACGAACTGGGGCGAGCGCTGCCAGCTGAAACGCGCAAACAGGGTATCGTCGTTGCCGAAGTGGTGATCCCCTCGTATCGAGTACTTGTCGATGGTGGCGTTGGTCGCCCTGCCATAGCCGTAGTTGCTGGAGGTCAGACCCGGCTGGTTTGGGGTCGGGGGCGCCATCCGCGCCATGATCGCGCTGTAGACCGCACCTCGCATAGCCGACGGAATCTGGTTTCCAGCAAAGGGCTGCCGTTGGCCGTCGACCACGTCAAACGGATTGTACAGCTGCCCAATCTGTCCCTTGGCGCCTTTACCGGAGAAATCCCCGGACACCATGGCCGCTGAGGGCACCGTGAGGAACGACGTCCGCAGGTTATCGTCGTTGAAGCGCTCGTAGTGGGCGTGGAAGAAGGTCTTATCCTTGATGATCGGTCCGCCCACTGACCCACCGAAGATGTTGTAGGTAATAGGAAGCTTGCTGGCTCCCGACTTGTTGTCGAAGAAGTTGGCGGCGTCAAAGGACTCATCGCGATAGTACAACCAACTATGTCCGTGGAACTCGTTGGATCCACTCTTGGACAACATGCTGATGACCGCGCCACCCACTCGTCCGTACTCGGCCGAGTAGTTGTTGGTGATGACCTTGAACTCCTGCACCGTCTCCGGTGTCGCCTGAACCGTCGGTCGCTGCGTGATGTAGCCCATGTTGTTGGATCCATCCAGCATGATCTGGTTCGAGTGCGCGTACTGTCCGTTAAAGGAAGGATAGCCACCGCCGTAGGAGTACAGCGAGGTGTAACCAGTTTCCTGGTTCTCCTGCGTGCCGCCCGTGGTCAGATAGGCCAACTTCACCAGGTCGCGGCCGCGAAGGGGAAGATCCAGGATCTTCTTTTCGTCGATTACCGAGGAGACCTCGGCCGTGTCGGTGTCGATGACGGTGGACTGACCGGTAACAGTGACCTGCTCGGCAATCTCACCCGGTGTCAAGACGAAATCAATACGGGCTACCTGGGTCTGCGCCAGAATGACGCCCAGGGAGACCTGGGTCTTGAAGCCCGGAAGCTCCGCCTTAATGTCGTAGGTACCCGCAGTGACCTTGTCAAGGATGTAATCCCCGCGATCGTTGCTGATCGCCAGATTGGGGACGTTGGTGGCCGTGTTGGTCGCCGTGACCTCCACGCCCGGGACGACCGCATCGGTCTGGTCCTTGACCGTTCCGACGATACGCCCTGAAGCGGCAGCCTGTCCGTACGCTAGTGGCGGGGTCAAAAGAGTTACGGCTAATACCGCTACCCCCCCTACTAGCCATGCGTACTTGAATTTGCTGTTACTCATTACACCCTTGCCTCCTGTTGTTGTTATTGCTACTGACCTGGTGTACTAATGACCTGGTGTACTAAAACACTAGTCTTCGGTATTCTTCGGTATTCCAAACTTAGATAGGCTTTGTACACAACCATACCCAAATCGTCAAGGAGAAAGTTCATCAGGCAAACCTTCCCATACTGAGCATGGGGCAGTAGCACCCCCTGCCTTCGCCGGCAGTCGTTTGCTCGCTAAGGGTAAAGCAAAGTCTGTGCCAACTTTGTGGACAAGGTTGATAAACGACAGTCCTGGTGTGAATTAGAGTTTTTGGGGTTGCCAAATAGATTACAAACTGTTCAAGAAAATGGATTCTTTGAGGTTATGAGTTCAGGAAATTGGATCACCTGGAAGAGGCCGCTACTGTTAGGAATCTGACAATGAAAACTGGTGGCCCAGGAGGCAGGATCTCAGGGCGTCGCCCCCTCGACCCCTTCCTGCTCTCGATACGGCCTTCCCTTCCTGAAAAGCTCTAGCCTGGCCTGGATGCCGAGTGCCAGAGTCTGCCCCCGGCGGTCGGTCGAAGCCAGCTCGAGTGCGGCCTGCGCGACCCGCTGGGCCTGGTCAAACCTGCCCGCAGATGCATAGGCCGCCGCCAGTGTGTCCAGGATCAGGGGACTCCGGTGCTGCGTCAGCTCCGATGCCCTCTGCGCCAGTTGGATCGCTTCGCCTTCCTGCCGTACGCTGACATCGGGATGTGTTGCCAGAATCCAAGCTATCTCCCGTAGGGGAGCGGGTTGATCTGGCTCGCGTCGGGAGGCCTCTCGAAAGTGCTCCAGCGCCTCCTCACTCTGCCCGGTTCTCGCCAAAGCCTTGCCCAGATTGTGATGTGCTTCCGCCGGCCCAGTCCGTAACTTCACAGTTTTCCGGAAGTGAAGGATCGCCTGCTGGAACCTTCCCTGTGACGCCAGGGCCTTCCCCAGGTTAGAGTGGGCTTCGGCACCCCCGGGATCAAGCTGAGCGGCCTGTCTAAAGTGTGAGGCAGCCTGATCCAATTTCCCTTGCAGCGCCAGGACGCTTCCCAGGTTGTTGTGCTTTTCGGCCGAACCGGGGTCGGACTCGAGAGCCTGTCCAAAATGGGAGGCTGCCTCATCGAATTGGCCCAGGTCGGCCAAGGCTCCGCCCAGGTTGCTATGCGCCTCACGAGAAGTTGGCTCGAAGTGCAAGGCCTGGCGAAAGTGTCGGATCGCTTCGCGCGGTTTACCCAGAGACTGCAGCACGACCCCAAGATTGTTATGAGTCCTCACATGATCTGCTTTGAGGCTAAGGACTTTGCGATAGAAAGTAATTGCTCGGTTCTTTTCGCCCTTTTGATCAAAGACGTTGCCCAGATTGAAATAGCTCGCCCACGGATTGGGCTGAAGCTGGGCCGACTTCTGCCAGTGGTCAGCGGCCTTCTCCAAGTTGCCCAGGCGCAGGTACCGCTGCGCCAAGGTGTCGTGAAGGTCGGGATTGCCGGGGTCGGCTTCGAGCATCTTTTCGTAGCCCCCGATGATCTCGAGAAGATCAGTCTGAGCGAAATCCCGCTCCAGCGTCGCCAGATCGTTGGATAGCACCTGAACCCATAGATCTCCCATCTCGTCCGAGGACTGAGGCCCATACACGACTCGGCGGGCTGGAACGTGGGGGTTTCGGATATTCTCGGAGGAGTTGTCATAGGTGAATTCCATTGACAGGGTGGTTCCCCGAGGCAACAGGATCGGCGTACGGTAGCGGTACTCGTCCTGCCAATCGAAATTCCAGTTCTTGATATGAACGAGCCACTGCTTACTTCCATCGGGAAGCGTGGCAAAGCCCTTCATCTCCCTGGCGAGGTAGTGGGCGTGCGGATAGACACCCAGCACCTCCACCTCCACCGGCAAGCGGTACTCCTTTTCGATCTTGTAATCGCTCTTCCCAGCCGGGATGTCGATCACAGTGGATCCAATCCTGACCATGGTGGGAATTCGGGTAGGAGGCTTGTCGGCGAAATAGAGTCCAAGGGAAGATCGGATCGGCTCGGGCTTGCCACTGGGCAGCAGGTGGAGCTGGATGACGACATCCATCTCGGGATCCAGCCGCCAGGCCATGTCGTCGGGGCCCTGAAAGGGAGACTTACCAGGGGTCCAACCGACGAAGGTTCCACCGGGACTACGCGCCTCCGCATAGAGCATTCCATCATAGCCCGGTTCAGGATCCTGACGATCAAGACGACGTGAGGTCCGGGTTTCATCAACCAGAATCACGGTGTGGTGTACGATTCGGGCATTGCCGGGACGGAATTCCCAGGCCCGCACATAGCGAGTCTGGGATACCGGACTGGGAATCACAAAATTTCGAAACACGTCCCCCGGATCTGCGGGAAGCGTGTAAGGCTCGAGCATCTCCACAACCAGGTCGGGCTCGCCCAGCTGCCAACCCTCAGTCCATTGCGGGGCAGAAGGAAGGTCTGGGGACTCCCCTTCCAAGGCCCCATCATCCACCCACTGCTGGAAGAGTCCCAGGTCGCGGACGCTGAGTCTTCGAGATCCCACAAACCCAGCCCCAACCGGCTCTGGGAGCCAGGGCGGCATAAAGCGACTCTGGGTCACCACGACGACCTGTTGCGCCCGCTTGCGAACATCCTCGTAGGTCAACAGATCGAAAGGCCCCGACTGCCCCGGTCGATGGCAGCCCGAACAGTGCTTGAACACGATCGGCGCGATGTCTCGGTTGAAGGTGACAGGGCCAGGAGCGCGATCGGAATCACTGGAAGAGTCGGGTCCCTGACATCCGATCCAGAAGCCGACCGCGAGCATCAGGATTCCATACAGGAAGACCTTTTGTCGGGCAGATCGGAAGAGGCTCAGCATCGCCTATATAGTAATAGATAACTTTAGGGTAGCGTGTGCGGAGGTTCCCCGGGGCTGCGGTTTCGCCCCTTGCCTTTGCCCTTGCCCGTTCCAACCCAAATCAGCTTAGTGGCCCCCAGCGTGGGATTGGGCGGAAGAAGTTCAAGATCAAGCGTTTCTTGGAATAGCCATGAACACGAATTGAGGGCCATTGCGTCATCTGCATTCGGATCGAAGGGGATGCGGATCTGGAGGTCCGGAAAGTCTACCGAACGATTCCCGATGAAGCTGCCGCACGAAGACGGCATCTTCGAGTAATGGACGAGTCAGGTGAGGACTATCTCTACCCAGCGGAGTGGTTTGTTGCGGTGGAGGTTTCAGAAAAGGCTGAAGAGGCTCTTGCTACGGCGGCGGCCTCTGCCACACAAACAAGCTGAGGCCGCGAGGGACCGTCCTCGGCAACCGCAAAGACCCGCCGCAGGGAAAGGGCCACCTAGCGGACACCTTCAGCGATGCCCAGCGCCTGGGCCACCAGGTACTCCGCCAGTACGCCACGGGTCACATCAGCAGTTGCCAGAAGCTCAACAAGTCAAGAGCCAGAGAACGGCCGGAAGCGCGGAAGCACTCCGTCTATCTATCGCCTGTTCCTGCAGCGACATCTCCGGCACCTGGCCAGCCTGAAGCAGAAAAGAAAGTACCCGGGGTGGGACTCGAACCCACATGGAGGTGACCCTCCTTAGGATTTTAAGTCCTGGCGGGTAATCGCCGAATCGTTAGGAAACGTTAGGAAAAACAACCAGTTAATCGGGTTTTCCGCCAACCGAAAAGCCGAAACATTAGGAAAGATTAGGAACCGCAGTGGGAGACATTTGGGAGACAGTGAGAACTGGCGTTTTGGGAGCAGATAGGGAACAACTCAGGCAAGGGGGATAAATCAGCGCGCGCAGGTCAGGACGTAGAATGTAGTTATGGAATCACTGAACTCCCTATATCGCATCGACTTTGGCCTAGTTGCTCTTATTCTAAACCTTGTAACGCTCATGGTGGTTGGTTATCAGACTCGATTGACCAAAAATGCTATTAGAACGACCGACAGGCAACTGAGTCTGAGCGTCAGGGCCAATCAGATCGAAATGCTCAACCATCCCTACAGAGTAATCGCAGTTCTCAATAGCTTCGAGTCGTGGCTAGCCGAGTTAGAACGAGACGTTTCCGCACTAGAAACGTCAGGGCGGAGCCCGAAACTCTGGAACCGATTCTGGGGCTGGCGAGAGAGACTAGTTCTTTGGAACAACCCAGCAATCGAAAAATGTTCTACAAGAGGTCTTGATTCACCGAGGGGTTTGGTTGTCACGGGTGAATACGAAGACATGCCAATCTGGTTACAGACCCTTTTGATGGCCGGCGTTCAACACTACTACGTGGCAAAGTCCTTCCTACCTTTCTTGTGGGATGATCGGCCCGCCCATAGTGCTAGGTGGCTGATAGCTTTCGGTCTATGTTCCGGTTCTGCTTCTGATCGGATTCGGCACGACATCGATGGCCCAGGACTTCCCAAGCTGTTCCCGATATAAGTGAGGAGATGTTCCCCAAGTTTCACGCGCAGTATCCCCAGTGGTTTCCCTTAGATTGTAGTCTGTAGGCCTGTGGCGCTGTCGCCTTCTTGTTCACGCGACTGCCCACTCCTGGGAGAGCGTCTCGGTTTGCTCGAGCACCGTCTGCGTGGCCTTCTCTTGCTTGTCAGGCGGGTAACCGTGCTTGCGCAGGATACGCTTGACGATGACGCGAAGCTGCGCCCGGACATTCTCGCGCAGGGCCCAGTCGATGGTGACGTTGTTGGGCGCAGAATTGTGGGATAACCACTTCGAGATCGAGCGCTAGTCACGAAGTTTAGCACGGCTCAGCCAGGGCTTAGACCGGTTTGGCGGTCTAGGCAGTCGACACGCTGGGGGCTGCTGGCCGCAGGGCGGGTTAGTAGTCGTATACCGGCCGAGATTGTTTCCTCCCATGAGCTCCCATGGGCTTTTTGGGCGGGGCTGAGCAAATGAGCCCTGCAAATCGGCGAATGGGGAGGAAGCCGCCTTGACAATCACGGTTAAGGCAGACTCGGCGGGGGTTCGGCGCAGATGGGAGCCAGGACAGCGAGCGCGACGAAAGCGGTTACCAGACCCCTTTTCATGCTTCCAGAGTGTGGGATAAGCGACGCCGGAGGTCAAGCAGCTTGATTCCCAAACACGATCCCAGCAGACTGGCTGGTCAGTATCGCCGCGGCGGGCGACCTGGATTCGCTGAATTCGATGTTTCAGGTCATCGCCAAATACAGTGCATACGCGCTTGAGGTTTTGGTTGAACAGCGGAAGGCCGCAGAGTCGGCGAAGGTGAACAAAGCCCTTACTTCTCTTCTCAGGCGCCATGAGGTCAGGAAGCAGTCCCTTTCTCGGAGGACAGGGAACTAGCCCTTTCGGGGTGGACCTGTGCACGGGAGGACCCGGTGGCTGTGTGCGATTGCAAAGGAGGACCCGGGAAACGCGGATCAGACTCGCGTGGGGAGGGTGCGGTATGTAAGGCTCAGCTCCAGGCTGTGAAGGATCAGCTCGATCCCGATCTTTGGGTTGCGCCTTCTGAGGACGGCCTCGAGCCGATTGGAGCCCTGACGGATCCAGTCGCCGTTTTTTAAATCATAGGACATGATGAAGTTGCCCTGGTACTCGATGGGTCCAGGCCCTACCCGGTTCATGGGGATCTCCAGTTGAGGATTATCGGGGAGGTGGCGGCCGTTGAGGCTCAAGTCCAGAAGATCCTCGGGAGTCAAACCCACCATGATCAGCTTCAAGACGAGTTCCTGGATCATACCCCTCCGGCGGGCCATCTCCAGATCGTCTGCCACCAGGATCTCGACCGTCTTTCGGCCGCCCTCCACCAAGGGCTCCGGTAGCTGATGGTCGAAAGCCTGGAAGACGTCGCTGCCGCGGGGATACTTCTTGAGACAGTCAAAACAGCCTGTCTCCACGTAGAGCTTGTCCTTGAGCTCGAGTGTCCGCAGATCGCCCAACTCCCCGAACACAACCTCGGGCTCCTTCAGGTTGTGGCCGATGTGGTGGTGGAAGTTGAAGATATAGATCCCGTCGACCCCCTGCCGCCAAGCATTGGCCGCCCCTGCCCTAAGCACTGAGGCGGGTGGACGGCGGTGGTACCCGGGCCCGACCTGCTCCGACGTGCAGGCGTAGACTCGGCAGGACGTTCCCTGGGCCATGCTCACGAAGTCATTGAAGGGCATCCCGGTAGCGGTATCCCAGTGGACTCCGGGAGAGACGTAGTCGATCAGCTCCTCCCGAATCCAGGTCTTCAGCTCCAGCCCGATCTGATCGCACTTTTCCACCGTCGCGGGAACCCGAATGCCGAATCCCAGGGGCCGTCCTCGATCAGCGCCGATGCGATCGATCAGCGTCCGGGCCTCCCTCAGATACTCCGTCAAGATTGCCCGCCCCTTTTCGATATCCGGAAAGTAGTGGCCGGGCTCGCGCAAGAAGTCCCACTCGAAGCCCTCGACGTCGTAGCGAGTGCACACCTCCTCGACCAGCCTCAACCGGTGTGCGCGGACCTGAGGTAACATGAAGTTGAGGCCGACACACTTCTCACCATAGACACTCTCGGGTCCGTGCACCCCTGAGCCGCAGTTGTCCCCCAGCTCGTACTCAGGGTGGGCGATCCGGAAACGGCTCGCCCACTGCAGGCGTGGACCGTGTAGATCACTGAAGCGCAATCCGGCCCAGTATTGGAGTCCAGCCTCGTGAGCCCGCTCCAACGCCAGCTGCCAGGGGTCGATGCCCTGATCCAGGAGGCCGCGAATACACGTCTGCATCCGCCACTCACTGACATAGTGGAAGCTCTCGTTGTCGATTCCCTCTGCTTCGGGCACCTTCGTGGGGAAGAGGGGGACAGCATCCCCGAATCCGAACATGTGACAAACCACGGCACCTATCTGAGTTCCAACAAAGCGTCCCACAGCTTCGTAGACGAAGTCCTCTGCTCTCAGGGGCGGGGTGGAATAGAGAAGGAAGCTGCCATCGTTGTTGTAGAACAGGGGAGGCAGTGAGAGCGGTTCCTCCTTCTTACCAGGAGACTGGCCCGCGGCAACGCTCGTCCCGGCTAGAGTCAGCGCTCCAACATTGCGTTGGAACTCCCTTCGATTCAGTTTTCTCGCCATGAAATTCCCCTTGAAGACTCGGTAATTCGAGGCCGTTCAGATCGGAGAATCCATTCTACAAGCCAGATTCCGGATCTGAAAGCTGACTCGCCGGATAGTGGTGGATGCCACGAGTGAAGGATCGGTGCTCACACGACCATTGAAGCTCAAAGGTTCGACCCTTTCGGTGAACATGTCCTCCCTGACCGAGGGACGTTTGAACTTTGAACGGGACAGCGGCAAAGAGCTTTACAGCGGACTTTAC
>CAUZIZ010000163.1:0-11904 GCA_963579905.1 Acidobacteria bacterium UBA6911 | reverse complement strand
CCCCAGGTCCCAGCCCTGCTCGTGCCCGGTGTAGTTCTCCAGGTTGAAGCCGTCCGCCAAGTAGGTTCGAACCGCCTGCCGAGGAGCATTGAAGTAACCCGATCCGGGGAAGAGAAATCCCTGTTGCCTAACCTGTCGCTGGGCAGCGGTTGAAAGGTAGGGGAGGAGGTCGTCGAGGTTCCTCAACCAGTGGTGGACATCACAATCGATGAGACTGACGTCACAGTCTGGCCTGGATCCAGGTTCTGGAGCAGTAACCGGCGTGGAGCCAGGTAGTTGCATCGATCCAGTGGGTTCGCGGAGATAGAGCGAGGGCTCTTTTTCCGCCTATTTGGAAAGATTCTTGGGTGAGACCTCTTTGAGGAGATCCACGAGAGGCTTGCCGTCTTTGGGGACGGACACCTCCTTTTTGAGGACGATTTCCTTGGCCGAGATTTTCCGGCCATAGAGGTCCTTGTTTGCTCCGTTGTCCTGGCGCAAGGTACCACCCTTCAAGGAGACTCCTGCGAATAAACCCTTGGAACGGGCATATGCAAGTATCTCGGCACCCATCGCAGCATCGGTCGCCGCCTCGGCAGACCGACCTTTGGGCCCCGCTGCGGCAGTCGCGTCCGCACCCAGTTTGACCTTGCTTCCGAGCAGCGATTTCACGCCCGACGGATTCATTACCAGAAGGACGTAGTCGGTCGAACTCCCCCCGATCTGGAAACCGATACTTCCTGACGCCAATCGATACATGGCCGGTGAACCCCAGGGCTCCGTGAAATCAATTCCCGAGCGACACACCATGGGACCCTTGCCGTAACTGGCTCCCACGAGGAAAGCGCCCTTCTTGACGCCAGGGAAAACCAGGACGCACTCGGCTTTGTTCAACAGTTCGCTCGGTATCCCCTCGTCTGGAGTGTCGAGGATCGCCTTCAGGACCATCCTGGCATTGCTCAGGCGCTCTCCCTCCTCTTCGGAGTCGGCAATTTCGGAGTCGGAAATTAGCGGTAGGTTCAGGAGCAAACAAGCAACTCCAAAGCTCAGGAGGTAACGCATTTTTGAAACCTTTCGAATCAAGTCGCTCTCGTTTCGGCGGCGCTCGAACTCACACTCCAGCGAGCCTGCGGTATCAGTGCTCCCTAAACGGTACCACAGGCTGACCATCTGGAGTAGAGGCGCGGCAGCAGCCGTGGACAGGCCATCGAGGTTTGTGCTTTCATAAACCTCCCCGGGACATCATAACGATGCTCCAAGGCCATGTTCCCGAGGCCAGAGAAGCAAGGAAGCAAGAAAGATGAGTTTCAGGATCTCGCTCGCTCAGATCAATCCCAAGACCGGAGACCTTCGGGGTAATGTCCGGAAAATCCTGGGAGGCATCGCCCAGGCCCGAGAGGACGGCTGCGACATCGTGGTCTTTCCCGAAATGTGCCTAACCGGGTACTGCCTGGATGAAAAGCTTCTAATCAATCTCCAATTCTTGAGGGAAAACAAGCGCATCCTACTCGAGGAGATCCGGCCTGCCTGCCAGGAGATTGCGGCCATCGTCGGCTTTCTGGACTTCGATGAGCAGCAGCTGGGGCCCGATCAGCGTGTGCTAAGACACAATGCCGCGGCTGTTCTGGGAGAAGGAAAGGTGCTTCAGATCGTCCACAAGCGTCTACTGCCGTCCTACCGCTATTTCGAGGACAAGCGGTACTTTCAGCCGGGGCGCGAAGTGGAACCCATCAGGGTCAAGGCAGCAGATGGGGTCGTGTCCATCGGTGTGCTTATCTGCGAAGACCTGTGGGAGCAGGGGTACAATTCCAGTCCCTGCCAACTGCTTCGGGACAAGGGCGCTGAGTATCTGTTCTGCATCAATGCAAGTCCGTTCGTGGGCAGTAGTCCGGGCGAAAAGGACGGAAAGCGCTTTGTTCGCGAGCGGATCATTGCAGAGCAGATCCGGCGTCACGGGATTCCCATTATCTACGTCAATACCGTAGGCGTGGGAGACAACGGTAAAAACATCATCCCCTTCGACGGAATGAGCCTTGCCTTCGATCGGGAGGGAAGCCCGGCCTGTGTTCTGAGGCAGTTCCAAGAAGAGCAGCAGTTCGTGGATTTCGACCAGGGACAGTCTGACGCTGTCCGGCTTCCTCCTTTTGATCGGGAGGAGGAGATCTACCGCGCCCTGGTCATGAGCGTACGCGACTATTTCGAAAAGGTGGGCATCTTCAAGCGGGTACTGGAGGCGATCTCCGGAGGAATCGATTCCTCATTGGGGACCGCCATCGCCTACGAAGCCATGGGGCGAGAGCTCCTCTCTGTCTACAGCCTGCCCTCCAGGTACAACTCGTCGCAGACATTGGAGGCCGCTCGCCAGCTAGCGCGGAATTTTCAGTTGGACTACCACGAAGTCCCTATTCAGTCCATGGTCGACTCGATCGTGGGCGAGTTCGAACGCCATCTGCACTCGTTGAATCAGGCGGTGACAAGCGAGAATCTGCAAGCTCGAGTGCGGGGTCTCATCATGATGGCTGAATCCAACGACCAGGGGGCGCTGCTCCTGACCAACGGCAACGAGACGGAAATTGCTCTCGGCTATGCCACCCTCTACGGTGACATGGTCGGAGGCCTTTCGGTGATCGGCGATCTGCCCAAGCCGGATGTCTATCGACTGGCCCGCTACGTCAACCGTCGGTGGGAACGGACCATGATTCCGGAAGAGGTGTTTTCGATTGCGCCTTCAGCCGAATTGAAAGCCGATCAAACCGACCCCTTCGACTATGACGTGGTAGGTCCCATGGTCAGCGACTTTGTGGAGAGAGGGATGAGCCCCCGGGATCTAGTAGATCAGTTCAAGAAGAAGAAGCTCAGCCCGACCAGATACTCGGCTCAGGGTAGCAGTGTTTACGACAAGTACAACGAGGAGCGCTTTGGAGAACTGGCTCAACAGCTTTACCGATCGCTGAATGTCTCTGTTTACAAACGTCTTCAGGGGGCGCCCATAGTCGCCGTTTCTGCTCGCTCCTTCGGTTTCGATCTGCGGGAGACGATCATCAACGGTTGGGGCGGTCGCTAGAGAGCATTCTGCGGCGGATGGGCGGATTTCGCGATTGGAGAGCTGTGGCGGTGGCCTCCGAGCCGCTGTTTTTCGAGCCCAAGGCTCGAAGGAAAGAACACGGCGGCATTTCGGAGGCCACCGCTACGTCCCTCGACCGAAGTTTCGTTCTCGAAATGGGGCAGCGCAGCGGGGGAGTCAAGACGATTCGTGGTGTTCGCCAACCCCTCGCTTGCGCTTCAGGCTTCCATGAATCGGCAATGCCTGTCCTGGGGGCACCAGTTTCTTTCATGTACGATCCGGCGCAGCCAGTGGCGGGGCTAAGCTGAAACTTCGGAAATCCAAGGTACAAGATACAAACAAGCTCCAAATCAGAAGCATCAAGTTCCAAACGATCGCCACCATCAACCCTCGGAGATCCGACAGAGCCGCGAACGACTCGACCCGTTAGCAACATGAGGCCAAGTTCCGAGGAGAGTCAGTGGTCGAGGTCTCCAGCCGAGGGCTCGGCCGGGATCCGGCGGGCCTGGCTCAAATCTCAAGGGCTACCGGGGTTCACGTCATCATGGGCTCGTCCTATTACGTCGACATTGCACATCCGCCCGATATGGAGAGTCGCTCGGAAAGCGAAATTGCAGATGAGATTATCCATGATGTGGTCAGCGGTGTGGGGTCCAGTGGTGTCCGCTCGGGAATCATCGGGGAGGTCGGCTGCTCCTGGCCGTTGACGAGCAATGAGTGCAAGGTGTTGCGAGCTTCTGCGACAGCCCAGAGACAAACCGGTGCCGCAATTACCATCCACCCTGGTCGCGACGAACGCTCGCCCGAAGAGATCCTGGAGGTCCTGGAGAAAGCAGGAGCGAACCTCCATCGCACGATAATAGGTCACCTGGAACGCACGGTGTTCGACTGGAGGTGCCTACGCGATATTGCGGATCGGGGCTGTGATCTGCAGTGGGACCATTTCGCCTACGAGCGGTCCTGCTTTCCCAACAATACTCGGGTCGATTTTCCCAGTGATGCTGGGAGAATGAAACTGATTGCCCGCATGGTCGGTGAGGGATTCGGCGAGAAGATCCTGATATCACATGATGTGGCTTCTAAAGACAAGCTACTTAAGTATGGTAGCCACTGTTAGTTTTATATCCTTGACCATATCTTTCCAAGGATGGGAGCCAGGGGATTCACAGAGGAAAACGTCAATCTGATCCTGGTCGGGAATCCGGCTGCGGCTCTGGCCTTTGTCGAGCCTGAGGCTCACTCACTGGCTAAGATTTCTGCTCTTTTTTGAGCCTCTCCAATGTCCGGAGCCGCTCCGCCACTTCCTTTTCGAACCCTTCCGATGTAGGCCGGTAGTAGCGCCGGTCGGCCAGGTTCTCGGGGAGGCACTGCATATCGGCCACACGATCGGGCTCCTGATGGGCGTAGCGATAGCCCTTTCCGTAATCCAGATCCTTCATCAGTTGAGTCGAGGCGTTTCGAAGCTGAAGGGGGACCGGTTCGTTTCGGGTCTTGGCCACGTCCTCGGCGACCTCGGCATAGGCCCGATAGAGGGCGTTGGACTTGGGGGCTTGTGCCAGATAGACAGTGATCTGTCCCAGGGCCAGTTTTCCTTCGGGAAGACCAATGAAGTGAACGGCCTGCATGGCATCAATTGCGTACCCCAGAGCAGCTGGATCGGCGATACCCACGTCCTCGGAAGCGAAACGTACCAGTCGTCGGGCGATGTACATGGCATCTTCTCCCGCCTCCAACATGCGTCCCATCCAGTAGAGGGAGGCGTCGACATCGCTGTTGCGCAGGGACTTGTGCAGCGCGGAAATAAGGTTGAAGTGCTCTTCTCCTGCCTTGTCGTAGAGTATGGTCCGCTTCTGCAGCGCCTCCTCCAGAATCTCTGCCGTAAGTCTGGGACGCTTGTAGTGCCGGGTGCGGGCAAGCTGGGCGGCCAGCTCCAGCGAGTTGAGTGCGACGCGGGCATCTCCATTGGCGAAGGCGGCGAGCTGAACGAGGATCTTGGGATCCGCTGACAGGTTCCAGTTGCCGAGACCCCGTTCGCGGTCCTGAAGCGTCCGCTCGAGGATCTGGAGGATGTGCTCGTCTTTCAGAGCTTTGAGGACCAGGACCCGACTTCGGGAGAGGAGAGGCGCGATGACCTCGAAGGAGGGATTTTCGGTGGTGGCCCCGACCAGGATAATGGTGCCGCGCTCGACGTGGGGTAGAAAGGCGTCTTGTTGCGCCTTGTTGAATCGGTGAATCTCATCTACGAAAAGGACGGTGGGTCGCTCGTCCCTACGGCGCTCAAACTCAGCCTCTTCGACCACCTTCTTGACGTTCTTGACGCCTGCCAGAACGGCACTCAACGAGGCGAAGCGGCAGTCGGTCTCACGGGCTAGAAGATAGGCAAGCGTGGTCTTGCCCACACCTGGAGGGCCCCAGAAGATCATGGAGGGGATGTTTCTCGAGCGAATGATGTCACGAAGCACCCTCTCCGGTCCCAGGATATGCTCCTGTCCGACTAACTCGTCCAGTGATAGGGGGCGCATGCGGTCTGCGAGAGGCGCCGAAGATGAGACGGTCCTTTCGGCAGGATCTTGATCGGGGAAGAGGGATCTATCCATGGATGTCCTGTTGGCGATAGATCTCATAGAGGATCACCGCGCCGGCAACTCCGGCATTGAGGCTCTCAGCCTGGGCCTTCATGGGAATCTGAAGCAGCTTATCAGCCTCCTCCAGCAGCGCGTTGTCAGCGCCGGATCCCTCGCTGCCAATGACCACGGCCAGCGGGGGCTGAAACTGCGCCTGAAACAAGGACTGGCCGCGCCGGGGGGTTGCGAGCCAGAGGCAGACCCCGCGTGACTTGAGCTGGGTCCAGTCGATTCCTTGCAGAAATGGCACCCGAAGGATTGCGCCGGCGGAGGCTCGGACGACTTTCGCGTTGAAGCAGGACACGGTCCCGGGACTGGCCACCAGCCCAAAGAGTCCGGTGGCGGCTGCGGTTCGCAGCAGTGTCCCCAGGTTGCCGGGATCCTGAATCTCGTGGGCATAAAGCAGATAAGGTCCGATATCGTCCCAGCTCCAGGCGGGTTTGCCGAAGAAGGCGACGACTCCCTGGGGAGTCTCGACGCTGGAAAGAGATTTCAGCAGCGCCTCACTGAGACATACCGATTCCCGGCTCCGTCGACGAAGGTGCTCGAGCCGGCCATTCGGATTCTGGGCGAGGCTCTTCGAGAACAAGAGCAATTCGATCTGGTGATCCTGAGACAGATCCTCGACCAGCTTCCATCCTTCGGCACAGAGCCAGGGGCAGTCCGGTCCCTGAGGCTTCTCGACAAACCTGCTCCACTGTCTAAATCTTTTATTATCGCGGTTTTGAATCACCGCAGGGCGAGAAGGCACGACGGTGCTATTCTAACATGGCCAGGAAGCAGGAGAGCAAGATGAATAGAGTTTTCTCGGTGGCACACTCGAGGCGATCATGAAGCGATCAGAGGAGGGCTCCAGTCGTCTGCACATCGACCGATTCAACGCGGAACCGCTTCAGATCGAAGCGGCGGCGGCAGTCGTCCGTAGGGGTGGCATCGTGCTCTACCCGACCGATACCGTCTATGGTCTCGGCTGCTCAGGGCTAAAAGCGGCCGCCTTGGCGAGACTTTTCGAGCTGAAACAACGTCCTCCTGATCGGGGAGTGCTACTTCTCATCCCGGAACTGGACTGGGTGGAGCGGTGTGCTCGCTCTGTGCCAGCAGACTTTTTCCGACTCGCAGAAGCCCTCTGGCCGGGCCCCGTGACATTCCTCTTACCGGCCAGTCCACGACTACCGGACTTGATCTCTGGCGGTGCCGGAAAGGTTGGACTCAGACAGCCCGAATTGCCCTACCTTCGATCGTGGCTAGAAGCCATCGGCGAACCCCTGGTGTCTACCAGTGCCAATATTTCGGGGAAACCCAAACCTCAGTCCGTTGAAGAACTCACCACGTTGTTTTTGGGCCGTGTCGATTTGTTCGTGGAGGCGGCTGAGATCGGTGAAGCTCAAGCGTCGACCGTCGTGGACCTCTGCAACGAGCCTGCGCAGATTGTGAGGGAAGGGCAGTTGGCAGAAAAGGTTCGAAGTCTATTGAGGGTGGAGTAGTCAAATTGGGATGGAAGAAGGCGTATTTCGTTGAGAGGGCTTTCAGTGCGGCGTTCGCATGTTCGGCCGTTCTGCGCTGTGTGATTTAGCCTTTCTTCCTTGCTCGGGAAGAGGCAACCGGCGGAAATGGCGAACCACAGAATATCGAACAAGCGAATTTTGAAGGGAAGAGCCTTCGTTCTTGTTCATGGAGAAGCTTCAATCTGGATGATCCAGCGCGGCCGGGAGTCCGACTAACCTACGTGGACTTCTTTGGTCTCGCCCTGTTCGGCCTGGAGTGCCTGCTGTTTGGCTTTGTCAAGGACCTTCACGATGAAGAGCTGCTTCTCACTTCGCTGGTGAACGCCTTTTCGAATGGCGATCAGTTCGGCGAGGACGCTGACGGCAATCTCCTCCGGAGTCTCCGAGCCGATTTCCAGGCCAATCGGGGCATAGAGCCGATCGAATGCGTCGGGAGTATGTCCCTTTTCCAACAGGTTCTTGACGATCAGCTGAATCTTCCGGCGGCTGCCTACTAGACCCACATACTGAGCCTGGGTCTGAATCGCCTGCTCCAGAGCCGTTTGATCGTGACTGTGTCCTCTTGTGACCACCAGAACGAAAGAGGTCGGGCCTATCTGGATCTGCTCGAGTCCTGAAGTGTACGGCCCCACGACGGTCTCTTGGGCGTGGGAAAAACGCTCCGAATTGGCGAATGCCTCACGGTCGTCGAGAACGGCAACCTGGAATCCGACACGATGGGCAGCTTCGGCGATGGCTTGACCGACGTGACCGGCACCCATGAGCACAACCTTGGGATCGGGAAGAATCGGTTCCACGAAGATCTCGACCTTTCCACCACAGATCAGACCCTCGTTTTCGGCGTCGTCCTGAGTGAGTTCGTAGCTCAGCAGGGTGGCAGAGCCGTTGTTCATAACCCGTTTGGCCTCTTCCCAGATCTCTGCCTCGACACATCCGCCGCCGACGGTGCCGACGAAGGAGCCGTCCTCGTGGATAAGCATCTTGGCATGGTCTTTTCGGGGTGTACTGCCGAAGCGGCGGACGATTGTGGCCAGGGCGGCCTTTGCACCCTGTTTCCGGACCCGAACCACTTCCTCGTAGACGTCCATGAGGTGCATTGTGCAGAAGGGGCAAGTTTCAAGTCAAGGTCGCAGTGAGCAGTATCGAGTGGGACGAATGTCTTGGCCAAAGTCAAGGATCTTTTCCATTTTGCCTCTGACTGAAGGGGACTGCGCTATCTCCCGAACAACAGGACCTGTGATCTGCGACACAAAGGCGCCCTCGGTTCTTTACAGTCTACCTGCCTTAGTGTAGCCTGAAGCCGCGAGTATTCAGACAGTGTGGGCCGCTGAGAGCGCCGAAGAGAGGGTCTTTAGCGATGCTAGAAAACAGGTCAGGCGGCGACACCTTCCCCGTTACCGTTGTGATCGAACGCTACGGGCGGTGCTTGGAACTGATACCGATCGATCCTCATTTTCATTCCATCAGCGTGGCTCTTTTTGTGAAGGACAAAGTCCTCACCGTGTGGACCTTTAGCCGCAGGCCGGGTGTCGAGGACCGGATTCAGGCCATTCGGGACCAGTTGATACAGCTCGGGGGGTTGGCGGCCATAGAATCCACCTATAATCAGGCCTGTTTCCCTTGTGGTTATCTGCACGAAAGACCGGTCAAGTTTCTTGCTGAGCTGGCGGTGGAGAAGCCTCCCAATCACGGTTTGTCTTCTGGCGAGATCTCTATCAAGGACACTAAGACGCAGCTCACTTTGAAGGTCTCTGGGGAACAGGTGGAAGATCGATGGGTCTACGAGGTCTCAGCGGAAGGAGAAGCTCCCAACGTCCCTTTGCGACTCCGCGCGATCATTGCCGGTTTCGTGCGCTACGGAGAAATGGAAAAAGTGAGCGATAACTCCGTTTCCTTCCCCTGTGGCCATCGACACGACTCACTGCTTCGGGTTCTGCTGCCATACGCGCGCAATATCTCGGCGGTAGAAGACAGGCTGGAGGCTTCCGCGATGCGGGGACAGCTCACGACCGGGACGGCGGGATTCTCGCCGATCTAGAAGACCAAGCCTCGGAGGAGAAACTGATGGCCTTTATCGAAACCATGAAGCCCAGGGATAGGGTGTTGAACGCCTTGGCCGGGAAGCCGGTGGACCGACCTCCGGTTTCGAACCCGACCAACGTAGCCACCGTCGAGTTGATGGATCTGGTGGATGCTCCTTTTCCCGACGCCTGCCGTGATCCCGAGTTGAACGCGCGGCTTGCCGCCACCGGCTATACCGAGCTGGGATTTGACAGTATCATGCCCGTCTTCACTATCATCCAGGAGTCGTCCGCTCTGGGCTGTGAAATGCAGTGGGAGGTCAAGGATAATTGGCCCACAGTGCGAATGTACAATCCCATCTGGCGAGAGCCGGAGGATGTCCACATTCCCAAGGACTTCCTGACGCATCCGGACAATCTGTGCGTTTTGAAGGCGCTGGAAAGTCTGAGAAAAGAGTACGGCGATGAGGTCGCCATCATTGGCAAGGCGATGGGACCCTGGACGCTGGCCTATCACGTCTTCGGCGTCGAGCCCTTTCTGCTCATGTCGATCGACGACCCGGCTAAGACCAAGCGTTGTCTGGACCGTCTCAAGGAGATCTCGGTCGTTTTCGCACAGGCTCAGATCGATGCGGGAGCGGACGCCCTCACCTTTCCGGACCACGCCACCGGTGACCTCGTCAGCGGCGAGTACTACCGAAAATTCTTGCTGGAGCTGCACAAGGAAATGAAGGAGCGCATCCCCTGTCCTCTGATCCTCCACATCTGTGGCGCCACTTTGGATCGCCTGGACTACATTGCCCAGACCGGCATGGCCTGCTTCCATTTCGACTCCAAGAATGATCCCAAGAAGTCGATGCAGATCGCGGATGGACGGATTCGCCTGGTCGGCAATCTGAACAACCCTGAACTCCTCTATGCCCGAGGTCCTGAGGAGGTTCGCCAGGCGGTCTACGCCTGCATGGAGGCGGGTGTTGATCTGATTGCGCCGGAGTGTGCCATTCCTCTGGCTACCAAGTTGGAGAATCTCCTGGAGATTCCAAAAGCGGTCAAGGACTGGTGCAGTGACAACGCAGTTCCCAAACCCGAGACAGCGGCGAGAAGCGCTGCGAAAAGCCAATTCCGATCGCTCGATCTTTGAGCATCTCCTATCCAACATGATCAACCGTCCAGAAGATTTCACAATCATTGGGGAGAACATCCATGCAACCCGAGTGGTTCTTCGCAACGGCAAGCGTGCCACCACTCTCGAAGACGGGACCGAGGCCGTGGTCTTCACGGATGAGGAGGGCCAGACCCGCTACCTGCGGGTGCCGGAGAGCTTCAAGAAGACCCAGGCCTACGAGCAGGGCCAGCTCAAGCACTTCATGATAGCCATCCTCAAGGGTCTCGATGACGATCCAGTGGAGCGAGCTGTGGGTAGGGACTATATTCGATTTGAGATCAGGCGGCAGTGTGAGGCCGGAGCCCACTTTCTCGATCTCAATGTCGACGAGGTATCCTACGACCTCGAGATTCAGAAACCTGCCATGGCCTGGTTGGTTCGAACGGTTCAGGAGATCTCGCCCATTCCTGCCAGTATTGATTCGTCCAACACTGACATCATAGAGGCGGGCCTGGCAGTATACGACGGACGTTCAGGACGCCCTATGATCAACTCGGTAGCCCTGGAACGTCTGGAGACACTGGAACTGGTCAAGTCACATAATGCACGAGTGATCGTCACAGCTTCGGGGAGCGATAGCATGCCTCAGGATGATCAAGAGCGCGTGGCCAACGTCAATGCCGTAATGGATGCAGTGCGTTCTTACGACCTTCCCCTGAGCGATGTCACGATCGACTGCCTGGTTTTTCCTATTTCGGTGGCTTCGGAGTATGGACTTCACTACCTCGATGCCGTGAAGGAGGTAAGGAAAACCTATGGATCCGAGGTCCATATTACGGGTGGACTCAGCAATGTGTCTTTTGGATTGCCCAACCGCAAGCTGATCAACGACACCTTCATCCACCTGTCCATTGGAGCCGGGATTGATACGGGAATCATCGATCCCGTACAGAGCAAAATTGGAGCGATACTAGACCTGGACACCGACCAGGAGCCAGTGCGTCTGGCGCGAGCGATGCTGCTGGGACACGACGACTTTTGTTCAAACTATCTCCGGGCCTGGCGCGCAGGACAACTGTCATGACCGGAGCATGGGCAGCATAAGAAAGTCATGTTGTTCCTGAAAACCATAGTATCTCGGAGACTGGCTACACCCCTTCCAGGTTTGACAACTCCGGGCGTGAACAGCAATAATTAGGACCGTTTTGGGAACTTTTCCAACTGGAGAGTGAAGTGCTCCGATGCCAATAGTCAACGAGGGAGTGAAGCAGGAACTGGGGCATGTCACTCGTCCAGACGAGTTGCAGCGCTTGACCAAGCTCTTCGAGCGAGTAGATCCCCTGATGCAGGATATCAGCCACGGTCTCATCATTGGGGATCAGCACGCCGTGGATCGTCTCACCAAGCAGGCTCTGGATTCCGGCTTCACGGCCAACACGATCATGGACGATGGACTCATCGCTGGAATGGCCATCGTCGGCATCAAGTTTCGGGATGCGATTATCTTTGTTCCGGAAGTGTTGATCTCGGCAAGAGCCATGAAGGCGGGTATGGCACACCTGGAACCGATTCTTTCCGCCTCGGATATTCCGCCGCCAGGCACGAT
>CAUZIZ010000162.1:0-11962 GCA_963579905.1 Acidobacteria bacterium UBA6911 | reverse complement strand
ACACTCGCAACGCGGGCAAGAAACTCCTTGCGGCCAACGCAACTGCAGAAGATACTCACGGCAAGCACCTTCGGACGAGAACCGCACCTCGAATTCACCGAGTGTCTTCGGGTGGTCTTCCATACCTCAAAACACGACACCTTGGGGTTACTTGAGTCAACTGAATACCCTAAATTTTTCAATTCCTTTTACGCGAACTATGAGTATCTATCGCGGCTTCCTGGAAACGAGCATCTATCAGACCCAGAGAGTCAGAAGCTTTGGTATAGCCTGACTTATCGCGATGTGCTCTTCATAGTGCTGGCCTCCAATTTCTTCATAGACGAGGGGAAATATCGTCGAACCCACAAGCTCCAGCCTTACAAGAACCATCTCCGCGAGCAGCTCATATGGGTGCGGGATCTGCTGACAGTGCCAGCAAGAACTCGAAGCTGCGTGCTTCCTTCGTGCTCTTCCACCACTCGCCCTTCTTCAGCGGCAACAATGGTCCTGCGCCCGTTGTCGGAGTCGGCGGCCACCCAGGACATCGCGGTATGCTGGTAAACCAGACGCTGCCCTCGAAAGAGGATACTGAGGCTCAGCGTTATCTGATCGATCTCTTTCGCAGCCATCGGTTTACGGCAGTGTTTACCGGACACGAACATTGCTATGAGCGCTGGAAGGAGGTCATTCTAGACAAGGGTCGCCCGATTCACACGCTTCATTGGATCGTGAATGGTTTGGGTGGCGTCCGGCCCCGAGGGCACCCCAAGTCCGACGAGAAAGAGATAGAGAAGCTGCTGTCCAAGAAGGTTTATCGGCAGTACCTCGAGCGCATCTCCAACTTGAATCCAGACTGGTCAGCGGAACTGCAGCATCGTTACCCCAGGAATCCAGGTCCTGCCCAGTTCCACAGCTATGCCGTGGTCAAGGTTAAATCCAACAAAATTTCTTTCGAGATAAAGGGGAAGAAGGGCTATGTCAGGGATCGAGAAGCCTTTTAGCGGGCACTTCTTCTCGAATCTGGGGCGGACCTACCAGCCTTGGGAAGCCCTCAAGTGCCTGCTTTTGGAAGTTGCCGAATGAACCTGGTCGAGTCTTCTCACTCTCCACGGGCTGAGCCGCTGCAAGTGTCCTATTTCTTGAGGGCGGGACTGTGCTGTCTTCTGATCCTGTGTTCTCCGTTTCTTTCCGCCCAGAAGTTTTTGCCTGATGATCCTCTCTGGGTGGACTCCGACCGAAGGCCTGTCGAAAAACCTCGTCCCATCGAGTTGGGTCAAATTGAGGACTACATCAACTCCAGCTACTCGAATGGGCTCAAAAAGGGAGAGAAAATCGTTCGTTCTCAGAACGTGAATACGCTCGGAGGGGTTCCCGATTCCAGTTGGTTTACGAATCGAATCGGACGGACTCCCATGAGCCTGCAGGAACTGGCCAGGGGAGCGGCTCAACGGAATGCTCTCGACCTTTCCGTTCCATGGGTCGTGGTCCAGGGTAAGAGCGAGGGCATTTCTCCGGGATTCACCATTCGAGACGGTCGTGGCAATATCTACTTCGTGAAGTTTGATCCTCTCGAATATCCTCAGCTGGCTACCTCTACCGAGGTGATCACTTCCAAGTTCTTCCATGCCTTCGGCTATAACGTTCCGGAATACTATCTGGCCTTGGTGAGACGTGAAGATGTGGAAGTTGCCCCGGACGCGAAGATGATCGGAATCAATGGAAGACCGCGGAGAATGAGGGAGAGAGATGTGACGCGGATCTTTGAAAGGGTCCCCATCAGACCCGACGGGAGCACTCAGGTAATCGCCAGTCGAGCTCTTCCTGGGATACCTCTGGGGCCTTTCCAATACTTCGGCGTTCGCCCCGACGATTCCAACGATATCTTCCCACACCAGAACCGGCGTGAGCTCAGAGGGTTGCGAGTCCTGGCCGCCTGGGTCAACCACGATGATTGCGGCGCCACCAATTCTCTGAATACTTATATCGAGGAGTCCGGCGGGGGCTACTTGAAGCATCACCTGCTCGACTTTGGATCCTGCTTTGGTAGCGGCAGTATCAAGTTGCAGAGCCGACGCGCCGGTTATGAACATGTAGCTGAGATGAAGCCCAGCCTGAAGGCGGGTCTCAGTCTGGGATGGTGGGATCGCCCCTGGAGGCATATTCAATATCGGGTTTACCCGGCGGTTGGCCGCTACGAGGCCGCTCATTTTGAACCCGATCAGTGGAAGACCGAGTACCCGAACCCCGCCTTCATCAGGATGCTGGCCGACGATGCCCTGTGGGCCACTCGAATCCTCATGAGGTTCACCGATGAGGTGATCAGAGCGATCGTCGATACGGGTCGAATTACCGATCCCGAGGCTGAAGACTACCTGGTCGACACGCTCATTCAGAGGCGGGATAAGATCTGTCGCCACTTCCTGACGTTAATCAATCCTTTGTCCGACTTCAGAATCTCAAATGAGCGCCCCTCGTCCCAGCTCGAGTTCCGAAACCTTGGCGAAGATGCTGGTTTCTCCGGGATTGAGTCCTACCAGTACCAATGGTTCCGCTTCGACAATCTACGACTCAATCTGGAGTCTTTGGGTGAGGCCCAGACCACACGCCGCCGGCAACTGCCTATTCCGAAGGGCGAGGCAGAGTTCCTCATGGTGCGGATCCGTACCGTGAGCCCACAGCATCCAGCTTGGAAGAAGGGGGTCGAGGTCTTCCTTCGAAATGGTAAGCACCGGTCTGTGGTTGGCCTTGAAAGGGAACTCTAGATTGGGTTGTTGGCAGCGCCTCTGTGTCCTGTTGATCCTTGGTCTGTTGAGGTCTCAGGCTCCGATCGCGTTTCAGGGGAACCCAGCGACAGGGAAACAGGACTCCCACAAGATAGAGGCCGACTCTCCGGGGGCGACGGCACCCGATGCGGAGTCCCTGGATCCAAAGCCTGCCGGCCCTGCCGATCCTTTACCCAGTCGGGCTCAGCTCTGGAGTCAGACGCGACAGCAGAAAAGCCAAGAAAGAAAAGAGGTTAAGCAGTCAACCTTCCAAAAGCTGCTTCTGCAGGTTGAGAAGAAAGGCTTTCAGGGCCTGCTGAGTTACCGGGATTTCTACGGAAGAGTCCTCGGCACCATCACCACAGGTTCCGGTTTCGCACCTGGAATCAGATACTGGAAGCCCAACCTCAATGGCTCACTTTTCACTGTCCAGGCCTCGGCTGCTTATTCGATCAGGCATTATCAGGAGTATGTCCTGCAGTTGGGCAAAGACCCGACGCTTCGAGATGAGTTTGTGTTTCGTCCCAATGTTCGTGGAAAGGAGATGCTTCGGCTGGACGAGCCCTATCGGAAAGTAGGAGATTTTTTCCTCTACGCCGATCTGCGCTATCGCGATTTTCCCGAGGAAGATTTTTTCGGATTGGGCCCTCACTCCAAACTAACCGATCGAACTGATTTCGGCCTCACCAGCTCCTCCTACGGGGCAGTAGTGGGGTACCAGTTTACGAGTTGGCTCAATCTGGCCGGTCGAGCCGCATATCTGACGATGTCCAACGGCCCGGGTAAAGATGAGCAGTTTCCAAACATCCAAGAGCGATTCAACGATCTGACTGCCCCGGGACTGAAGCGCCAGCCGGACTTCTTGAACCTGAGTTCGGCCGCCTTGATGGATTTTCGAGACCGGCCTGGTAATCCGCATAGTGGGGGAATGTTCGGTATTTCGTTGAGCCGCTTCGACGATCGGGGCAGCGAGGAGTTCGACTTCAGCCGTCTGGCCCTCGATGGGAGGTATTATGCCACCCTGGGTTCGGATCAGCGCGTCTTAGCCTTTCGCTTCTTCACCTTGTTCGATGATGAGGACCCCGGGACCAGAATTCCCTTTTATGTGCAGGAGACCCTGGGAGGAGACGGCAGCCTGCGGGGTTTTCGTGATTTTCGATTCCGCGATAACAACTTGCTCTTCCTCTCAGCGGAGTATCGGTGGGAGGCTTCTCCCGCCTTCGAGTTGGCGTTTTTCTACGATAGAGGAAAGGTGTTTTCTAAACGATCCGACTTCGATTTTTCGGGTCTGGAGAAGGGTCTTGGATTCGGGATCCGCTTGAAGACCCCGGATTCGGTGCTGTTGAGACTGGATTTTGCCCGCAGTCGTGAGCATCGTCTGCGGATGCACTTCAAGTTCGGGCGTTCGTTCTAGCCATTCGAGAAAGAGTTGGCATCCGAAGCCAGGTTTTCACTCAATCACCTATCGCACGCCACAACCATATTGAAATCATTGGGTTACGTTCTTTTTCAATTCCGATTTTAGAATAAAGTGTCAGCGTAGCGAGGCATGGCCTCAGAGCAACAAGCAGTGTGTCTATTGTAGGATGGGCACTCTTGCCCGTCGAGGATATTGACGGGCAAGAATGCCCATCCTACAGGTCATTGTTCTGTCAGATGTTATTTCCCGCTCCCAGGAAACCCTGGCCCCATTCAGGCAGGAAACTTGGAGTCCCGGCTGTGGCGGCGGTCTCCAGGCCGCCGTGTATCGAGCCAAAGGCTCGAAAAGGAGAATACTTCGGCCTGGAGACCGAACCCACGTCGACCCGCCGGAGCCGATTGAAGTTTCAGCTTAGTCTTAGGGTCTGCGCAAAAATAACTTGGCATTTTGGCATCTCATCTTCACACCATCGTCGGCCGCTCCTCAATCGCGAAATCCTCAACGTAGACCCGGCTGCGCCTGCGGGTTCGCTCAATCGTTCGCGGCCAAATCTGGTGCAAATCTGAGCGCCAATTCTACCAAGTTATTCTTGCGCAGATCCTTAGTCGATCCTCAGGCTGGCCGAGGACTCCGCCGAGCGGTAGATTGCTCTGATCTTGTCGAGCCCTTTGTCCGCTGCTCCTCGAATCTGAAGGGGGCGTGGTGCTAGCATTCCCAGCACATCGGGAATGTCGCAGACTCGGAGTACGTTGAGGAACTGAGGCGCCGCGGCATCCATGTGGGTCAAGGGGAGCCTGGCCAGATGCAGAGCTGCGATCCCGGGTTCCCATAGCGCGGCATAGGCCCCCACGATTCCGGCGCTGCCTTCCCCGGCTACATGGATCTTAAGGTTGGAGTGCTGACTGGCCAGATAGCGAGACGAGGCGGCGACGTCCCATACCCTTCCTGTATCGACCGTCGTGCCCAACAGGACGTGGGAGCGCTCCACATAGTTGGGTGGGTTCTTTCGGGTCCAGCGAGTTTCTCCCACACCACGCACGTCGCAGAAAAAGACATAATCATACTGATCGCTCAGGCTCCCGAGCCAGTCCGGTGCGTCAACTGCCGAGCCGAGTTCTGTGACCACCAACAGGAGCTGACCTCGGGGCGCTTCTGGTTGGGGTCCTGAGTCAATCCGAAGGCTTATTTGAATCCCCGGTTCCGTCTCCAATAGCAGAGTATGCTTGGACTCTTCCCGAATGAGTTTTGCCGAGGGGATACGTGGGGGCAGTTCCCGGAAGACGATTCGACGAAGCTCGTTCTTTAGTTCCTGTCTCCAGCTCTCAAACTTGCCCCGAGGTGGAGCTCTGACCGAGGCGGCGGGAACGAACACTTCATCGATGGTCGTATTCACCTCGCCTTCGGGAATGTCGGAGTCGGCAGGGAACACTCTCAGCGCGACTGGGTCGATTGGATGTTCGGGATCCTCCCGAGTGCCGGTTACGAGGTCGACTTCGCTGTCGTTGATGGGTCTGGAATCGGTCTTGAGGTGGGTGTTGATGAATCGGTAGACCGCTTGCCGGATGTCTTTACGGTAGGCGTGGCCGCCCATGCTGACCACGCTATCCACCCTATCGCCAGCGCCGAAGAGGCTGTAGAGCCGCTCCAGGCGGTTGATCACCCTGTGGTTGGCGTCCATGGGAAAGATTCGGTCGTGATCGCTGTTGACGAACAGAAGAGGTCGTGGAGCTATCAATGCCGCTATTCGAGTCCAAGGCCACTGAAACGTGTTGTGAAGAAACATACAGTCGCAGTGCCCGTCGATTCCCCGGTTGGGAACGTAGGAAGGGAGGTCTGCCATGCCACTGACAGGGACGGCCACGGTCACCCGCGGGTCGGCTGCGGCGATCCAGAAAGTAGACGCTCCGCCTCCGCTGATTCCGGTTACGGCAATGCGCTCGGCATCGACATCGGGTCGGCTGGCCAGGTAGTCGATGCCTCGAATCCCGTTCCAGCATTCGACGCCGGCTGGGGTGTAGCCACGCGAGAGCCACCACCATCTCTGCTCCCGATAGGTGCCGTGATGTATGGCCTCGATCTCTCCCATTTGTAGCGTGTCGACGACCAGACAAACGTATCCGTGACGAGCAAACCAGGCACCGTGGGATTGATAGGCGGTCTTGTTGCCATCGCGGCCCTGATACCGGTGCCCGCATACGTAGAATACAGCTGGGAACCGCTGGCCCGGACTCGCTCCCGACGGGCGGTAGAGATTACCCGTGACGTAAAGCCCGGGACGGCTCTGGTAGTGAATCAGCTCAACCGTGAAGCCCTCTCGCTTGAGTTTTCCAGTAGTCGTGACCTGGAGAGGAGTCTTCGCTGGGAGGGGCCATAGGCCCAGCATTTCAAAGTACTCTTTCCTGTACTCGGGAAGTCGCTGTTCCCACTGCTGCTGCGACGCTACCTCTACCAGGAAGCGATTGTGGATTTTTTTCGTCTTGTCACTGAGGTAGGCCTGGATCATGCCGTCTCCAGGCTGACCCAGGTCAGGTTCGCTGTAGGGCTGAGCTGGCGAAAAGAGGAAACTATGGACGACTATCCAGGAGCTCAGGGAAAAGCGGTGGATGGCGCTCATCCCCATTCTTATTTCGAGTCTGACTATGATCCCGCCGCTCGGATCAGTTGTGTGAGTCCATAAGGAAAGGGTCTTAGTGGTCGTGGGACGCGGACTTGAAAACCTCTTACCAACCACTAGTGATACACTGTAGCGCCCAACGCGTCAAGTATACAGCGAGGTCGTTGACTCCGAACTCGTAGATGGGATAATCCCCTTCAGCAACTTCGAAGGTCGGTGGATATCTTGAAATTGTATTTCTGCGGCGTCTCCGCGTTAATTCTACAAGGCGTAGACCAAAGACAACTCGGGTGGCTGTCGGCCTACCGAATATTGGCTATGCCAGCGTTACGCTCCGGAACGATCCTGATTTGGACCGTGTTTTTGACGTGTAGCTTTGGGTGGTCGCAGTCGGCCACCTCGACTTTGGTAATCAGGGTGCAGGATGAATCATCAGGGGTGCTGCCCGGAGTTGAGATTCTCCTGGTGAACGAATCGACGGGTCTGGAACGGAAAGGGACGACCGGAAGCAACGGGACTCTGGGCCTACCCCTGCTGAAGCCGGGAAGCTATACGATTACGGCCTCACTGGATGGTTTCAGGACCGAAGTGATCGAGCAGGTTCACTTGTGGGTCGGGGTCAAGGCTACTCTGGATCTTACCCTGGTGCCTGGGGGACCCGACCAGAGCGTTGTGGTCACGGCCAGCCGCGAGATGCTGCGGCCCGCAAACGCGACATTTGGCGAGGTCCTGGAAAACCGAACGATCATGGCGATGCCCCTGAATGGGCGTCAGTTCCTGGAGCTGGCCCTACTCTCACCAGGCAGCGCCCCCCCTGCCCAGGGCTCGGAGCTCGCCAGCCAGAACAGCAGTGGCATCAACGTCAACGGGGCCAGGGAAAGCTCCAACAATTTCCTTCTCGACGGCGTAGATAACAACGATCTTTACCTCAATCGCATTGTGATCAATCCGAGCATTGATGCGATTCAGGAGTTCACGATTTCCTCGAACAATTTCGACGCCGAGTACGGCCGCAGTGCCGGCTCTCAAGTGAACGTGGCTTTGAAGAGTGGTGGGCGCCAACTGCACGGATCGGTGTACGAGTTTTTTCGCCACTCCGGGATGGACGCGCGAAACTTCTTCGATCTCCCGGAGCAGGAGGACCCCTTGCTGCGACAGAGTCAGTTTGGAGGAAGTCTGGGCGGGCCCATCGGGCGGGCGGGCAATTTCTTTTTTATCAACGCCGAGGCCTTGAGAGGTCGGAGGGCCGAAACCCGCACCAGTTCGGTTCCCAGCGTTTTGGAAAAGCAAGGCGACTTCGGACTGAGATCCAATCCCATACGGGATCCTTTTTCCGGAGAGCCCTTTGATCAGAATCGAATTCCTGCCGACCGTATCGACCCCGCCGGAGCCCTGCTTGCCGGCCTCTACCCTGACCCCAACGCGAAGATGTCGGCCCGGAATCTCGTTACCTCTCCCGTGGGAACCGCGCGCTTGACCCAGTTCACCGTCAAGACCAACCATCAGATCTCGGAAAAGACCGCTCTCTTCTTGCGCTACACTCTGGGCGATGATCTGAGGGCGATCCCCTTTTCCGATAGTGGTCCTAACTTTTCGGGTTTCGGAACGACCGTCCTCGATCGAGGGCAGAACTTCGCTATGGGAGCGACCAGGGTCGTTTCTTCCCACATCCTCAACGAGTTTCGCTTCGGCTACAATCGACTGCGCCGCGATGTGCTTACCGAGAACTCGTCTTTCGACGGGTTCTCTGCCCTCGGTATGCAGGGACCTTCGCTTGATGCTTTGGAACAGGGATATCCATCCTTCGTGGTTAGTGGTTACCAAAGACTCGGCGATGATCCCAACCTCCCAACTGTTCGTCGGACAGGCCATACCCATTTTTCCGATGTTGTAAGCCTTCAGCGGGGACGCCATCACCTGAAGTTGGGCGGTGAGATCAGGCGTTACAAGGAGACTGGATTTACGCGACTCTTCCCCCGCGGACAGGTCATCTTTACGGGTGCCTTTACCGGTGATGCACTCGCCGATGTGCTGCTCGGACTGCCGTCGTTGAGTCTTCTCGGCATCAACAACAATGACCAGTCCCTCCATAACTGGGCCTTCAATGGGTTCGTTCAGGATGATTGGCATATCGGTCCTACCGTCACCCTGAACCTGGGATTGCGGTACGAGTACAATCGCCCTCCGGTGGACTCTCAGGACCGGTTGACCATCTTCGATCCGGGTAGTCAGGCCCTACTTCCGGTCGGTGAGGGTGGAGTCCCGCGTGCTGGTGTGGAAACGGATCTCAACAATTTCGGGCCGCGGCTGGGGCTGGCATGGGACACCTTCGGGTCGGGGAAGCTGATCATAAGAACTGGATATGGGGTTTTCTATGACTCGGGCACGCTGATAGAGAACTCCTCTATGTACTTCAATCCTCCCCTCTTCAACCTGAACTTGTTCTCGGGTTTTGCCGGACCGCTTACTCTGGGACAGGCCTTTCCCACAGAGCTGGGTTTCGCGCTACCTCCTTCGCCCATCACATTGGATCGCCATTTCAGGACCGCGTACTCACAGCACTGGAGCCTCGGTCTCAGTGGAGATGTCGGTGGAGATGTCGTACTGGAGGCTCGCTATGTGGGTACTCGGGGGGCCAAACTGGTCTCCAAGCGCGACCTGAATCAACCCGTTCCCGGAGAAGGACCCCTCTTTGCACGGAGGCCCATTTCCGGCTTTGACAACATCCTTTTCATCGAGTCTTCCGGCTCCTCGACTTATCATGCGCTGCAGTTGAGAGCTCACAAGAGGCTCTCGCGAAGTCTTTCCTTTCTGGGTGCATACACCTACTCCAAGTCGATCGACAATTCCTCCTCGTTTCTGGGCTCGGACGGCTACAACAATACGCCTCAGGACAGTGGGAACCTGGCAGCGGAAAGGGCCCTCTCCAGTTTCGATTTGCGCCACCGCGTGTCCTGGTCATTGCTCTATTCCCTGCCTTCGCCGATGAATCGGAGTTTCTTTCGTGGTTGGCAGCTAAGCACCTTGATCACTGTCCAGTCAGGAAGACCGCTGACGCCGATACTGGAGTTCGACAATAGCAATACCGGAAATATCGGTGGGATCTTCGGCTACGATCGTCCCAATCTGGTTGGCAACCCTCAGCTTTCCTCCAGAGATCCCGATCAGTATTTTGACGCCAGTGCTTTTGCTGCTGCGGGTCCTTTTCACTTTGGGAATGCGGGTCGAAACATCGTTGTGGGACCCGGCTTCTCCAGCCTGGATGCAGCCCTGTCCAGAGAGTTCACCGTCGGTCAGGAGCACAAGATTCAGATTCGAGCCGAGGTCTTCAACGGATTGAATCGACCCAACTTCAGATTGCCTGAGGGGTTTGTCGGAAGGCCTACCTTTGGGAAGATTCTCTCCGCTTCTCCGGGGCGCGAGCTGCAGCTTTCGCTACGTTATTCTTTCTGATTGGAACACATCATGAAGCTCATTCTCGCCCAACTCCTGGTGGATGGGACTGGTGGGGATACCCGAGCCCAGCAGGCGGTGCTGGTGGATGATGGCCGCATCACGGCAGTGGGTCCGGCTGCCGAGATCCAGGGACACGCTGCGCCTGATGCCGAGGTCCTCGACCTGGGTTCTGCCTGTCTAGCTCCGGGATTGATCGACGGACACACACACCTGAGTCTGGCCGGTGATGGGAGCGACTACGTCGAGATGTTCTCCAAGACCGATGAGATGATGGTGCTCATAGGTGCGCAGAATCTGAGACGCCATCTAAAGGCCGGAATTACCACGATCCGGGAACACGGAGCGCGCAACAAGGTCGGTTTCAGCCTCAAGGAGGCCTTGGCCCACGGCTACATCGAGGGGCCTCGGATGCTGGTTAGTGGACGGCCCGTGACCTGTACCGGCGGACATTTCCACATGTGCAACGAAATTGCCGATGGAGAGGATCAGATGCGTGCGTCGGTGCGCCGCCTGGTCCACGAGGGTGCCGACTATATCAAGATCATGGCTTCGGGAGGTGGGACGCTGGGTACCATCCCAGGAGTAGCCACCTACTCTGTGGATGAGCTTCATGCCGCCGTCCACGAGGCGCACCACTTCCATCGCCTGACCGCGGCTCACTGTCGAGCCAAGGAATCCATGGTGCGCGCAGTGAAATCAGGAATAGACCTGATGGAGCATGCCGAGTTTCTCGAACCTGATGACCAGATGCGATTCGATTCCAAGTTGGCCGAGATGATTGCTGAGTCCGGTATTTGGGTCAGCCCCACGCTGCAAGCCTGGACCAACTATCCGAGAGTCGTGGCACTGAGAGATCGACGCGAGGCTGGCGAGATTCAGCCTTCCGAGGAAGCGGAGCTCGAGCAACTGGAGCAGCGAATGGAACTCCGGTTGGATATCATGCGTCGAATGCTCGACTATGGCATGAAGGACCGAATCGTACCCGGCACTGACTCAGGTGTCGGCCTCCTGGCCTTCGGGCACCTGGACTACGACCTTCAGCTGCTGGTACAGGTTGGCTTCACGCCGGCCGAGGCGCTGGAGTCTGCTACCCGCATCTCGGCCCAGGCCATTGGGATGGAGCAGGAGGTCGGGACAATTGAACCCGGAAAGATCGCCGACCTGGTCGCATTCGATGGCGATCCGAATCAAGACGTTACCGCCACCAGTCGCGTGACGGCTGTATTTCAGGGGGGGCAACAGATTCAGTAGAGCCTATCCTCCCTTGCCTTTAGCCTCCCGGCTAATGTGCCGCCCCTGGAGGGTGTCGCAAAAGTCCACGTCAGAATCCGAGACGCTAACGGAGCAGGTCTAGCTGCCACTTCTGTGATAGACCCTTCCAAGGTGGCTGCTAAAGGAAGCGTACGTGTTCGGCTTCACCTTGACCTGGTTCGAGCACTCAGGAGCAGGTGAATCCTGAAGAGATTCTGTATTTCAGCCCAGGCTTTCCGAACCCTGGGTCATCCTGGTCCCCCTTCATATCCAACCCTGAAAGGGTTGATTAATCAGAAGTTAAATCGTTTTTAAATATTTTCCAGGTGGCCTAGATGAGGCAGTGTACACACGCGGGTAAGAGAGAGGCGGAGTTCCCGCCTGCCCCTCCCCGTTGTCGCAATGAGGTCTATTCCTCATATTTACCGGCGTGAGGGTCGCTCACCGGGCGACCCCAAAGACGTTGCCCCAAGACGG
>CAUZIZ010000161.1:0-11984 GCA_963579905.1 Acidobacteria bacterium UBA6911 | reverse complement strand
CAGTGTACTGGCCGCCAAGGGTGTCGTCGTATCGTCGCGTCCAGCGGCTAGGTGCTTGAAGCGGGGGGACATCGACAGCAGACCGGGGCCCGTAGGCGGATCGGTTGGTTCACGCTGATGGGACCGCTCCCTCAGGCCCTGCGCAGTCGGCGAAAGAGAACGATGTGGCCGAGCCAGGCTGACGCCACGAGAACCGTGGGAAGCCAGATGAAGGGAAAGCTCGAGATGAAGACGTTGGCCGGGTCACCCGCGATCTGGCAGAATGGCGTGGGCGCTGCGAGCCCGGCCGTGACTACCGTGACCACAAGCACTCCGGCCATCCCCACGTTCCACGCCTGGAGGGTTCGCTTATGAATGCGGTCGACCCAGGGAAGCAGGGCCAGGGCCGTGATGCCTGGAATGATGTCGTAGTTCGTTCCGGTCCAGATCACCGTGGGATACGCCATCAGGTGACAGCCGTGATCGCGCCTTCTCGAGCGGAGGCGTAGAGGCCAGACACCAGCTTCAGGACTTGCAGGCATTCCGCCGCTGCAACCGGAGGCTCTCTCAGGCCCAGAGTGGCATCCACCACTGCCTGTATCAAGGCTTGAATTCCCGCTGTAGACTTCGGCTCTCGGTTATAGGAAAAGGTGTGAACCTCTTTTGGCCCTCCATCACGGGTCGAAGACCATTCGAGGTCACTCTCGAACGTCCCTCCACCGGCCAGCCTCAGCCAACCCTGTGAACCCCATATGACGATCTGGCTCTGATAGCCTCCGTCCAAGTAGTAGGCCGAGTGAAGGGTGCCCAGTGCGCCGTTCTCGAACTGAAGTGAGAGCACTGCAGAATCCTCGACGTCGATGGGCTGCCCTCCAGTCGTCTGTTTGAACGCCGACCTTCAGCCAACTGGGGAGTTTGGTACGCCCGCGAGTGCTGTCCGGATTCGCCCAGACCACTGGCCAGCGTTTGCCGATGCCGTCTGGATGGAAATCACGAATGCGAAGGACAACCCTGCGCTGGCGGCAATGGTTGATCCGCTTGACCAGGATCGGATTGACACCGAGGATGAGGAGTAGGCATGGCCGGATTGCAGTTTCGCTTCGCCGAGCTGGTGCGCGAAACCGGCACGCTCAAGGTCATCGCCAAGGATTTCCTTGACCAGAGCACCTCATGGGCGCTGGAGGAGCTAAAGGGGAACATCGAGAGCTTGTGGGGGGCTACCGGAGACCGAGAGTCGTTACTACAGCTCCATCTCCTAAAGACAAAGACGAGCGAGGGAGCGCACGAAAGGGGTAATCGTCTAGGCGGGGCAACCATCAACGCGGTCATCACTGGCACGGGGGTCGGTTAGGGTGATTGCCCTAATCCCTTGAAAAGATTGGTACGCCCGGCAGGATTCGAACCTGCGACCTACGGATTAGAAGTCCGTTGCTCTATCCAGCTGAGCTACGGGCGCACAAAGCGGATTATCCCATTTCTGTGTGTGACTCTGTGTAAGAGCCGCCTTCTGTACTGAAATCGTCGTTGGATTCGAGGACTATTTCAGAGCCTCGCCCCGGGGGCAACTAAAGGTTCCCTTTACGGAGATCTTTTGCCTCGGTTCCTTGGAACCACTGTACGCGAAAAACTCAAAACTGCCTTCGACCCGCTCATCGAAGGCTGCAAAGTTAGCGGTACCCTCGGTGTCGTGGGAAAACACGACCCGTTTTTTCCCTGAGACTATTACGGATCCTCCCAGGGTATCGCTACTGGATAGATACTGGAAGCGGATCGGGTAGGTGTCTGAGGCGGCATCAAACTTTCTTGAGAAAAACAGGTTGGCCGTGAAGCCGCTGCCGTGCTGCTTCTTGTACTCTCGCCGAGATCTGATCTGAAGCATCCAAATGCTGGCGCGCTGATTGAAAACAAGCTGTGCATTGGTCTCTTGGAGGTCTGCCTCGAAGGCGCCGTTGATCTCTAGTGCGCCCGTTCCTTCTTCTGCAACTAAGACGGTAGGATCCAGGAATCCCGCGAGCAACGAAGACCAACATATTCCGCATAATCTACCGCTCCTCCTAGCCGATGCTCTGCTCTCGTCCCGTCTCCGAGGAGCGATACGCACCGAAGATCACTCGGAGCACCTGGAGGCAATCCCTGCCGGTAAGAGGGGCCTCGTCTATCCCTGCTGAGGCCTTTATCGCAGCCTGCACCAGCAGTTGGTAGCTGTTGACGTCGGTTGGGAGAGGAATCGATTGGATCCCTTCCGGTGCATCGGGGTGGGTCGATTGCCAATCCAACTGCTGCCGCGAGTCGGATTTGTGTCGAGAGCCGCTGATTCGAAGCCAACCCTTCGAGCCCCAAATCGTGAGCGCGGATTGGGTCCCCCCCTGCTCCAGATAATAGCCACCGTGAAAGGTACCCACCATTCCGTTCTTGAACTGGAACGCTAACGCTTCCGCGTCTTCGATCTCGACCGGTTGTCCACCTACATTCCTGCAAACGGCGGAGACCTTAGCGATGGGATCGTCGGCCAGGTACTGGAGCAGATCCAAATTGTGTATTCCCAGCCAGATCAGATGTCCTCCCCCGGCCTTGTTCTTGAAGGCAAACCAGGAATCCTGGTAGCTGGGTCGGGTCAGTCGCGTCTGGTCCTTGACCTGGAACACCTGGGTGCCATAGAGCTTTCCCAGAAATCCGGAACGGATCAACTCCTTCGCCTTGATCGCCGAAGGGTGTAACCGTCCGGGCAGCGACAGCATCAGGTGCAGCTTCCTGGACTCGGCGAGCTGCACCAGAGGCTCGAAGTCCTCCGCTCGGACACAAGCCGGCTTCTCGGCCAGGACGCTGCAGTTTCCTTCCAAAGCCTCCCGGATTCGATCCGGGGCGAGATGTGCCTCCAGCGAAATGAGCACCATCTGCGGCTTGAACTTCTCGATCATGTTGCGATAGTCCCGAAACTTTCCTAGATCTGGAAACCGCTGGCCTAGCGAGCTCTCGGCCTGCTCGAAGGTCGCACCACTCTCATCCGAGATGGCGAACCCCGCCAAACCTTCACTCGCCGCCAGGGCCTTGAGGTAGATAGTCAGGTGAGGTCCGCCCTTTTGAGTGATGACCCCGACCCTGATGGGACTCTTTCCTTTATCGGACGCCTTCGAAGATCGGGCTGCGGACAGCAATTCGCTGGTGCATAATCCAGTCCCCACTGCCAGCGAAGAAAGCACCATTCCACCAGCACTCGTCGTCTTTTTCAGGAACGTTCTTCTTTTCATGATCTCGGAGTTTAGCAGTCCCCCTTCGAGAAATCGATGAAGTCTAATCCCGGTAGTTCCGAGCGTTGCTCAGGATGTTATTATTGGTCGCCTTCTTCGCCAAGACCGAGGACTGAATCTTATGCCGACTTCCGGGAGCGACAAGGTCTACCGGGCAGCACTCATCGGGTGCGGGTCGATGGGCAGCTATTGCATGGACGAGATCGCGGGCCTGAGGGGTCGGTTGATCCTACCCTTTGGGCACTCCGAAGTCCTGAAGACCCATCTTCGAACCCAACTGGTAGCGGGAGCGGATCCCGATCAGAAGCGACTCCAGGATTTCGGAGAACGCTGGGAGGTCCGTCCGCTCTATTCCGACCACCGGCATATGCTCGAAGACGAGCGCCCCGAGATCGTCAGCATCGCTAGCCCTCCTTCACTCCATGCTCAGCATATCCAGGACTGCGTCGAGGCTGGAGTGCGGGGAATCTTCTGCGAGAAGCCCCTGTGTCCTACGCTCGGCGAGGCCGATGCCATAGTAAATGCTTGCGAGACAGGCGGAGTTGCACTCTCGATCAACCACACCCGTCGCGGCGATCCTTTTGTGATCCGCACCAAGGAACTGATCGAGCAGGGTGAGATCGGAGACGTGTTAACTCTCTCAATGACCTGGGCCGGTCGCCTCTTCTTGAGTGGAACGCATTTCTACGATCTGGCAAACTACTTTGTCGACGACACTCCCACCCGTTGGCTGATCGGCCACGCCGAAGACCCTGCAGCCGAAATGTCGGTAGTACCCACCCAGCGAGGTGTGGACATTGGGGGTACCGCTTACGCCGTCTACGACAATGGGGTCCGGGTTTTCTTCAACGGTAGAGATGGCCACAGCCTTACGCGTAGCGAAATCTGCGGAACCGAGGGTGCCATCAGCTGGAGCGGCAATGAGACACAGTTGTGGAAGCGAAACCGAAACAACCAGTTCCGGGAGCTGCTGCAACACCCTTTTCCCCAGGTGATGAGATATACGGCTCCCATGGTCTATCTGCTGGAGGATCTGATCGAGGCTATGGAAACCGGACGCGATTCTCTGTCAAACGGAAGCAGCTCCCGTCACGCCCTGGAGCAGATTCTGGCGACGCACTACTCTTCCCAACATGACAGCTGCAAGGTTCGTTTTCCGATCGAGGATCTCGACCTCCGCCCCCCGTTTCAGTGGTTCGGCGAGGGATGCCAGGCAGTCAACCTCTGTTTTGCCTCCGGAGGAGAGAAGTGATTCGGACTCTTGGACTTCAAAGCACCCATCCCCAGGACCAGACGGCGCCATCGACCCGTGAGGTCACTCTACCCACCGAGGGTCTATGTCAGGACTGAAGTCGCTGCTCCGGACTTGCGGACTGGCGGCTCTCATGCTGCCCCTCGTCTGCTGCACACCTCTCACATCCGGGGGAGGTGGAAGCGGGGCAAGTCCAGCAGATGCAGGATCCGACGCCGAGACCAAGACACTCCGTTTCGTCTGGATCGGGGACATCACTCCTCTGTGGCACCCCGCCGCCTACCAGACCTTCAGCCAGGCCGTAGTCTTCTACCTCCTTTTCAACACCTTGGTAAAGCTAGACAGAGATCTGACGACCATCATCCCAGACCTGGCCGAAAAATGGGACATCAGCGGGGATGCAAGGATCTACACATTCCATCTGCGCCGCGATGTCCGCTGGCACGATGGAACCCCTTTTACCGCAGGGGACGTCCGCTTTTCCTTCGAACGCCAGGTGCTCGAGCCCTACCGATACGTCAAATACCTTGAAACGGTTGACGGAGCGCAGGACTACAAAGAGGGTAGGACCCACAGCATTTCGGGTCTCGAGTTGCTGGATAGCCACACGATACGCGTGACCCTGACCCTGCCTGATGCTCTTTTTCTTCATCGCCTGACCGAGCCCACTTGCGTCATGATCCCCGAACACGTTCTGAAAGACACGTCTCCAGATGCCCCCGAATCGACCAAGTTTGCCTCTTCCTCACCGGTGGGAACCGGCCCCTATAAGTTTGTCCGGTACCTGACCGATCAAATGGCCGAATTCGATGTCAATCCGGACTACTTCAAAGGTAAACCCCAGATCGAGAAGGTGTTCATGAAACGGCTCCGTTCCGAGGTGGCATTCGCCCAACTCGAGAGCGGCGAGCTCGACCTGGCCCTGCGCCTGAAGCTATTTGGATTCGAGCGGCTCACCGGGCTTGAAGGTCTCAACATCATCTCCGGACCTGGGGTCGGGATGACCGCTCTGTATTTTATAGGCGAGGACCCTCGCCTTCAGGACCGACGCTTTCGCCAGGCTGTCTACCATGCGATCGATCGGAAGAGTATCGTCGAGCACGTCTTCCGGGGGCACGCCCGGGTGCTGCGGGGAGCCAACCCAGCTCTGGACGGGTACGCTGACTTGAATCCCTACGACTACAACCCAGAGAAATCGAGACGCCTACTGCGGGAGGCGGAGTTCGATTTAGAGCCTCCCCTGCGCATCGTGTACGATCAAACCTATCCCAGCGCTCCCATGATCTTCCCAATCTTCGAGCATCAGCTGCGGCAGGTCGGGCTCAACGTCCGTCTCGACGCCATGGACTCGACCGCCTTCATCTCTCGGATCATGGAACAGCGGCACCTGCTTGAGATGTTCGGATCCAACGGAGGAGCTTATGGAGTGGGTCCCCACGTGTCGGCGACCTACTTCAACTGCCACAGAAAGGAATGGCAATCTGGATACCTCAACTGCGAACTCGATCAGCTCTTCGCCAAGGCAAGTCAGGTTATCGACCCCGACGAACGCGATGAGGTCTACCACGAGGTGGCTAGGATCCTCAATCGGGATGTACCCATCCTGCCGCTCTGGTCGCGCCACGACTTTCATGCGGCCACCAAGCGACTGGGAGGCGGGTTCAAGGTCTACCGCGACTCCAGGCGCACGTTCTCCAATATCGAGACCTGGACGCTTTCTGGTGAGTAGTTGATTAGTGAGCAGTGGAAGAGTGAAGTGTCAAGCGTTTCCTGAGCAATATCTTGAGTTATCTTGACTAATGACGGTTCTCTGCCCACTATCCTGCGATGTTCACTGTCACTGCTTACTGCTCACTACTCAATAGTGCCTAGAGAAAATCGCCTGTGAGCCAATTCATCATACGCCGTCTACTGATTTCCGTCCCCGTCTTGCTGGGCATCACTTTCATCGCTTTCGCGGCGCTCTCGCTGGCACCGGGCGACCCCCTTTTAGCTCGATTGGATCCTAGCGTGCTCGCTCAGCAGTCGCCGGAGTGGATCGAGGAAAAACGACGCGAGCTTGGCCTTGACCAGCCCGTCCCCGTCCGATATCTACGCTGGCTGGAGGGGCTGCTGCGAGGGGATCTCGGGTTCTCGATCGTCACTCGTCGATCGATCTCGGAGGAGCTGGCCGTGCGCTTGCCGGTCACCCTGCAACTGATGGGAACGGCACTGCTGATCGGTCTCTTCCTGGGTATCCCCTTCGGGGTGATCTCTGCCATCAAGCAGTACTCGAAGCTGGATTATGTGTTGACGGGCTTCACGATGACGATGATCTCCACGCCTACCTTCTTTCTGGGCCTACTGGCGATCTATGTCTTTGGAGTCTACCTCCGGGTCCTGCCTACCAGCGGCATGGCCACACTGGGTGGAGTCCCGTCTCTGGCGGATCGCTTGAGCCATCTGGTTCTCCCGGCAGGCATCCTGGGCCTGGCGAACGCCGCGCAACTAATGCGTTACACGCGCGCCAGCATGTTGGAAGTCTTGCGCCGGGAATACGTCGTCACGGCCAGGGCGAAAGGTCTTGCGGACCCGGCGGTGTTCTTGCGACATGCGCTTCGCAACGCGCTGGTGCCGATCATCAGCATCCTCGGACTACTGCTCCCGGAGTTGGTGGTTGGGGCAATTGTGACGGAGCAGATCTTTGCCTGGCCTGGGATGGGTTTTATGGCGGTCCGAGCGGCTTCCGATCGAGACCCCTCTCTGTTGATGGGCGTCGTGTTGGTCGTTGGGACCGGAGTCCTCCTGAGTGGGCTCATTGCCGACATTGCCTATGCGGCCGCCGATCCAAGAGTCCGCGTTGGGCGGGACTAGGAGTCTGCGCGATAGAAATGATCGTGGCGAGAAAGCGGGGAATCGAGGCCAGATTTTCTCGATTTCGAGGCGCATAGTTGTTCTATTCGTCGAAAAATCAGGGAAATATGGGCCGATTCTACCGTTTTCTCAGTAGATCAATTTCTACCGCGCAGGCTCCTAGGTGAACCAGACAAGAATGAAGGCTCAGGAAACTACCGAATTCAAATACGAGTCCCTGTTCCGGCAGGTGATGCGCCGCTTTATGCTGCACCGCCTCGCTGTAGGAGGGGCTGCCGCCTTGCTCCTCATCATCCTGTTGTCCCTGGCGGCCCCGCTGGTAACAGGACACGACCCCTTGGAAGTTCGACTGGACGCACTGCGTCAGGCCCCGAGCACCGATCATTGGCTGGGTACCGATCTGATCGGACGGGATGTATGGAGCCGGCTGGTATACGGCAGCCGTATTTCGCTAACCGTGGGTATTCTCGCGGTGGCCCTCTACACCTTCATCGGATCCTTCCTGGGAGCGCTGGCCGGTTACTTTGGAGGTCTGCTGGATCAGATCATCATGCGACTGACGGACACCTTGCTGAGCATCCCAGCGCTTTTGATGGTGATGATCTTCGTCTCCATCATCGGACCAAGTCTGACTTCTGTCATTGTCGTGATCGGCTTGCTCCAGTGGCCTCGTACCTGTCGTCTCATACGAGGCCAGATCCTGGCAATTCGAGAGGAGGAGTTCGTCCTGGCAGCTCGCGCCGTCGGCAGCAACAGCGTTCGAATCATTCTTCGGCACATCCTACCCAACGCCTTCGGCCCACTGACGGTCCTCTCGACCTTTGGTATCGCCAATGCGATTCTGTTGGAGGCAACATTGAGCTTCCTGGGACTCGGGGTTCGTCCACCTACTCCGAGCTGGGGCGGTATGCTCAACGAAGCACAATCACCTGCGGTGCTTTCCAGTCTACCCTGGCTGTGGATGTCCCCGGGCCTGGCGATCGCGATAATCGTTCTGGCCGTGAACTTCATTGGCGACGGTTTAAGGGATGCGGTGGATGTCCGCTCCGTTATTGAATAGGCTTCCCTAAGGTCCACTATGGAGATGAGCGACGGTAGGCTGACGGGAACGGCCCTCGCCCAGCAGGACGCCGCTGCCGCCGCTGTGGACCATTATCGCGACGACTACATCCAGCTTCTCGGCGATCTGGTCCGATGCCCTACCCTGTTGGGGGCGGAACGCCCTGCTCAGGACATTCTCTACCGCCATCTTCAGGGCATGGGCCTGGAGGCCGAGAGGTGGGATCTCGACCTCGAAGACCTGTCGTCACATTCCACCTTCGCTCCTGTGGACTGGGGATACCAGGAGAGGCCAAACGTCCGCGGCACCCTCAAACCCGCTGGAGGGGCGGGCAGATCGCTGGTGCTCAACGGTCACGTAGATGTGGTCAGTCCAGAGCCGGTCGACTGGTGGAGCTACGATCCCTGGGGTGCCACCATCACCGATGGACGGATGTATGGCAGAGGCAGCATGGACATGAAGGCAGGGCTGGCGGCCGCTCTCCTCGCCATCCAGGCGGTCATGGACACAGGAGTCGACCTTCGCGGCCCTGTTATTTTCGAGAGCGTGATCGAGGAAGAGTGCACCGGCAACGGAATGCTGGCCAGCCGGATCCGCAGCGGGAAGGTCGATGGCGCCGTCATCACCGAGCCCACCGGCCTGCAAGCCTGGACGGCCACTCCGGGCGTCCTTTGGTTCGAGGTCACGGTACGCGGAAAACCCGCCTACGTGGGCAAGGCCGGTCAGTATGTCAACGCTATCGAAACCGCGACTTCCCTGATAGCACGGCTCAAGCCGGCAGCCGTCGAAGCTCTGAACGCGGCTTTCGACCATCCCTCCTTTGCGGGATACAAGAATCCGCTGACCTTGAGCGTGGGAAAGATCCAGGGCGGGGACTGGCCTTCGAACGTCCCTCTGGAGTGCCGTTTTACCTGCCGGATGTCATTCCCGATCGGCTGGTCCTTCGACCAGGCTCGGAGCTTCGTCGAGACCCATCTGGAACGCGCGAGCTCGAGCGATCCCTGGCTAGTAGAGCAGCCACCGACCCTACGCTTTCCTGGTTTTAGAGCTCTCGGGTGGGCCCTGGATTCGGAAGCGGGCGATGGCAGCCTCATCCATTCCCTTTCCGAAGCGCATCAAACCGTGCGCGGCCGGAGCCTGAAACAGGAAGTATTTCCGGGGACGGCTGACGCTCGCTACTTCAGTGCTCAGAAGGGAGAGCAGGCGGTCTACTATGGTCCCAGTGGGGCCAACCTTCATGCGCCGGACGAATACGTCGAGTTGGAGAGTCTGGTGGAGACGGCTCGAGTGCTGGCTCGGATGATCATTGTCTGGTGCGGATGAGGTGGGGAAGGGGTTGCAGGTTGAGGCTAGCGGTCCGGTGTCACTGTTGGTTTGAGGTTCGATCGCTCACACAGGAAGCACTTTGTTGTTAGAAGGAAAAACGGCCTTGGTTACCGGCTCTAGTCGGGGAATAGGCGCAGGAATCGCTGTCAAACTGGCGGAGGTTGGGGTTGACGTGGCCATCACGGCTCGCCAGCTCGAGAGTCTCGAGGAGACTGCAAGTCGTATCAAGGCCCTGGGTCGGCGGAGCTTTCCTGCCAAATTGGAGGTGACCGACCTCTCCAATATCCGCGAGGCGGTCGCCTCAGTGGAGCAGAACCTCGGTCCGATCGATATCCTGGTGAACAACGCTGGGATCAATATCCCTCGTCCCGCCACTGAAGTAACCGAAGATCAGTGGGACCAGATTCTTGATGTCAACCTGAAAGGAGCGTTCTTCTGCTCCAAGGAGGTTGCGTCAAGCATGATCGCTCGAAAAGAGGGCAAGATCATAAACGTGTCCTCGGCGGCAGGCCTGATTCCAATGGAGGAGCGGGCGGCCTACTCTTCGAGTAAGGCGGGGCTGCTGATGTTGACCCGGGTACTGGCGCTGGAGTGGGCCCCGCATCAGATCACCGTGAACGCTGTCGCGCCCACATTCATTGAAACAGAGCTGGCTCGGCAGACGCTGGATCGGCCAGGAATGAGGGATCATTTGCTTTCGCGCATCCCATTGAACCGGCTGGCTACCGTCGAAGATCTGGCAGGCGCGGTTCTTTACCTGTGCTCCCCGGCGGCTGATTTCATAACCGGGACGGTGATCCCGGTGGACGGAGGTCTCACGCTGCGCTAAGTTGAGTGAGCAGTGAGCAGTGAGCAGTGAGCAGTGAGCAGTGGGAGAGTAGTGATGTGTGAAGGAGTGATTTGTCTAGCGTTGCTCAGGCCCAAGGCGATATTCGACTTATGTTGACTAGTGACCGTTCTTCTCACTATCCAGCGATGTTTACTGCTCACTGCTCACTGAAGGGGGACAATGATGACCACTACGAAGAATGGTGTTGAGCACGATCGACTGACAGCCTATCGTGCCACTCGTCAAAGCGCGACGGACTGGCTCTTGGATCAGATCAATGCAGACGGGTCTATTGGTGATGCTACTTCGGGTGGATACTTTTTCTACCGGGCTCCCTGGACTTTCTCCCTGGTAGGGGAAAGCGATGCCGCCAGCGGCATATGTGGTTGGATCCGCAAGCATATGCTGACCTCGGAGGGCACGATTGGTGGACCCTACCGAACTATCTACGATGCCTGGGCTTATCGGGATTCTGCTCTGATCCTGGGCGCCCACCTGGCAGGGCAGTACGATCTCTCGTATGGTCTGATGCCGGAGTTTTTGAGACTACAAGACCCGATCTCGGGAGGCTTCCCCAACGATCGTTTGGAGGATGGCTCGATGGGCGATGGCATGAGCATCCCCTATACCACCGGGGCTGGTTTTTCCTGCCTCGCAACCGGACATCTCGAGCAGGCTCGTGCCGTCTACCGATTTCTTCAAACGATCTACGACGCCCAGGACGACCTACCCCGGCGCTTTTTCTACGATTGGTCTCGCGCCCGCCAGGAGCCCACACGGACCTTTTCTGAGGAGGATCAGTTCTGGTACGTAGTCGAGAACTCGATCGACCGCAACCAGCGCTGGACGCTAGGAGGAATCGCCGCCGGCTTTCTCTGTCGGCTCTACCTGGCAGAACCCCGATCGGAATACCTCGACCTGGCAAGACTCTACCAGGCGTTCTCGATGTCAGCGACCGAACACCAGTTCAAATACGATCCGGTGTGCAAGAGCGGTTGGGGCAGTTCTCTGCTCTATCTCGTCACTGGGGAAACGCAGTATCGGGACTGGACCTACCGGATGGGAGACTGGTTCGTCTCGCAACAGCATCCTGAAGGCTACTGGGTTCCACAAGCCTCAGGCGACGACAGAAACACGATCATCCACAACGCTCTCGAGTTCGTGATGCATGTGGATACGATCATCGCAGGATTGTCCGCTCACTCCACTGATTCTGAGTAGCGAGTGGTTCCTGTTCTGTTGCATCCTCAGGTGAGGCGGATCGGGGATCTATCGGGTGTTTCTTAGCCAGGCCCCTGAGGGGTCTGTTTTCCCGGTTTGACCCGGCAAGAGCACGGGTCGGCCCATGGGGGGCACGGCCGAGACGCTAACTACCCAGAGCTCGGATCCTTCCTCACTTCGTCTTCGGTTTTGCCTTTCCTCCCGTCGAAACTGGAG
>CAUZIZ010000160.1:0-12411 GCA_963579905.1 Acidobacteria bacterium UBA6911 | reverse complement strand
TTCACTTCTTCTAACAGCGCGCCGTCACCGTGCGGATTGCATCGTACAACAGCTGAGAATCCAGGGGATGACGGATAGGGCTGGGCACGGTCGTCGCGTTCTGCCGAAGACAGCTCGCTAGGGACGCTGTTCGAGAGTGCGATCGACCTCTTTCCCCACTATTACCGAGTACTGGAGGAGATACTGTCTCGAGTGAGCAGTGAGCAGTAAGCAGTAAGCAGTAAGCAGTAAGCAGTAAGCAGTAAAAAGAATAATCAGTAAGAGCACGATAACGAGCGATCACTTTTCAGCTCAGAGACTATGACCGATAACTGCCTTCGAGGAAGCCCACTGCTCACTGCTCACTATTCACTGAGTTCGCTTTCCAACTCCGCGAGGCCTTCGTCGACGATCGCGATTACCTCGTCGACCTGCTCTCGCGTGATGACCAGCGGTGGGTGGAGACGTAGGTCATCCCCGCTCTTCCAGTCTGCCGTTCCACCGCTGGCTCCGGCGGAGAGGCCCTTTTCCAGCAAGATCCTGCGAATGCGCTTGTGAACTCCGAGCGAGGCTTCAAAGGGCTGCTTGGTTTCGCGGTCCCGCACCAGTTCCATTCCCAACATAAGTCCCTTGCCCCTTATGTCTCCAACCATTGGGTACTTCCGCAGCTCGAGAGCCCGTTTCAGAAGGTAGTCCCCGACGTCCCTCGCATTCTCGAGGATCCCCTCCTCCTCGATGATATCTAGAACCGTTGATGCCACCTTCATAGCGACGGGATGGTTCACGGACGTGAACACGTGCGGCAGTCCCCCATCGGCTGAGTTCAGCACCTGCCGAATCTCATCCTGGAAGAGTACGCCACCTAGAGGAATGTAGCCGCTGCTGATGCCTTTCGCGAAAACGATCATGTCCGGGACGGCATCCCAGTGTTCGATTGCAAACAATTTGCCAGTGCGACCAAAGCCCGTGATGACTTCGTCAGCAATGAAGAGGACATCGTACTTGTCACAGATTTCCCGGATGCGGGGGAAGTAGTCGGGAGGGGGCACTCCGATAGCTATGCCACCCAGAACCACCGGTTCGGCGACGAAGGCGGCCACATTCTCGGGCCCTGTTTGTAGGATGGCCTTCTCCAGTTCGTTGGCACAGGATAGATTGCACTTTCCCTCGCAGCCTACGAAGGAACAGCGATAGGGATAGCAAGGGGCTATGTGGGGGAAGGGGAGCAGCCAATTGGCGAATGGGTTTCGAGCCGTTGTTCCGGTGACGGCAAGAGCGCCCAGTGTTGCGCCGTGATAGCCACGCCAACGGGAGATCACGATCTGCTTCTGCCCGTTGCCACGTTGCAGATGGTAGAGGAAGGCCAGCTTCAGAGCGGTCTCGATGCCCTCTGAGCCTCCCGAAACGAAGTAGGCGTGGTTAAGGGCCCCGGGGGCGAGGACCGCTAGTCGCTCGGCTAGTTCGATCGCTGCTCTATTGGAAAAGTGTGCGGAGAAACAGTAGCCAAGGGATTCGGCCTGCTCCGCCATGGCAGCAGCGATCCGTCGCCGCCCGTGCCCTAGTGTAACGTTGCCTGCGCCGGCCGTTCCGTCGATATAGCGTTTGCCTCCTTCGTCATAGAGGTAAATTCCCTCGCCTCGCTCCAAGACGGGAAAGCTGTAGTTAGGATCCTGATGTAGAAGGGCGTTACGTGAACTCGTCGTTGCCATTGAAATCTCCCATAAAAGTGTGGGCCAAGGGTATCAGAAGGGGACGGGTTGGAGGGTCGATAGGCCGCGCTGCATTTTTCCCGAAGAGAGTGCCATCCCCGAGGTGGACACTAAAGTAGGCACTGTTTTGACCGATAAAGACCACGGGAGCATTAGAAGTGGAAAAAACGGTGTTGTCTTTGTGAGACCGAGATGACCTCGAGAGACGAGGTCGTCGAAACACGACCAACGGGAGCCTTTGGGGGGACCCAAGACTGGCACTATTGTTTCGAATGCTGGATCAGCATGGAACAAGTCCGCCAGTGGGATCTGGACCTGGAGCTCTTATACAAGACGGTTTTTACAGGCCTGGAAGAAAAAGAAACGGCACTTCCTTGGCTTGGAACAGTCCTGTGGCAGAGGTTCGCCCGACAGCCCACTGACTCGAGTCAGGGTTGCGAACTCTGACTCTCAGACCAACAGCTGAAGTATGCCAAGGGGTGAAATAGTGGCACAGCTAAGCGCGCGACCAATCCTCCGGAGATTGGGACTGCTCTGTGATCCGATGCAGATCGATACTTGCTACGACCGTTCTCACTGTTTCGGTCGTTTTCTCGCTATTCCCTGAACCAAGAGCTTCCGCTGGGTCGAAGGGTCTCTTTACCGAGTCCAAATCGGCGGTCCATTTCCGCACTCAGCGAAACTCAAGTAGTCTCCGCAGTCGGCACGTCAAGATCGACTTTGATCTGCTGGGAGATGCTAGAGGTTTTCGCAGGGCACCCCACAAGGGAAGACAGTCCCTTGAGTTGAACCTCTTCCCCGACACTTCATTCACCGCTGTTCTCGACAAGATTGAGCCCCATTCCAAGGGTTATTCGTGGATCGGACAGGTCCAGGGTTCCCAACAGAGTGTCGTGATTCTGACGGTCTCGGATGACGTCATGGCCGGGAACGTCACCCTATCCGGCACTTCCTATCAAATTCGCCACGCTGAGGGCAGGTGTCCACGCAATCCGAGAGGTTGCCCCGAAGGCAGCTCGGCCGGAAGGGGAGCCGATCCGCATCGGACCTGGACAGGCTGTCCCTTCCTTGGGTGCGCCTTCTATTGCCCCCGACGAGGGTGGAAAACTCGACAGCTCTCCTGATCCCAACCCGTTCCGTCCCGATTCCAACATCTCATTTACCGTCTCGCCAGATCCTTCCTCCCTTCCGCAGTCGGGATCTGGAGAGTTCTTCGATCTGCTGGTGGTGTACACTCCGTCCGCCCGCTCGGCGGCGGAAGGCACCGCAGGAATCGAGAGCCTGATTCAGCTGGGTGTTACCGAGACCAACCTCGCCTACCAGAACAGCGGAATCATCTCTCGGATCCGATTGGTAAACACCGCAGAGGTCAACTACACAGAAACCGGTGCGCTCGAGACCGATCTGGCCTATGCCCAACTCGGCTTTGTAGACAACACCCATGCCCTGCGCGATACCTACGGTGCCGATCTGGTCCAGCTGGTAACGGACAGCGCCGCCGGCTTTTGCGGCAAGGCGTACGTGGTGAGTGGCAACAACGCGAACTTCCACTGGTGGTCGTACTCGGTTGTTGAGCAATCTTGCATCAGTCCGAACTACACCTTTGCCCATGAGATGGCACATAACATGGGATGTAACCACGCTCCTGGGGATCCTCAAGACATTGGAGCCTACCCTTATTCATTGGGATACAAGGATCCGAGCAATCAGTTCCGAACCTTGATGCCCTACTATACGGGATGTAATTGTACCAGGGTGCTTCACCACTCCAACCAGAGCGTCAACTACCAGGGAAGCCCCACCGGCACCAGCACTCAGGATAACAGTGCTAAGTATCAACAACGTACGCTTCACCGTCTCGGCCTTCCGAGACGAAGCCACTTGCGACTATTCGACTTCACCTGGTAGCCAATCTTTTCTGGAGAGTGGCGGAGGTGGGAGCCTGACCGTCTCGACCAGCAGCAGCGATGGTTGGATTACGATCATTTCAGGCAGCAGTGGCAGCGGGAATGGGACAATCTCCTATTCGGTGGCGTCAAACCCCACGATTCAATCTCGTTCGGGAACGATCACGGCCGCAGGTCAGACGCTGACGATTACCCAGACGGGAATTGATTGCACCTATTCATTCTCCTCTAGTAGTGCGTCATGGGATTCCGATGGAGGTGGCGGCGTTGTTGGCATGACCTCGCCCACAGGCTGTAGCTGGACGGCGTTAAACAGCGACGGCTGGATCACGATCACGGCGGGAGGCAGTGGCAACGGTAGCATCTCCTATACAGTGGCGTCCAACGCGACGATTCAAACGCGCACAGGCACAATCACGGCCGCAGCCCAGACGTTGACGATCACCCAGACGGGAATCGATTGCACCTACTCCTTCTCCTCCAGCAGTGCGTCCTTCGACTCAGATGGGAGCAGCGGCAGCGTCGGCATGACGTCGCCCACGAGCTGTGACTGGACGGCGTCGAGCAACGAAAGCTGGATCACGATCACAACTGGGGCCAGCGGTAGCGGGGATGGCAGCATTGCCTACACGGTAGACGCAAACTCCACGATTTAAACGCGCACGGGCACGATTACGACGGCAGGTCAAACTCTGGCGATCACGCAAAGTGGGATTGACTGCACCTTCTATCTGTCCTCCAGCACCGCGTCTTTCGACTCTGATGGGGCTAGCGGCAGTGTCAGCGTAATCTCTCCCCCGGGCTGTGCCTGGACAGCGAACAGCAGTGGCACCTGGATCTCAATCAGTGCTGGTGGTTTGGGCAGCGGCAACGGCTCTATTTCCTGCACAGTTGCCTCAAATCCGACACTTCAGTTAAGATCGGGCACGATCACGATTAAAGATCTGGTTCCATCATGGTCGGTGGGCAAACTTCCGCGATTGCCCAGGATGGCGTCACCTGCAGTTTTTCACTGTCTTCGAGCAGTGCCTCCTTTGATGCCGACTGCGGAAGCAGCAGTGTAAGCATCAGTTCTCCGGAAGGCTGCGAGTGGGCGGCATCGGCCAGCGATAGCTGGATCGGGATCAATGCCGGCACTAATGGCAGTGGAGACGGGTCAGTCTCTTTCACGGTGACCACTAATAGCACCATCGAGTCTCGATTGGGGACGATCGCGGTTGAAGGTGAGGTTCTAACGATCACCCAGGGCGGAATCGAGTAGCGACAGCTGGATCACGATCGGCAACGGCTCGGTCGCATTCACGGTGGATGGCAACACCACTATTGAGTCTCGATCCGGCACTATTGTGGCCGGGGGGCAGGTCTCGACGATAACTCAGGAGGGAATCTCCTGTACGTATACTCTCTCCTCCAGCCACCTATCTCTGGGCTCCGAGGGTGTCAGCAGCAGCGTAGAAGTCAGCTCTCCGGACGGCTGCGAGTGGTCCGCATCCAGTGTTGACAGCTGGATTGAGATCAGCAGCGGTGCCAGTAGCAGTGGAAGTGGTTCCATCTCCTTCACGGTGGCTTCCAATGAAAGTACCCAGTCTCTAACCGCAGCGATCACGATTGCCGAACAGGAGCTCACCATTATCCAGGGTGGGATTGACTGTGCCTATGCGCTATCTCCCAGCAGTGCTTCCTTTGACTCTGAGGGCGGTAGCAGCAGCGCAAGCGTTGCTTCTCCGGACGGTTGTGAGTGGTCCGCGTCGGCCAGCGAGAGCTGGATCTCAATCAGTGCCGGGTCCAATGGTAGTGGTGACGGCTCGGCCACTTTCGCGGTAGACGCGAATACAACCATTCAGTCTCGATCGGGAACGATTGTGGTGGGTGGTCAGGTGTTCGCGGTTACCCAGGATGGTCTTTCTTGTACCTATGCGATGTCTTCGAGTAGCTCGTCCTTTGATTCCGAAGGCGGCAGCAGCAGCGTGAGCGTTACTTCATCTGAGGGCTACGAGTGGTCTGCGTCCAGTAGTGACAGCTGGATTACGATCGGTACCGGGGCCAGTGGCAATGGTGCTCTGTCTTTCGCGGTGGAAGCCAACACAGCGACCGAGCCGCGATCGGGAACCATCACCGTCGAGGACCGAGTCCTGACGATCACCCAGAGTCGGATAGATTGCAGCCTTTCTCTATCCTCTATCAGCGTCGACTTCGACTCTGATGGTGGCGAGGGGAGCGTGGTTGTAACCTCTCCGGATGGCTGTAACTGGTCAGCGTTCAGTGGCGATAGCTGGATTGTGGTTGCCCGGGGCGACAGGGGAACGGGTAATGGCAGTTTCCTGTGTGTCGTTGAGTCCAATCCTACCATCCAGTCGCAGAGCGGAAGCTTAGTGGTTGAGGGGCAGACAATCGGGGTGACCCAGGCGGGCGCCGAGTGTACCTACTCGACCTTTGCAACCAGTACACTCTTCGAGGGGGACGGAGGCATCGGCAGTGCAACGGTGAGCACCCTTGACGGCTGCAATTGGTCTGCTTCCACGAGCGTAGAGTGGATCACCCTGCCCGCCTCTACTGCATCCAGTGGAAACGGGACGGTGGAGTTCGAGGTTTCGGCCAACCCCAGTGGTGAGCCTAGAACAGGGACTATAGTAATTGAAGACGCCGTGGTGACCCTAACCCAGGCATGGGACTCAGGCCAAATTTTGGAGGTCGAGCTGCGTGCCAGGAGCTATGCCACTGGTGACTTCGTTGAAGCTCGATCGCTTCGACTGTCGAATACAGGACCGGAAGCGGTCGAATCGGAACTCTGGATGGTGCTCGAAGCGCCTGGGGGTGTCCATATCTCCTTTTTCCATTTAGGTGCAGACGGTACAGTTCTGATCCCATCGCAGTTTACCGAGGACTTCGGACCGGTCACTCTCTTCGAAATAACCCCCAATCTACCGCGGGGGAAGTACCTTCTGACCTGTCTCGTGCGAAATGCCACCACAGCAGACCTACTGAGCCAGGAGGTCAAGACATTCGTTGTGGTCGGCAAGAAAAGCGATGCCGATGACCCCAGGGACTTGAGTACCGATCCGGGAATCCAATCGGGGACTCCGCAGCTTTCCACGACCAACGACGGATGGCTCCGCTCCCTAGAGCGCTTGTCCAAACCGCGCGGAGAAAAGAGGAAATCGCTCCCGGTGCCCCAGAGCCACCGCCGCTGAGGAGGGCAGATTGAGTCGCTTGATTCAGGCAGATTTCCAATCGAATACGGCGGCAATCAGGTCCTTGGAGTGCTCTTTCTCCAGTTCGTAGGCCTCTTGCATCCTGTCAGCGGGTAGACGATGGGTAATGAGGGACTCGAGCTGGAGCTGGTTCCCAGCCATCAAGTCGATGATGTACTGCAGGTTTCTGCGCAGATTGAATCTGAGCTCGTCGGGCGGAAAGTCCGAACCTGGTGCAAGACCGGCGCCCAGAAGGGTCAACTGTTTGCTGTAGAACCAGGAGGGGTCCAACGGATTGAAGTCAGGGGCAGACTCAAACCGTCTTGGGAAACCCAGGATACTGACCCTACCACCCTGCCGAGCAATATCTGCTGACAACCGGTAGGCTGGCCACGGATTCGAAGGCTTCATCGGCGCCGACTCGCAGGGCTGCCTCACAGCGAATCGGCGAGTTGGCGATACCGACGACCTTCGCTCCCATCGCTCGCGCCAAGCCTGCGGTCGCAAGTCCGATCACCCCAAGTCCCACCACGGCAACGTTCTCCCCGGTTTCGTATCGGGCCTGGCGCAGGGCCGCTAATCCCAGGTGGGTCAGATAGGCGAGCGTGGCCACCTCCGCCGACAGACCATCTGGCAAGGGAGTGAGGACTTCGGACTCTCGAGCGATAAACGCGGACTGGTGGGGATAGCGAGAGAAGATACGTTGGCCTGGGTTGATCTGCTTGACTGCCGAGCCAACCCGCTTGACGGTTCCCACGTTCGAGTACCCCACCGGTCTGGGATAGTCTGGTGCATCCGGTACGTAGGCGGAATCGCCCAGGTAGTTTCCGAGATCTGTCCCCGTGGAGAGTGCCGTCACTTCGGTCTCGACGTACAGCTGATCGGCATCCAGGTTGGCAGTATCAAGCGCACGCTCCTCCATCCGGAGGTCCCCGACGCCATAAAGAGTCGCTTGTTTCATATCCAATCTCCCCTCAGAACTCGAAGAGCACGCCGATGATAACGTAAGCCCCGACAGTTTAGAAATTCTCTGAGACATCCTGTCCTTACGCCATATGGCATAAACTTCGGCGTAGGGTGATGCCTCCTGAAATCAGGCAAAGTTTCTCTCTCGAATGATCCAGTTCCAGCCGACACAATCGTCCCCTACCGGGGCTTCTCTCTCCCGAGAATAGCCTCACGGGTCGATTCGATCTGACGCTTCAGTGTTTCCCCGTACTCTGTTCGCTGTCGAAGAGATTCGACGAGTGGCAGATCCTCGGCGGTCCCTACCAAGTAAAGGGCCCGCAACGATTCCCAGACATGTTCCGGGTCGGGCAGAAGGACAAGGAGCTTTGCCCCACCTTTCACCTGGGAATCGTCGGATACCAGTCTACTCTCGACTTGTCCTGAAACCGGAGCAACAACATCCTCGACCCCAACCTCCGTGGTAATACGGGCAATGTCTGAGCCACTGTTCGCCCAGTCCTTCTTCTCCACCAGAAAGGAGAGCTTCCCTTCGAAAGGGCTCTCCACCACGAAGGAGCTCAGCATTGTCTGAAGCTCCGAGCGGCCGCTCGAGTCCCCAAAGCGTACGAGTGAGAGGGCGGCATTCCTTCGGACGAGAGGCTGAGGATCATCCAACATCTGGAGCAGTTTCTGGCGGAATACCGATTGGTCCGTCCCCTTGCCCATGATCCAGGCAGAGAGCGTGCGTATTTCGACCTGCTCGTGTTGGGTCAGTTCCAAGACTCTCTGATACCAGGCATCCGAGAATTCCTCACTCCGATCCATTCGTTCGCCCAGCTGCGCCAAGGCATGCTGAACCCTTCGGGGACTCGCCTCGTCCGTCAGATACTCGGCTAGCTCTTGATCGTCCAGGCTTCGGCCGAACCAGACATCATGCCAGAACATGGAGGGGAGTACAGTGCAGACCAGGAGGATGGCAACAAGAATAAGCTGGGACTTTAGCGCAGCCCACCTGCTCATACTGACGCGTTCAAAGCTCGCACTGGAAGAAAACAGGGTGTCCCAAGGGCGCGCCTATCCATAGATCTGGTAGAGCATCAGGTAAACCACGATGCCCGTCAGCGAGACATAGAGCCACAACGGAAGGGTCCATCGGGCCAGCCTGCGGTGGGTCTGGAAGCGCTCCTTCCAAGCCAAATTCAAGGTTGCTAGGGCCAAAGGGGCTATCGTGGCGGCAAGAACCACGTGGGAGATCAGAATCATGAAGTAGACGCTCCGGATCCAACCCTGCCCGGGAAAGGGTTTCGAGCCGACGTGGTAGTGGTAGACCAGATAGGAAATAAGAAAAAGAATAGAAGTTGAAAAGGCAGCCAACATCGCTGCCCTGTGGCGATTGACCTGTTTGGTGCGAATGAAGAAGTAACCCAGAATCAGGAATAGGGCGCTGACGGCATTCAGGCTCGCGTTTAGCGCCGGCAGGTCGGTAATACTTATCATCCAAGGCCTCGCAGGCTTGGACGCCGAGCCAACCAGAAAGAGATGGCGAAGGTAGTCAGGCCAAAGCCCAACGTAGCGGCCAGAGAAATCGAGAAGGACGGCAGACCAAGCTCAACTCCCGGTGTACCCCAATAAAGGACTTGCCACAAAGCCGAGAACTCATAGGTGAGCGGATTCAGGGTCATGATGACCTGTACCCAGGCAGAGGCCCCCGCAAGGGGGAAAAGGGCGCCGGAAAGGAGCCACATGGGGAATAGAACCAGGTTCATGATCGAGTGATACCCCTGGGTGGATTCGCTTTGCCAGGCAATGGCAAATCCGAGGCAGGTTAATGAGAAGGCCATCAGGAAGAGGATTACTGCGACCATCAGGATCTTCTTCAAATCCAACGGAATTCCAACCAAGGGAGCCATTAGGACAAACACGAATCCTTGAAGAAAGGCCAGGGTTGTCCCCCCCAGAATCTTCCCCAGGACCAGACCCATACGAGAGATGGGAGCTACCAGAGCAGAGAGTAGAAAACCTTCTCGACGATCCTCAATCAAGGAAATCGTCGAAAAGATCGCCGTGAAAAGCAGGATCAGAACGATGGTGCCAGGGTAGAAGTAGGACAGGTAACTGAGACTATCGGAAACTGAAGAAGGCCGGAAGGTTTCTCCCACCCCAGATCCGATCAAGAACCAGAAAACCAAGGGAGTTCCAAGAGCTCCGATGAGACGTCCCCGCTGGCGGTAGAAACGAACGATCTCCCGCCGCCACAAAGCGCCTACCGAAATTAGAAAGCTCATGGTTGAACTGCCTGAAAACAGTCACAAAATCTATTTTGCATGCATGCTCCATTCACGCCCCATATGATCCCGAAAAAGTTGACAGGGGGCAATAGCGTGGATATTCTTAGGTGAAGAAAAGGTGAAGAAATGAGAGGTAGTCAGGTTCGAATGCTTGAAAAGTTACCTATTCCATTGAGTGCCCAACCGGATCCAAGGGAGGCAGTCACCTGCTTATCCACCGGAATCGAGGTATTAGACACTGTTTTGGAAGGAGGACTTCCACGAGGAAAGATCAGCGAAATTGTAGGAACCCCTTCCAGTGGACGCACTGGACTGATCCTTTCGATTTTGGCTCAAGCAATTGCCAAAGAAGAACTCGTCGCCTATATCGACGCTTTTGACTCATTGGATCCCAGTTTCGCGATCAAGGCCGGCGTCAAACTGAAGCAGCTCCTCTGGGTCCGCTGCGGAGCCTCACAGCAAAAAGCGTTCAAAGCCGCAGATATTCTTGCACCTACGGGGCGATTCGGGGTGCTGGTACTCGATCTGACCCCGATTGAGACTCCTTTTAAACGAGTCGGGGGCAAGAGAGCTCCTCTTTCCTCCTGGTTCAGACTCCAGCGCTCGCTTCAGGGAACTTCTACACTGCTGCTGGTCATCGGTCAAGCGTCCACTGCTGGCAGTGCGGCGGTGGTGACCGTCTCTCTGAGAAGGTGCAAGGTGCAATGGTGCTTTGCTTCGGGCGAGGATTCATCTCCCTCTCTTGCCAGCCTCACCCCTTTTTTCTACGGCATTTGGACGGAAGCCCAGTTACTGCGGGGTAAGCACCACGGTCATGTCACGTTTTATAGCCGTTTTTAGCTCCGATCTGTCACTCACACTTCCAGTGGTGCAGTCCCTTTCATCTCGGGTGGTCCTCTGCCCTCCCGATGGAGTTTTCATAGAGGTCTCTGTACGGGTCGAACGCGACATTCTAAAGCAGTTGATCGAGCGTAGCGATAGATCCGTCGTCTTGAAAACGGGAGTGGCTTCTACCCGTACAGCCGCCTTCCTCGCTGCCAGGTTTTGTTCGGGTAGCATTGTTCCTGCCGGCAAAGAGCGCGAGTTCTCGGCTACATTCCCGATCCAACCACTTTTCCCGTACGCAGGAGCCCATCCCGACCTTTTCAGAGTCCTTGATCACTGGGGGATTCGGACAATAGGACAGCTGGCGAATCTTCCCGAACGAGAGTTGTCCATCCGCTTGGGGGAAGCGGGACTTCATTTACGAAGGATGGCCCGCGGTGAAGACACCGAACCTTTTTATCCAGGGATAGCAGAACTAGAATTTGAGGAACGGGAATCGCTGGATTGGGCAGTCGATTCTCTGGAATCACTTGCCTCCATCCTCAATACGCTTCTTGGGCGCCTGTGTGCCCAACTGCAGACCCACGGCAAGGCCACGGATTCGATTGGTTTGATTCTAAAACTGGACGATCGGTCTTCTTACGAACGTCGACTCCAACTGGCTTATCCCATGAAGGACCCCAAGACCTTGCTTTCGATCCTGCGTTTGAAATTACAATCGGATCCGCCTCGGGCGGCTATACTCGAAGTTCTCCTTCAGGCAGAGCCGACCCGAGCACGCACTCCGCAGCACCATCTTTTCCAACCAAAAACCGCTTCCAATCCGGAATTGCTCCCCCGAACGTTAGCTCGATTGCAGGCTCTAGTGGGCGACGGAAACGTCGGTTCCCCAACCTTGTTGGACAGTCACCGTCCCGACGCAGTTCGCATCAGGCCCTTCCAACTTGTCGATTCCACGAAGCAGAAAAGGGAAAAGAGAAAATCAGATCCAATAGATAGCCCAGAAAGAGAGCTCTCTACCTTTCTGCCCATCAAACCAGGTGTTGAATGTGCCCCACTTTCGCTGCGGAGAATCCGACCTCCGGTTCCTGCCCTGATTCGTCCAAACCAGATCCTTGTCCGGGCTGGACCCTGGCGTTCTTCGGGCGATTGGTGGTCCGGAACGTCGGAGGCAGAGGGCTGGTCACACGATCAATGGGACATCGAGTTCACCGACGGTGTGGTGTGCCGGGTTTTCTGGGATCACGATAGAAGCGGCTGGTTTGTCGACGGAGTCTACGACTGATTTATAAGGAGTCGGTTATCGATTGGATCTGAAGGGGTATGTTCCGGGCACATAGGTTACAAGAGGAGTCATGTCATGGAAAGAGACGTATGTAATGAGCGAAGGAGTGAAACTGATGACCGAACATCTGGAGGGGGACGATGGAATTACGGAGTTATCGCAGGCCTATGAGGTGAGTCGGAAGACGGTGTACAAGTGGATTGGGCGTTACGAAAAAAAAGGGTGGTTGGGGTTGGAGGATCGCTCGCGTGCGCCCCACAGTCACCCCAACGCGGTGGA
>CAUZIZ010000159.1:0-12463 GCA_963579905.1 Acidobacteria bacterium UBA6911 | reverse complement strand
CCGATCGCTATTTCAGCTTCGCCGATCAGGGCCTGATGGGCTGATTCCAGCAACTAAAACGAAAGCAACTTCGGAGGAAGAACAAATGAATAGCTACGAACAGAAACAAGAAGAAAAACGCGACAAGCTACGAGCGAGAGCCGAGAAAGCCGATGGAAGGTCCGAAGCGTCTTTTGGTCGCTTTCACTCACTCACAGATGGGATTCCACTCGGGCAGCCTGTCTTGGTGGGCCACCATTCGGAAAAGCGCCACCGGCGAACGCTACAGCGCGCCGATGACGCTATCAGGAAAGGTGTCGAGGAGCAGAAGAAGTCCCAACACCTACGAGAGAAGGCTAATAGCGTCGGCTCCGGTGGGATCTCTTCAGACGATCCTGATTCGGTGGTGAAGCTCCAACGGAAACTAGTCAAGATGGAGCTCCAGCGAGAGTTCTGGAAAAGTCTCAATGTCGCTTGGCGCAAGGCTAAGAAACCGGCACCAGATCAAAAGGAAGCCTGGGAGGCAATGGCCGAATCTCTCGGTGTCGAGCTTGAGACGGTCAACGAGTATCGGATGACGCTGGCAAGGTTCCCCTACTACAAGGCTCCTGTTCCTGGCTACGCTCTGAGCAACCTAGGCGCCAATATCACTAGGGTCCGGGAGCGCATCGCAGAGCAGCAAGCCAAGGACACGGAAGTCTATACCGAGCGTGACGCTGGCACCTTTACGGTAGTCGAGGATCCTTCTATCAATCGGATACAGATTGTCTTTCCTTCCAAGACAGACAAGGAGACTTGCCACGTTATGCGCCGCTGGGGCTGGGTCTTCTCGAGGACCAACTCTGCCTGGCAACGTAAGCTAAACAACGCCAGTCGCGCCAGCGCCCAGATGGTAGAGAAGCAACTGAAAGGCGACAACCAAACGGTCAACCACATTGCAGACCTGGACACCACCGGATTTGTTGGCGAAGAGTGTGCCATCTATGCCCGCGTCTCGACCACTGATCAAAGCACAGAGCCCCAGGAGCTAGACCTGAGGGCCTATGCCAAGGCCCGCGGCTGGAAGCTCTATAGCGAATACTGCGACAACGGAATCAGTGGCACCAAGGACAGCAGGCCGGCCCTGAATAGCCTGATGAACGATGCCAAAAAGCGAAAGTTTGATGTGGTTCTGGTCTGGCGGTTCGATCGGTTTGCCAGGAGTACCAAGCACCTGGTTTTGGCTCTCGAGGAATTCAAGAACCTGGGCATCGATTTCGTCAGCTATCAAGAGAACGTCGATACATCCAGCCCACTAGGAGCCGCCATCTTTACGATCATTGGGGCCGTGGCTCAGCTGGAAAGGGACATCATTGCGGAGCGGGTGAAAGCGGGCCTGAGAAGGGCAAAGACCAATGGGAAAAGGCTCGGAAGGCCCGAGGTTCAGCTGGACACACAAAAGGCCCGTAGCATGCGGTTGGATGGCCTCAGCCTGCGGACCATTGCCAAAAGGCTCGGGGTCTCTCATACCAAGGTGGCCCAGATGCTGTAAATAAAACCCTCAGGATTCTGGAGCCGTAAAGCCCTGAAAACAAGGGGTCTCTTTTTGGCCCTGTGCCTGTAAATTAAACACTTGTTTGTTTTACAAGTGCCGCTACAAAGAACTGTATGTCGACTGTTGGCCCGTCGTGTCAGGCCATGGTAGACAGTCCGGGGTCTGAATGGGGTCCAGGACAATTCGCTCCTAATTGGGTAATCGAGGGCGACCTTTAGTTAGGCAATAATATACTTGACTCACCTATATTTAGGGAGCAAGCTATGAGCATAGCATTAGCGCCAGTAGAGCGCAGCGACGTTGAATCCGAGTTCTCGGATTTGCTAGACGCAGTACTTCCACTCGAAGGCGGACTCGCGGTTATGCTCCAGGCTTACTTTGACGAGAGTGGTACCCACGAGGGATCACGGGTGATGTGTGTCTCGGGTTACGTGTTTGCAAGTTCCCAGGCTAAGAAGTTCACCAGAGAGTGGAATAAGTTTCTCGCAGCTAACGACATAGAGTATTTCCGCATGTCTCAGTGTGCGGGTGGACACGGTCCTTTTAAGAAGTTCTCGACGAAGCAAAGAGAATCTCTTGTAAAGCAGGCAGTGGAGATCATCGTTTCCAGAATCTCTGCAGGATTCGTCTGCTCCATTTCTGAAGAAGATTACCTCTCTGTAGTGAGCAAAGGATGGTTGAAGAAGTACGGATCTGCCTACACGATTCTTCTGCAATGGTGCCTGGCTTCAGTTGGCTATTGGCTTGATAAAGGATCTTACTCTGGTCCAGTAGCGTACTTCTTTGAATCTGGACACCGGAATCAGGGAGAAGCGAACAAGAAAAAAGTCAGTGAGCAATACCGTTATTGCTCGCATACGTTCGCAGGAAAGAGGCTTGCTGTACCTCTTCAGGCGGCTGATTTCCTGGCCTGGGAATGGTGTAAGTTCTGGCGTGAGACTTATCTGGACAAGGCGAGGTATCCTAGATTGTCATTCGCCAGAGTGATACTGGCGAAGCAGACATATCACGAAACCAAACACTTAGATCGCAGGATTCTTCGTAGGTTCATCCTGGAGAATCTGGAAAGCGAAATCAGTGAGGAATAGCTTGGCGACTCCCTCACGCCGCGGCACCGGTTGCCGGACAGATTCAGAAGAGCAGGCTAAGAGCGAGGACTAGAGCTTGTCTTTAATAACTGAAGTACACCCAAGTTCGCTATGGCTCTCTGTACGGTTCCAGCAGGGGTGCCTCTGGTCCAATCTGCGCCATCTTTGTCTGTTCGAGTCTGTGCACAATACCGCCGCTCTCCAGCTGATTCTTCACCTTCTAATACCCGAAGTATATATGGTCCATCGTCTTGATCAATTAAGAAAGAATGGACCTTGTAGACTTCAGAAACGTCCGTGTCTTGGAAATAGGAAAAAACCGCCTTTTTAATCATCATGGTTGCTATTGCATTGATATCAGCTAGCGGGGACTAGGCCACCACTATGCCCATCTTCGCGTTTCAGTTCAGTTTCCTGTCTGTCGATATCTTCCTTGGAAACCGACAGGACGCGGCGCGTGAGTTCCTTCATGCGGTCCATTCCCTCTTTGGCTTTCACCTTCTCGGGCTTGGTTTGTTTCGTCATTTCTTGTTTCCTCGTCGTGGTTTTCCTTCAGCTCGTTTCTCCGATCAGTGCCTGGTAGGTGAGACGACGACCGAAGATCGATCGGATAACAGCCATGAATCTATCAGAGTCGGTTCCCTTTCGGCCATTGAACCGGAAGGACTGCTCGTCTAGGTAACGGAACAAATGGAAAGGCTCGACACTCACATAGGTGCCCTTGATGGAGCGCTTCAGCAGGCTCCAGAAGTTCTCCATTCCGTTAGTGTGGATGTGTCCCTTGGCGTAGCTCTCGGCGTGGTTTATGACATTGTGAACGTAGGAGTCTTCCAGTCCAGCATAGGACCTGAGTTCATCGGTCAAGACTTCGGTTCCGGTCTGGACTCGGGAGCGGACCTCACCCTGAAGTGTTCCCTTCTTTCGGCTGGCGATAACCTTGGTCTTGACGGTGCTGTGCCCGTCTGGCCCATGTCGTTCCAGGAGGCCAAGAACAGCAGCCTTTCCCATCGGGCCACGGCCCTTGATCTTTCGTTCTCTGACGTCCTTGTGCATGAAGCGAGCACGGCCACCGATGAAAGTCTCATCTACTTCGACCTGCCCGCTCATCTTCTCAAAAGACAGGCTCTTCATGGCAAGCCGAATGCGATGGTTCATGAACCAAGCGCTCTTCTGGGTAACGCCCAGAGCGCGAGCCATCTCGTAGGAGCTGATTCCGTTCTTGCAGTTGGCAACCATCCAGAGAGCAGGGAGCCACCTGTCCAGACCGAGCGGGCTGTCTTCAAAGATGGTTCCGACCTTGACCGAGAACTGCTTCCGGCAACCCTTGCACTTCCAGAGCTTTCGCGTGCTCAGGAACGACGCACCTTTGTGATAGCAGCGGGGGCACTCGACGCCGTCTGGCCAGCGAAGACTGGCGACGAAGTCCAGGCAGATATCTTTGTCGGAGAAGAACTTAACAGCTTCGATGAGGGTCTGTGGTGATCTCATAAGAAGAGTATACCAAAGGACTATGGGTGTGTCAAGTATATTATTACCCAAACAATCGTTTGGCCTGGTTCGGCGTTTGCCAGGTAGAGTCTATCCCCTCCTGGAATCTCTCTCAGAGCGACCCGAACGAGTCTACCGCCAATTCAGTTGTTTGGGAATTGATACTTGAAATTTGGAACTTGTTTGTTTCTTGTATCTTGTACCTTGGAAACCTACCTCATCGGTTCCCAACTCTTTCTCTTCTCGCAGGATGATCCTAGAATAGACGCAGCATGCCGTCAGATTACAGTTTGAATCGACGTCAAGCTTGTCAACTCCTTCTGGGCGGAGTGAGCGGGGTCTGCACAGGGCTCTCGAGTGGTGGCCTTCAAGCGAGCGACAAGTTCCGTCTGACGTACATCCTGGCCTCGAGTCTCTACGGGAAGATTCGGCTGGAAGAGATCGTGCCCGAAGTACACAAGACCGGTGCCGAGCACATCGATATCTGGCCCTTGGGCCATGCCAACCAGCGCGAACAGATGGAAGAGATGGGCCACGACCGGTTTGCCGAGCTACTGGCTGAGCATGAGGTCAAGCTCGGAATCCTGACCCACTACGATCTGGGACCCTACCGGCTGCAGGAAGAGATGAAGGTGGCCCAGAAACTTGGCGCCAAGATCTTGATCTGTGGCAGCGATCGGCTCTCGTCTGAAGGAGACAAGTCCCTGAAGCAGAAGGTAAAGGACTTTCTTGAAAGAATGAAGCCTCACGCCGAGGCCGCAGCCAGGGCAGGAGTCATCATCGGGATCGAGAATCATGGGAACTCGTTGATTTCGAGTCCCGACTCCATCCGCTATTTCGGAGAGCTTGCGGAATCCGAGCAACTGGGCATCGCGCTGGCTCCTTACCATTTACCGCAGGACCCGGAGTTGATTGCCGGTTTGATAAAGGAACTCGGCTCCAAGTTGGTTCACTTCTATGCGTGGCAGCATGGAAAGGGTGCCGTACGGAAGCTACCCAAGAAGGAAGAGATGTTCCAGATGCCGGGATACGGCTCCATGGACTTCGTGAGGATCGTCGCAGCCCTCCGGGAAATCGACTATCCCGGTTGGACCTCTATCTTCATGCATCCGGTGCCTCGTGGAATTCCTATTCTCCCCGAGGGCCAGCAGGTAACCGAGGCTGTAAACAAGTCGCGCCGTTACCTGGAGACCTGTCTCGGAGGCGCTGCGTGAAACTGCGGTTTCCGTGAGAATCCACAGCTGAGGACCATAACCGGACTATCGAATTGAGGTGAAAGCAATGAGCAAAGTCTTAATCATCATCGGAGACGCGAGTGAGACCGTTGATACCTTGTATCCTTATTTTCGGGTGCAGGAAGCAGGCTTCGAACCCGTGGTAGCGGCGCCGGAGAAACGGCTCTATCCCATGGTGCTCCATGAGATCAGTCCAGGCTGGACCATTACTCGGGAGTTTGAGGGCTACAAGCTCGAGGCTGATATCGCCTTTCGTGATGTCCGTCCCGAAGAATATCTTGGAATCTTCTTCTCTGGCGGTAGGGCTCCCGAGTACATTCGATACGATACCGACCTGGTCCGCATCACCCGCTATTTCTTCAACGCCAACAAGCCGGTGGGCTGTGTTTGCCATGGGGTCGAGATCCCCGCCTATGCCGGCTGTGTTAAAGGACGGCGGATGGCGACGGTCCCCAAGTGCCAATTCGATCTGGAGGTATGCGGAGGCATTTTCGTCAACGAACCCTGTGTCGTAGATGGAAATCTAGTGAGTGGGCGTACCTATCACGATCACGGCAAATACATGGGGCACTGGATCAAGCTGCTGGTCGAAGCGAGTGAGGGAGTCACCGCGACTTCCGCGGTAAGCTGATTCTCGGCTACCCGTGGCGATCGGACAACACCGAGGAAGGCCAGCGAGAATCCTGTTGCCTTTCATCTTGAGCGCAGCGGGATCTTTCTTCGGTAGCTGTGGGGACCCTGACGATAGCGCCGAAGCTGTGTCCGGCCCGATCGTCGTTGGGTTCGAGCGCTTCTACAAAGAAATCGAAGCCTGCGCCGAGGGTGGCGAAATCCTGATCTCCGAGCTCGGGTGTGTTTCCTGCCATGAAGTGGACGACGAGACCTTCGCGCGCCTCGGGCAAAATCAAGCACCGCTCCTGGAGGGCGTTGGTTCTCGCCTGAATCTTGACTATCTCACGCAGTTTGTTGCGGATCCGTCCTCGGTACAACCGGGTACACGGATGCCCGGCCTCTTCGGGGGATGGTCGGACGAGGAGAGAAGTGAGGCCGTCCGAGACCTGGCGAGCTTTCTGGCTTCCCAGGACGGTCCTTTTCGGGCTTCCGGCGTGCCCACGGCTTCCAAGACTTCCAGGCTCGGAGAGGCACTCTACCACTCCGTCGGCTGTGTGGCCTGTCATCCCGCCCTGCGACCCCCAGGGGCTGGGTACGGGGATGAAGAAGAGGTTTACCAGGCAGTCCGGATAGAGACTCCCCGGATCGGGATCCCATCGGCTCCTCTGCCCAACCAGAGAAGAAAGACAGCCCTCCAGCCACTTGCGGACTTCCTCGAGAATCCGCTTGCGACTCGGCCCTCAGGACGGATGCCTCGAATGGGGCTGGATCCCGGCGAAGCGCGGGCGATTGCCTCCTATTTGCTCGATGAGAACGGCCCGGGACAGGGGGGCGAGCCAGCCCCTGCCATTCTGGAGCCGATCGATCCTGAAAGCGTGGAACAGGGTAGACGGTTGTTTTCCCAGTTGCGCTGTGCGGCTTGTCACCAGTTCGGATCCTCCCAGGCCATCGAGCCAATACCGTCCAGCCAAAAGTTGTTGGAACTGGATCCGGATGATCCTGGGGGATGCCTGGGGAATGCTCAAGCCAGAGAAGTCCCCGATTTCGACCTGAGCCCGCCCCAACGGGATGCCCTCAAAGCAGCTTTGCGGCAGCTCCGCAATAGGAGTCTGTCCCCACTGGATCCGAAGGTCGGGGTGAGGAGAGCGCTGACGGCTCTCAATTGCTTTGCTTGTCATCTACGAGATGGCCGGGGTGGACCAGAACCAGGCCGGGCAGCATACTTCCAATCTACCCAGGAAATCGACCTTGCCGAAGAGGGACGAATTCCGCCTCCCCTGACCGGCGTCGGCCAGAAACTGACTTCGGAGTGGCTCGAGAGTGTCTTGAAGGGTTCGGTTCATCTGCGACCCTATCTGGCCACTCGCATGCCTTCCTATGGGATGGAGAATCTCACTCATCTGGTTGAGAACCTTGGCCTGGCCGATAGCGATCCGAATCTCCCTGAAGTAGATGTCGGCGGTGGTCAGCCTCATCATCGCAGTCACCATGGACGTCGCCTCATGGGTGTGAACGCCTTCAACTGCGTCAATTGTCACGGTTTGATGGGACAAAGCTCATTGGGGATGCCGGCACTGGATCTGGCGACTTCAGTAGAGCGTCTTCAGCCGGCCTGGTTCAAGAAGTTCATGCTCGATCCGGAAGGCTTCCGCCCGCAGACTCTGATGCCCTCATTCTTCGAGGAGCGAAAAAGTACGATTACGGAGGTCCTGGGTGGCGACGCAGACAAGCAGATCGAGGCGATCTGGATCTATCTGAAGGAGCTGGACCAGACTCGGCTTCCGGAAGGGATGGAAGCAGATCGTGCCTTCGAGATCACACCGCAAGAGAGACCGGTGCTCCTGCGAACCTTCATGAAGGGCGTCGGGACTCACGCTATCGCGGTTGGCTATCCTGAGGGAATCCACGCCGCCTTCGACGCCTTGAGGGTGCGCTTCGCCCTGGCCTGGCGGGGCCGGTTCCTGGACGCCGAGTCGACTTGGGCGAATCGCTATACACCATTCACGTCACCGCTGAGCTCAGATCAGGTAGATCTGAGCGTCGGAATGCCTTTCGCCCGACTGCAGACCCCTCAAAGCCTCTGGCCTCAGGTCACCGGGTCCGAGGCGGACTACAGGATGGGAGGCTACCGAGTAGGAGCTGACGGGACTCCGCTGTTTTTCTATTCCTTCAAGGGCCTCGCCATAGAGGAACGGATGGCTCCAACCAAAGCCGACTCGACTTTGCAATCGGTCTCCCAGACGCCGTGGCTGAAACGCACGCTGGAGCTGAGAGGGCGATCGGACTCCATCTGGTTTCGGGCCCTGAGGGCTCCCCGGATCCAAGATCGGGGTGATGGAGTCTACGCTTCTCGAGAGCTGAAGATCCGTTTGAGATCTGACCGTGCCGTGTCGCCGCTGCTGAGACGCTCCGGCTCTCAAATGGAAGTTCTGCTTCCAGTGCGTTTCCGCAGAGACCGGGCCAGGGTCGAGTTGGAGCTGACATGGTGAGATCTCTCCTGGTGGCGCTGCTTGGGATCTTCGCCTTGCCCGCTGTGCTGGCGGGCGAGGAAGAATACTACCGGATGATTACACTCCCCACTCCCGAGGGACTTCCCTTCGAAGTCAGCGGGCTCGAGACCCTCAGAACTGGCGCCCTCGCAGTCGCTATCCGGAGAGGCGAGGTATGGCTGATCACGAACCCCTATCAGGATCCTCCCGGCAAGCTTCGGCTGAAGCGCATCGCCTCCGCCCTGCATGAGCCTCTGGGTCTCCTCCAGCATGGCGATTCCCTCTACCTGGCGCAGCGCAGCGAGCTGACCCGCATGCGCGATCAAAATGATGATGGGGTCATGGATGAGTACCGCACTCTATACAATGGCTGGGGTATTACGGGAAACTACCACGAGTATGCCTACGGGCCCAAGGTCGATAGCCAAGGTAATTTCTGGGTGACCCTGAATTCGACAATCGGGGACAAGGCGACCCGCAATGAGGCCTGGCGAGGTTGGGGGCTGAAGGTCACCCCCGAAGGGAAGATGTTTCCCGTCAGCGCTGGAATGCGTTCTCCCAGTGGGTTGGGTCTGAACGCCGACGGTGCGGTATTCTTTACCGATCAGCAGGGCAACTGGATCGGCACCTGCACCCTCAACCACATGCAGGAAGGGGATTTCTTCGGTCACGTCGACTCCCTGAAGTTTTGCAGCCTGCCTGGCTCACCCATCCAGTGTCCCGACAAGATCCCCTCGGGCATCCCGATACTAGAGGCCCGTAAGCAGCTGCCGATCCTGAAACTGCCAGCTGTGTGGTTTCCCTACAACAAAGTGGCGCGGAGCACGACCGATATCGTCTGTGATCAAAGCGGCGGCAGGTTCGGTCCCTTTGAGGACCAGCTCTTCATCGGCGATTTCACCATGGCCCTGATCTTGAGGGTCTACCTGGAGAAGGTCGGAGGCGAGTACCAGGGGGCCTGCTTTCCATTCAGAAAAGGTTTCCAGTCGGCTGTCGTCCGCCTGGCCTGGGGCATCGATGGGTCTCTCTTCGTGGGAGAAACGAATCGTGGCTGGAACTCGATCGGCAATCGTTCCTTCGGTCTGCAGCGTTTGGTTTGGACCGGAAAGGTGCCGTTCGAAGTAAAGGAAATGAGGGCGATGAAGGATGGGTTCGAACTCGTATTCACGAAGCCCATCGATCGAAACCGCGGGAGTGATCCCCGGTCGTATCGCATGACCAGCTACACTTATCTGTATCACCCCGACTACGGCAGCCCCGAGATCGAAACTCAGACACCGAAGATTCGAACGGCATCGGTTGCCGCATCAGGCCGGCGTGTCCGTCTCGTGATCGACGGCCTGCGGGAAGGATACGTGCACGAATTGCAGCTGCCCGGAGTGATGTCGGAAGCAGGGAGGCCTCTTTTGCACGACCGCGCTTACTACACACTCAACCAGATTCCCAAATGAATTCCAAGAAGTCAGGTGACCGTTTGTTGTTTTGAACGTCCGATTCCTGGAACCAGCTCCAGGAGCGAAAGGGGAACCACCTATGTCCGAGTCTTTGCGTCTATTGTCAGTTGGAGCACACCCTGCAGATATCTTTGACCAGAGCGGCGGAACCATGGCCCATCACAGCAGCCGGGCTGATAGGAGCAGCAGTGAGAGGCCACCCTCCGCTCCTGGTGGAAGATCTCCACGGTGGTCATGGTGGTGCGCAACTCGACCTCCGGCACCAATTCTTTTCTTTTGTTTTAAACAAAGGACTTACCGTCCCGTTTCCCTCGAAAAGCTAACGAATAGCTAACCACTCACAGATTCTGCTGAACCACCTTGGTGCCGGGGATCTCAGCTTCACGCTCAGTGACGGTCGGGCACCCTATATTCTGGATGGCCGTGATCGGCAGTCCAGCCTTCCTTGCGGCACCAGCCAGAAGATTCTCACTCCTCGTGATCACCTTTCCTCTCATCCCAGGGGAGATCAGGATAATGCCCTCCTCGTTGCGCATTCCCTCGTCCCGCCAGATGATGGTGTCGCCAATTTCCAGGTCCAGGAGTTTCTTCCGGTGGTCCATGCTTCTGGTGACGGTGGAAGATTGAGAATCTGCGAGATTGTTTGCAATCCCCTGATTTTTGGGAATAGCATAGTACTAATTTATTCTGAAGAATCCGCAGTAATTTTCACACGGGGGATTCATGCTCAAGAAATCCGCGGTTACCTTCGCTGGGACGACGGTGATCCTGATGACAATTGTCAATGTCTCTGCGCAGATGTCTTTCAAGAAGGTGGAGTGTAGAACGGAATACGGGAAGGCCGAGGAGGGAAAGAAGGGTAAACTCATTGTTGACGCTTCCCATATTCGCTTTGTGAAGGGCAACAAGAAAGAGGAGTACTTCTCAATTCCCAGCAAGGCTGTGAAGGAGATCTTCTACAGTCGCGTCTCAGGTCGGCGCATTGGGGCTGCCATTATTGTGAGTCCCTTGCTGCTGTTCTCGAAGGGGAAGAAACACTACCTGATCCTTTCGTTCAACGACGGGAAGGATCTCGTCGGTGCAGTGGAGTTCAAGCTACACAAGAGCAACTACCGTGGTGTCTTAAGAGGAATCGAGGAGGTGACGGGCCTTGAGCTGAAATTCGACCAGGAAGGGATCAAGGACGAGAAAGAGACTGTCGCGCCAGAGACACTGCTGGTTTGAGCCCGGATTTAGCTGTCGTTAAAATCAGCTCCGAGCCGGAGAACGCAGAGATAGAGATCGATGGAGCGTATTCAGGTAACACCCCGAGGATCAAGAAGCTCAAGCCTGGCGAGTACAAGATCAAGATGTCGAAGAAAAACTACAGATCCTGGGAGCGAAAGATCAAGGTTGAAGCTGGGGAGGAGATTTCGCTGAATGCAGAGTTGGAATATAGACCATGAAGAAAGGGCGAGAGAATCGGCCCGTTGTAAATCCGAGAGAAGTAACTGCAAGGAGTTCCCACAGTAAAGGACGGGTCCTAGCGATACGAGGTCCAGGGATCGACCCGGTTCCCAATAGGGCTCTATCCAGTACAGGCCAGTACAGGCGAAGATCGCTGCTGCCCACATTCAAATCTAGAGGGGGTTTGCGGCTCTGCTCCTACCTGAACCTCAGCGAGTAGAGATCCGCATCCTTCATCACGAAGCGCAGCCGAATCGGCTTGCCTGCAATCCGGGCAAGGGGCTTCGCTTCCCTTTCGGTCGTTAGAAAAGGATCGAGCCCATTCTTTCCGCCGCCTCTTCCTGCATCGACGGTAGCACGTGAGCGTAGATGTTCATCGTGATCTCGGAGCCCTTGTGCCCGAGGCGTTCTGAAACCACATGGACCGGAACCCGTGCCTTCAACAGCAACGTTGCGCAGGTGTGGCGCATGCCGTGAAACTTGATTCGGCGAATGCCTGCGGCCTCGATGATCTTGTTGAATTGGCGCTGCCCAAGGTTGTTCATCTGAAGCGGATTGCCGAGGGTTTCCCACTTGTGAGATAGCTCCCCCCACTCCTTCGCAAAGACCAGCCCCCGGTCGTGGTAGTTTTTACGGTTCTTCAGTTTGATTTCCGCCTGGTGGGCACGGTGCTTGCGGAGTAGGACGATGGTCTGGGCCGACAGCGGAATGGTCCGAACCTTGCTGTTTTTGGGTGGGCCGAAGACGGCTTCCCGCCCGGGCTTGAGTAGTTGGTCGACGATGCGGATTGTCCCGGCATCAAGGTCAACGCTCGACCAGCGCAGACCACAAATCTCCCCCTTCCTGGCTCCCGAATCTAGGGCCAGCGCGTAGAAAGCGGCGGCCTGCCTTCCGAATGCCTTACTGGCCTGCAAGAACGACCTGGCGTCTGCTTCGTCCCAGCAGTGCTTGATCACATCTTGCCGGACTTCGGGCGCCTTCGGTTTGTTCTCGACCAGGGGCGCGGCGTAGCGCAGGACTATCAGAAGGCTTTTGAATGGTCGCTAAAAGCTGCGGAAAAGGACTCTGCCATGGCTCAATTATCTCTGGGAACGATGTTTTGGGAGGGGAAGGGCGTGTCTCAAGAGTATGTTCAGGC
>CAUZIZ010000158.1:0-12627 GCA_963579905.1 Acidobacteria bacterium UBA6911 | reverse complement strand
CCGTAACTGACGGCGTGAATCTTCTCCAAGACTTCGTAGCTGATCCCGTCGGACGAAAGGACCGTTTTCCGAGCTTGACCGTTCCAGCTGGGGCTCAACCGAGTGGCCACCTCTGCTTCCCGTTTTCAGAGGATTGCGCTATGCGCTTTCTTCACCTGAAATGCCTCCTTCGGGCCTCTCTGAAGATTCTTTGTCGAACTCCAGAATACCCGACAGGTCGGGCATTTCAGGTGTTTACACGTGGTTTAATCCACTTCCATCTACTTGTTTTTGGTCTAGTGGAACCCGCCATGGTGTTCTGCTCACGGGTCAGAATCAACGTCTCATCTCCAGCCCCTGGGATTCCATCGTGGGGGCGGCTGTCGATACGCGCATGTCGACTCTCTGGATCATCGGAAATCGAGGGCATAAAGGGTCCTGCGATCTGACCTCGAGAAGCAAAAGCGATCCCGGCTCGCAAGTCGGGGTCCTCACCGCTCGCCTCTTCCAACTCGGCAGGCGTCGCCCAGATCAAGACCTCGCCAGTCGCGCAATCGAACTTCAAGATGTTGTCGGACGCACTTTCGGTGATGAACAGGATCCCCTCATTGTTGAAGGCGATTCCACCCTCCAAGTTGACGTCTTCTGCGCTAAGACCTGGGACGGCTGCCGCAATCATTTCTCCGGAGAGAAACACGCTAGCCTGTCCACCTCGGGTGACGGCGAACAGCCGGTGGACGCCTTTTCCGTCAGCCTTATCGCTCACGATCAAGTCCTGGTTGGGAACCCGGGTTGCAAAACCGCCCGGACTCGCCAGGGACGACCCTCCGGCCAATAGTTGGATCGGGCCATCGGGAGTCTTTACCGAAAACATCGACGGCGGCTGACGAGAGAACGCAAACAGGGTCCCGTGCTCACCCGCTACCAGACCTTCCAGATTCACCCCAGAACCGAGGGCGTTGAAAAGATCTGAGCGGTTGGCCACCAGGCTGACCGAGCCTTTCTTGGGATCCACCCGCAGGAGCGAGTCATTCTCACTATCGGTTGCGTAGACAAATCCATCGCTTTCCACAACGATATTGGCGATACGGACCGCCCCAGCACCTGGCTGGGCACTGATCAAGAAGTCGCTGCGGGCCAGACGCTCGAGGGTGCCGTCAATGGACTGTTTCAGAATCTGATTCTCACCCTCTACAAAGTAGAGGGCTCCATCGAAGTCGAAAGCCAGTCCTCCCGCTTCGAAACAGACCTCACCCACCTGTGCCATATTCCGGATTTGTCCCTGAGTGAGCTGCACTGAAACGACGCGATCCGGACTCACCCGCAGGACACATCCACACCCATGGTCGAGGGCGAGCAGGTCGCCCGGGTTGTTGAAGGGCAAAAGCGGCGGATCAGACGCCTTCAGAGGTTCGACGACATGGATGAAGGCCAGAAGCGTCGTGAGTGCGAAGCACACGAGGAACCTGGGGCAGGAAGTCCACGGAAGTAGTACGGAAGTAGTGAAGTAGAGGCCGGCAACTTGTGAATGGCCAAATAGTATCTGGTCTGGAGATCTGGAGTCAACTGTGCGACTCTGGCCGCTAGACTGTCCCTACAAGGACTGCGCACCATGACAGGATGCTGTTATTCTGTCGTCATGGTGCGGACGCAGATCCAGTTTGAAGAGAAGCAATATCAACAGATTCGAAATCTAGCTCATCGAAAAAGGATCTCGATTTCCGAAACAGTTCGCCAACTGGTGCGGCAAGGCCTCGGAGCAGGTCTGAAGGAGGACCCCGGCGTTGAGGCTTTTCTGGGTATTGCCGGCATCGCTGCCCGTGGATCGAGCGACCTGGGCCGTCGTCATGACGACTAACTTGCGGAAGATTTCCAGAAATGACGGCGATCTTTGTGGACACCTCAGCCCTCTTGCCGTTGCTGGACCGAGACGACCAAGACCATACGGCCGTTGTGGCGGTCCTTGGCGAGTTCAACCCGTCCCAGACGACTCTGGTCAGCTCCTCCTAGGTATTGGTGGAAGCAGGTGCCCTGGTCCGTTCCCGCCTGGGGACTTCGGCCTTTCGTCGATTGGGCGAGACCATCGAGCATGGGGCAGAAGTCATCTGGGTCGACGAGGAACTGCACCGTCGCGCCTGGAAAGCTGCCAGCCGCGGAGGCAAGAGAGCACCCAGTTTTGTCGACTGGGTCAGTTTTCTTCTGATGGCAGAGCTAGATATAACCACCGCCCTCGCCCGAGACCGTCACTTCGTCCAACAGGGCTTCACGACCCTTCCCCAGCCATGAGACCATTAGCGCCGGTGAAAGATGGGGCCAGAGCCTGATCGATCTCCAGGCCAATCAGAAGGGTCTCCTCGACAGTTAGATGTGCCCCTTATTACACACCAGCCGCTGCTGCTTGAACCTTACCTGATTTGGAAGCCGTACAGATCGGCGTGCTGCAGATGGAATCGAATACGTACGGGCTTGCCTCGAAAGGGAGCCACATCCGTTCCCCCTCTCCAGCTCACCTCTTGTTGGGTACTGTCGAAGGTCCCAAGTAGGCAATCCTCCCGGGCGTAGCCGGGCACTGGCCTTCCCTCTTCATCGAGGACTTCGACCGCCACGCGGCCCTTACCGGCAACGGCGTTGACCGTCAACCGGCTCCCTTGGAAAACCAGGGGATGAGTGGTAAGAACCCCCTCCTGTTCTTCGGCCCGCCGCGAGGCGAAGCCGTTGGTGCGAAACTCGACCTGGGCGGGAACGATCTGGAACTCGCGACTCTTCTGGACATGGTTAGCGCGGGTCTGCCCCGTGTTGGCCTCCAGCTCGGCCCAGAAAGCTTCCCGAGCCTCTTCCAGCGTCTGGCTGCAACTGGTACGGCGCCAGCTCCAGATGCAATCGTAGAGCGCCCAAGCGGGCTTAGGGGATGCCGGGGGAGATAGGTAGGCTCGGCCGTTGTACTGGTTGTTGTCGAAAATCTCGGATTCTGGAATTGCAGGCCTATGGCGGTTACCCGCTAGCTTATCCCGGAGCCAGGCGTTGACGTGCAGGGTATTAGTGCCGTGGTAGAAGGCCAAGGTCCGGTTGCCCTCCGTCTGCCCTTCGTCGAAGAGATAGACGATCCCGTAGTCGTGGCTACCGTCGGGACCGTTAGGGATCCAAGGCTGGTCGCCTCCCAGATCCTCCCAGTGGATCCCGTCGCGGCTGACCCACAGATGGATCGCCATCTGTTGGGCACCACAGTCGTAAAGGGGGAAGAAGCCGATGTAGAGATCTCCGATCCGCTTCATCCTCTGCATCCCGTAGCTCTGGTGCTTGGGGTGCTCCCGCGGCGGCGCCCAGATGTAGCGGCGACTCCAGTTCACACCGTCTCGGGTCGTCAGACGCCCCAGATTGCGGGAAGCGGCCCACTTGTTGTCATAGCGCACCAGGAACTTTCCGAGGGCAGGGGGATGGGCGGCGAAATAAAGGACCAGCTCACCCGTCCGCTCGTCGTAGAAGTAGGGACCCAGGTTGTCGGTAGGGCTGTCCAGGGTTTCCAACTGCAGGTGAAGCCGCATGAAGGGGCGCTCCGAGGTGAGGTAGCGGGTACCCTGGGAATCCCGAACCATCAGATAGGTGCCCTGCTGAAACTGCATATCCCAGACCTTGGGACTGTCCACCAGGGTGGCCGTCCGCAGATCGGGCACTCCCCGGGTTCGATAATCCCACAGGCCTCCGAACTCTCCCCCGTCATCTACGCTGCCCCTGGGGGGCATGCGTTGCAGGATGTTGTTGGCCCGGGAACCTTTATATTCCACCCGTCCCAGATCGGGCTTGGACCAGTGGATCAGGTCGGTGGAGACGGCCAGCAGGCGGTAGGAAGAGCTCCTGTACTCGAGTTCGTAGCGTCCCTTCTCTCGGTTGAAGGCGTAAGAAGATCCCTGTGGCAGCATGACGGAGTGCCCTTCCCAGGGCCGATCGGGTCGAAACATGGGCTGCTTACCGAGCTTGCGGGCGGGATGAAAGACTCTCTGGAGATGTCTCTGATCCTGGATCAGAAAATCGTCCACGAAGAGCTGGGGAGCCACCGAAATCTCAATGGGCGGATCCGGTTCCGGAGGCGGGCCGTTACGATGCAGGTAGAGAGCCCGGCGAACTCCATCCTCCCAGAGGCGGCCGTCGATCCGAGGTCGGACCCGGACGTGGTAGGTGGCCGGCTCCAAACCCTGAAGATCGAAAGGGACCCGCGTCTTGACCTGGGTGAGCGTGCGCCGGCTGAGGGACGATCGGGTACGCCCCGTCTTGGCCTCCACCAGATCCACCTCTACGTGTAGCTCCTGGACGGGCGCACCCTTCTGGAGCCAGAGCTCGACCTCCGCTGAATCGTCATCAATATAGGCCAGTCGGTCCAGGTCCGCCCCTACCCAGGTCTGGACTGGGAGTCGTAGGTCGGTAGTAAAGATGATCTGGTCGTCCTGGACGCGTCTTCCCTTGACGGTCAAAAGGTAGTTCCCCGGATCGTGGGTATCCATCCACCAGCCGGTGGGAAGATAGCCTCGTTTTGGGGGAGCCTTTCTGGCGCTGGCGGGCAGGGGCCGGTAGGGACCGTGGGCCAGAAGTGGTCCCAGATCGAAGCTGACCCGGTTGTCTTTCGCTGCAGGCTCCAGTCGCCGCCTGAGCGTCCGCGCGCCCCATTCGGGAAACCCCAACGAGACCTCCATCTGGACGGCTTCCGTCGTGCCGAACTGGAACTGGAGTCTATGACTGGCGTCTCCGTCGAAAGCGAGCTGGAAGTTAGCCGGGGCTACCCCGTGGTTCTCCTGCCTCAGCAAATACGGCTTCAGATCGATCGGAGATTTCGGACTCTGTGGCTGCACTTCTTGGCCCAGAGAGAGAAAGACCAGAAATAAACTTACCGTCAGGCGGGTACTCGACACTATTGTTGGCTTCTCTTCCAAAACTTTTTCCCGTTTCGGTCGGCAATAACCCCTTCGGGGTAGTACATTTTCTTGAACGACATGACCCAGGGTAGCTCGCTTCGCTTCGCGTCGCCAACCCTGGGCTACCCGCAATAACACCTTCAGGGTGGGGACGTCCCCTCAAAGTTGTCTCCCCGGATGATCCAGCGCCAGCTGTGGGTCTCTCTTGGCCTGATTACAAGTTTCTTTCTCGAATGGGGCAGCGCAGCGGGGGCGGGACTAAGCTGAAACTTCATTTGGTAGGAGATCATCCAAGAGTTGCCTATGACAGAGCCCTTAATCCCGGTGTTGTTCCGCTTGGTCCTGGGGTTCGAAACCGAGTTCCCGGCGGGCATTCTCCAAACTCCGATAGCTCCACTTATTGTCCGATACTACGTAATAGATTCCAAAGCTGAGACTCTCAGAGGCCTCTATGCAACAGCGGACCATCTGAGCAATGTCCCTGTGGCTGCACCACAGTGAGTATTCTCGCAGCTTGGTCGGCCGGTTCGCCCGGTTCACAGCCCCGATACGCAAGCAGATCGAGGAGATGCCCGAGGTATCTGAAAAGTGACGAGCCAGGGCCTCGCCCCAAACCTTGCTGCAGCCATAGAGACCGTTGGGATGGACCACGCTCCCGTCCAACTTCTCCCACCCGTCCAGTTCCTGGTAACGTCCCTCTACTAGAGCTCGATAGGGCGAGTCCCTCTCGCAGCCGCTGACGGCAGCTCCGCTGCTAGCGAAAATGACCCGCTGGACTCCTGCCCGCCGTGAGGCTTCAAACACGTTATAGGTCCCCACAACGTTGTCTGGGAGGACATCCTTCCAGGTGGGATTCCCCTGGGCCATGGCGGCCAGGTGCACGACGGTATCCACTCCTTCGAAGGCTGGCTGAATCGCCTCCAAGTCGAAGATGTCCGCCCGATGACAGGAAACGCCCTCGACCTCACTCCGGTTCAAGGCCCTAAGGTCGTAATCACCCGCCAACGCCTCTCGGCATACCTGCCCGATCAACCCACTCATTCCGGTAATCAAGACCGATTTTTGATCCATACCGCCATTGTAGAATCGCTACCAAGAAATTCCCACCCAGAACCCTCCCCTCTGCCTTTGCCTTGACCCTTGCCCCTGCCTTGGCCCTTCTACGATCAGCCATCCAGGTTTCCTGCTGGCAAGATCAAGATCGAGCCGTCAAAGCTGCAGTCACGCGCGAGGCAAGGGGGAAGCTGAATGCGAGTTACGATAGCAGCAAGGCCAGGTCTTCGGAACGCAGGTTGCGAATGAGGCTGTTATCGCGGGTGATGATGGCGTCCGCCAGATCGCGTTTGGATCTCTGCAATTCCAGGATCTTCTCCTCGACGGTGTCGCTGGCAATTAACCGATAGGCAAAGACCTGACGGGTCTGCCCGATGCGATGCGCTCGGTCGATGGCCTGCGCCTCTACCGCAGGGTTCCACCAGGGATCGAGTAGAAATACATAATCCGCGGCGGTCAGGTTCAGGCCCAAGCCTCCGGCCTTGAGACTGATCAGGAATAACTGGCAACTGGGATCGGTCTGGAAACGCTCTATCCGTGGTGCTCGTTTGCGGATCCGTCCGTCCAGATATTCATAGGGGATACCTTCATCATCCAGATGCTTGCGCACCAGGGAGAGAAGGCTAGTGAATTGGGAAAACACCAAGGCCTTGTGTCCTTCCTCAATCACCTGGGTGAGTTGTTCGCTCAGCAGGTCAAGCTTTGCGCTCGGATCGGAAGCCTTCAGGGGATCGACCAGGCCTGGGTGACAGGCGACCTGGCGGAGCCGAAGCAAAGCTTCCAGCACCATTATCTTGGACCGATTCAGCCCCTGCTCTTCGATCTTCTTGAGCAAGGACTGCCGGTAGAAATCGCGCAGCTGATCGTAGAGGACCCGCTGTTTGCCGCGTAGTTCACAAAAAATTGTCTGCTCGGTCCGGGGAGGCAGATCCCGGGCTACCTCGCCCTTGGTTCGGCGCAGGATGAAGGGGCGAAGAGCCTGGGCCATAACCTCGAGGGTTTCCGGATCGGGGGCTCGGCTGCCGGTCAATCTTCCTAGAGAAGTGGAACCTGCCCCCAACATGCCCGGGTTCAGAAACTCGAAGAGGCTGAGCAGCTCGCCCGGGTGGTTCTCGATAGGTGTCCCACTGAGTGCGAGCCGATGATTCCCCTGGAGCAACCGGGCAGCTTTGGCAGAGGCTGTTTTTGGATTCTTGATGGCTTGAGCCTCGTCCAGGATCACGTAATCGAACTGTACGTTGGCTAGAAAGGCCGCGTCGCGTCGCAGGGTTCCGTAAGTGGTAACCACCAGATCGTAATCATCGAAGGCGGCGGCGTCTTTGCCTCGTCCCAACCCCGTATGGTCGAGAACACGCAGTTTCGGCGCAAAGCGAGCTGCTTCTTGCTGCCAGTTGTAGACGATGGATCGGGGGACAACCACCAGGGAAACAGCTAGTCGTTTTTCTCCGGGTGCCTTCTTACCGTTGGCTGAGTGGCCATCGCGAAGACGCCGGCCCTCGAGCAGAGCCAAAACCTGCACCGTCTTACCCAAGCCCATATCGTCGGCAAGACAGCCTCCAAAGCCGAACTCTTGCAAGAACTCCATCCATCCCAGACCCTCACGCTGGTAGCTTCTGAGCCGACCAGAAAAGCTGGAGGGCTCGGCTACTGCGCGGATCCCCTCGAAGTTGCGCAGTTGATCTCTGGCCTGTTCGAAGACCTTATCGAAGGAGGCTTCTGGCTTGGACGCAAGTAGCGCGTCGATCAGCACCACCTGGCTGCGAGAGAAACGCAGGCCCTCCTTCTGGGAGACCCCCAGGTCACCCAGGATTCCGTAACGGTCCAGCCATTCCTTGGGCAGGATGCCGAGACTTCCATCGTCCAGAGGAATAAAGTCTTCGCCCCGCCTCAATGCTCGAAGCAGCTCCGGCAAGGCGACCTTCTGGTCCCCGAACTTCACGCTTCCTTTGACTTCGAACCAATCGATATTCGACTCAACCTGGACGCTAAAAGAGCTAGAACTTCGGTAGAGGCGGCCCTCGGCCTCCACCCGCCAACCTTCCTGAGTTAGAGTGGACACCGCACGATCCAGTCTCGACGGCGCCAGCTGCAAACTTGTCGTGCCCCGCCGGGAGTCGTAGACCCGCTGAAAACCGACTGCGCCCAGGAGCACCCGAGCTGCGTACTCCTGTTCCTGGTCACGCACTAGGACTCGGTCCCCGTCGGCGCCGAGAAATCGCGGTTTCGGATCCTCCGGCTCGACCAACCGTCCCTGATAATCGAAGGAGAGCTCAGCGTGCAATCGCTCCCCTGGAAAGCGGGGGCGGCTCAGCTTCAGGTGCGGCACCGGCGGAACCCGGACCTCCTCATATTCGAGCGCCGTCGGTAGATTGGGCAGAACGGGATCTGGAACGAGCATGAGCGCTTCGAACAACTCTCCCCTTTGGCCGGCAGGAACGACGACGCGCGCATCCCGACGGAGCAGAGCAATCCACGCGAAGGCCCCGTGGTACTCGAGCCGCGCGACGCTTGCGGTAGTAAACATCAGGCCGCCGGACGTCAATAGGACCGGCTCCGAGAGCGGCATCCTTTGCTTCCCGCGGCGTAGTTGCCCAGTCACGGTGAAGTGAGCTGGAACAGAATCCGCTGAGACCTCCAACTCAAACTCCCACTTCCCCTCATCATCCCACCGCAGCGGTACCGCATCAGCCTCCTGATCACTCCGTAAAAAGCAATGCTCACTTTGACACATCAGCAAAGCCAAGGGTTCCTGGATTGCTTCTGGCAACCGATAGCGGCTCCGCAGCGACGTGTAGGATGGATAATCGTACTGGTAAGAACCGGGCCCTGTATCATCTCGGGCGCCGTCGAGCAGCGAGAGGATCTGCCGGTCAACCGGATTGGGGAGCTGGGCGATCCGGTTGAAAGGGATTCTTCTAGCTCTCGGTTTGCCCAATTTCCCGTCCTTGCGTAGACGTCGCTCGGCGACTTCGATGCAGAGCATTCCGGTCTTCAACGTCTTTTCCGCGTCGACGATGTAGACCACCTCATCTCGAGATTCCAGACCCGAAGCCGCTGGGGACACAATGGAGTCCTGTATCCTGCCCAGCTGCCGCTGCCAGAGTGTCTTAGACGAGCCTTTGCTTGAAACCAATCGGCTCCTGTCCTCTCGCTGTCTGCCGCTTTCGAGACCGATTTTAGCGGGGCTCGACTCCGGCTCCTGAAGCGAATCATCGAAGTCCACCTGGAGCAGAGTCGCCCAGAGGTGCTTGCAAAGCCCACGATCATTGAAATAGGGACAAGAGCACTCGACCTCCACAGAGAGATCCACTGAGCTCCACGACACGTTCACGACATACAGAGAGGAACCTTGGACAAGGGCCCTGATCGATCTGGCGCCGACCTCGAGGATCTCTACCGCGCCCTGTTTGAAATAGCCCTGCCCACGAGTGCGAACGGCGAAGGGAAAGGATCGAGCCAACTGCGCGGTCAATGGAGTCATGGCACTTGCAAAGAGGAGGATCGGGAAACTCGATTTTATCCTGAAACGTGCGGCTCGCCTACAGCAAACCTTGCATTAAATAGAGAATTCTCGCTCCAAGAATTCTTCACACCTGATTGTCCCATTGACCTGTGACTGCATTCAAACACGGAGACCTCCTGAGCAATCGACCACGAGGATTGGGCCCCATATGATTGAGTTGTACAACGGTAGAATCGGTTTGTCCGTGGCTGACAATTAGGGAAACCCCTCAGCGATCTCAGTTCCAGGAGAGGCATGACCAACCATCTAAAAATTGTCGCCCTTGGAATGCTGTTGCTGCTCGAAGTCCACTGCTCCGAGGGGAAAGAGGACCGATAGACAGAACCGTCCCCTCGGCAGGACGGGAGAAGGTCTGCATTGAAACTTTTCCAGATTCGGATGGCAGAGGGCGAAACCTATTGATCTAAAGATGGTGGGTGGGTACTGCCACAATTGCCCCGAAACCTGACTTCGGATGCCAACTTTTGCTGGAATGATCCGGCTGGTAGCAGTCGCGTGGTCTGGACATCTGACCGTTCTCGGAACCTGCTTCAGGCTAGCCTGAAGCAGCGGGCTCCTCAGTAGAACCTTCTGTCCAGGCGATGAATTCAGAAGGAGGAAAAAGTTTCTTTCTCGAAGGGGGCCAGCGCTTCCTGGGTGCAGGAGCACGGTAAAACTGCAATAGGCCTGTGCCAGTGAAACATGGTTTCGGTCTCCCGGCCAAAGTCTTCTTCTTTCAAGCCTTTGTCTCGATGGACTGTGGCCTGAAGACCACCGCTACACCCCTTTCGAGCTGAATCATTCAGCCCTCGCGGGCTGCTTGTGGTAAGAAGAACATCGGAGGAAGCCATGCGCATCAGAGCTCGACATCTGACGATCGTTGCCTGTCTTTGTGCCTCAGGTCTTGCCAGCTGCGGGAAGGCTGAACCGCCTGGGACGACAGCGGGACAAACCATCAGCGTCCATGCCGGGACGCCTATCAGTAGTGAGGACCGGATAGTTCTCTTTGCCTTTGATGACTACTCCATCCCCTCTACCTGCGGACTCAAGATTCAGATGCTTCAGCCTGAGAAGCACGCCGGAAATCCCATCATTCCCAGAGGCCTTGCCGGAGATCCAGACGAGGATCGGGCCCAGGGAGTGAGTGTGCTCCGAGAAGAAGACCGGTGGCGACTCTGGTATCAAGCACAAGCAGGTAAGACGACCCACGCCGCCTACGCCGAGAGCGCAGACGGGGCAGCTGGCGGAAACCCCAACTTGGAGTGACCGAATTCAATGGCAGTCACAACAACAATCTGCTCCGCACCGAACCCGGTGTCGAGGTGAGGTCGGTCCTACTGAACCCCGAAGGGCCAGCATCGCACCGATACGTCATGGCGGCCGCGGACCGAACTTGGTGGCAGGACTGGAAGATGGACGTCCCCTCCATGACCCGGGTAGAGGTGAGCTCGGATGCTCTGGACTGGAAGTCCCTCCGAGATCAGCCAGGGATCGTAGCCCAGCAAAACAAGATTATGACGATCTACCGCTTCAACGATTACTTCCACCTGGGGGGCTATCAGATCTATCCGCTCGTTTCACTCCCCCTACAGTCGCCAGATCTGGGGAAGGATTTCTGGGCACCGCGGACCTTCTCCGTGTGGCGCTCGCACGATCTGGAGCGCTGGCTCCTGGAGAACACGAAGGCTTTCTACAAACCGCTGCGCTCTTCCTCTCCCTATCGCCCAGGCTGGGACCGTGAGGAGGTTCACGTAGGAGAGCAATGGTCACGACCTACCAAACGTCTGTCTGGGGGTCTATGGACAGTGGAATCACCCCATTGGCGAGGGAGATCCCCAGTACCGGGGGGAGGATGTGTCCGTGGACCGGGGTCTGATCATCAGCAATGACGGACTCCATTTTCGGGATCCGGCTCCCGGCTTTACATTCCTGCGCCGGGATCAGGAACTAACCTGGGACCGCGACTTCAAGAACAACAAGGAGCAAGAAAATCTTCTTCTGTGGTAGGGCTCAATGGTCAACGGGACCGAGAGAACCCACATCTGCTACTGCGCCACTACGCCCGGAGGTAACGTGGGCGGGGTTCGAATGAACATTGGTCTGGCCACCCTGCCCCGTGACCGTTTTGGGTCTCTTTCGCTCATCAATCCCTCAGGTCCGGGACAATTCCTGACCTGCCCCTTGGAGGTAGGGGGCCAGACCCGGCTCTCTCTCAATGCCAGTATCCCTTCCGGCGCGTCCCTGAAGATCGCGCTGACCGACGAAGACGGACTCACAGAGCTACCGGGCTATGGACGCAAGGATGGTCTGCAGAATCTTCCGTCCGGACTCGATACGCCCGTCGAGTGGCCCGCAGGCCGCTTCTTGCCCCGGGGAGCGAAGTTCAGGATCCGAGGAGAGTTGGAGGGAGAAGCAGCCCAAGTGTTCGCGCTCTATCTGGAGACGGAGCGCTGAAATCCCGTCCGAACTTCAGGATTCGCTCGGATTTCTCGCCGCGAGGATCTTCGGCGTCACAAGCCAGAGAAGGGTTCCGCATCCCGGTTCAACCTCGCTCCAGCTGCGCACCGACAGATCGATCGCAGCCAATGCCGCGGTGGGGAACTTTACCTTTGCACCGCCGCGCAGGAAATCGAGAAGATCATCTGAACTGCTGCTATAGAGCCGGTCGGTGATGTGGATGGGACAGGACCACTTCCCAGCCTCCGCCGCCAGGCGAACGGTCTCCTCGGCCCTTCGAGCTGAGGAGCAGATCATCTTCTGGGGAAAGGGCTCGAGCCCAGAAAGATAACGTCCGATGACTTGAGCTGAACTGCGTCCGCGCTTGGCCAGCGGGCGTTCGTGGTCACCACCGCCGCTCAGATCCCAGTCTGATTTCCCGTGCCGCAGCAGGTAGAGTCGCACCTCGGCATTATGCCATGGCTTGGTCAGAGGCGCTTATTCCAGGATTCCCTCGCCGATCGAGTTTCAGACAAGTGCCCCCCAGCGGTGCTGCCCATTCGAGAACAAAAGTGATTTCAGGAGGCATCACCTACGCTGAAAGCGTTATTGCCAACGCATTTTCTGGAACGACCTTGACTCAGGGTAGCTCGCTTCGCTCCGCATCGCCAACCCTTATAGTTGGAAAGGCACTGAGATCGGGAAGATGAGAGTGGCAAGTAGCCGTCGTTCTTTCTTTTTTGCTACTTTTTT
>CAUZIZ010000157.1:0-12698 GCA_963579905.1 Acidobacteria bacterium UBA6911 | reverse complement strand
CCGCGTCATTCTGGCCCGCCAGAACCTGCGTGATCGCCGCTGTGAGCGTCGTCTTGCCGTGATCCACGTGTCCGATCGTCCCGATATTCACGTGCGGTTTCGTTCGCTCGAATTTCGCCTTCGCCATACGATTCTCCTCGTCTCGTCCTTCTTCTCTCTATCGAAACGGAGAGCCCACGACCAGGATTGAACTGGTGACCCCCTCCTTACCAAGGAAGTGCTCTACCACTGAGCTACGTGGGCACATCCTTCCTTCTCCTACTATCGCGCCGGATACTTCAACAAGATCCTCAGACATGCTATAGATTTGGAGCGGGAGACGGGACTCGAACCCGCGACCGATAGCTTGGAAGGCTATTACTCTACCACTGAGTTACTCCCGCTTGGAACAACCAGAGCCATTCTCCCGGAAAAACCTGGCTGCTGCCGCAACTTCCTACTACCTAATCAGATCTGGAGGGGGCAGGATTCGAACCTGCGTAGCCCCGAAGGGCGACGGGTTTACAGCCCGTTGCCTTTGTCCACTCGACCACCCCTCCGCCGACACCTAAGTACACCGTTTCATAAATACGGTGTACTTAGCTGGCGAGAGGAATCGAACCCCCAACCTGCTGATTACAAATCAGCCGCTCTACCGTTGAGCTACGCCAGCGTTCCAACCAGTTCTTGCCCGGCTCGTTTGACACACGCCCCAGTTCCCAACCAGAGGCAATGCCAAACCCAGCATGGTCGGAGTGAATCACCACCACCAAAAACGGGCCGCACAGAATTTAGTAATCTAGCACGCTGGATGGGTGCTTGTAAAGCCTTTCGGAGCTCTCACCGCCGGGGTCGCCGGCCCCCCTGCCCTATCACCTCGGAGGGAACAAAATCGGAGTAAAAGACCTCAGCTACAGGATGCACGTCCGATATTTTCCAAAGAAGCCTCTTTATCCGCAGAATCATGGCGCGTTCGGAATGAGTAGTCCCTATCCTCAAAGGACAGTTTCAGGGCGGAAATCCGAAACCGCCGCAGGAGGCGATAGAATTCCAGATTACCTATCCTGCGATGGGCCATTACGTGGCGGCGCTTCTCTAACATCTTCCCCAGCGACCTGAACCCATCTCGTTGCGATCGAACCACCTCAGTCAGGAGTGCGACCAGCGAGGTCTCTCTTCGAAAGTTACCGGCTGAGCCCCGACCAACCGCAGCAGCCAGGAGATTCCAGGCCCATCGATTCACCGTCAGAATAGGGCTCAAGAGTAAGAGCGGAAGCGGGAAGTTCTTGACGGCAAGCCAGAATCGGTTACGTTCTACCCAGTAGATCTTCTGACGGGAGTAGGGGCCGCTGGTGGCGGAATGGTGATGATGAACAACGGCGGCGGGTACGTAGAGGCACTTCCAACCCAGCCAGCGGGCACGAATCCCAAGATCTGCATCATCTCCGTAAGCGAAGAAGCTATCGTCGAATCCCCCCACGTCATTCAGCAGCTGGCGCCGATACAACGCGGCACATCCGTCGGGAAAGAACACCTCTTCTTGGCGATCGTATTGCCCCCTATCTTCCTCTCCGGTGCCTCGCCCCCGATTCTGCCCGTCTGGATACAGCAGGTGTCCGACCTTGTCGATCACGTTGGTTCGGAAAAAGAGCACTTTGGACGCACACATCCCCACCTGAGGCGAGGACTGCATCGCCTCCACCAACTCTTCAATCCAGCCGGCACCAGCAACGGCATCATTGTTCAAGAGCGCAACCATCTCTCCCTTGGACTCACGGATTCCAATATTGCTTCCGGCGGCAAAGCCGAGATTGCGCCCCAACGACCTCAGCCGTACGCGCCCTTCGGGAAACGATGCCACCACCGCATCAGTGTGATCCTTGGAACCGTTATCTACCACGAAGATTTCGAGAGGGCGATAGGACTGTCGCAGCAAAGAGGCTAGACACTCTCGGAGCAGTTCCGCGCGATTGTGGTTAACAACGATAACCGAAACCAGCTGCTGTTTTGCTGGGGACTTGTGCGAAAGCATCTTTAACCCCTCTTTAACCAGGATCATTCAGAAAGCAACTTCCAAGGCGGTGCTGCCAGGTTGGCCCTTGATCAGGACCCGCTCCCTCACGGTCACGGCTCTGTCACCTGGCGATTCTTCACGATTACCTCGCCATTCGAAGTTTCCGTCGGAACCGTTCGCCACACTTTCCCGCGAGCAGAGACGTGCACCGTTCCGATGAATCGTTCAAGTCCCAGGTCAGCCCCACCCCCGCTACGCTGCCCCATTCGAGAAAGAAACTGCAGTCGAGGGACGTGGCGGTGGGCTCCGTGCCACCGAAATCTTTCCTTTGAGCCGTTGGCTCGAAAACGGCGGCACGGAGGCCACCGCCACGGTTTTTCGGACCATTGCCTGGAAAAGCACCTATCCAACTTTAAATCAATGGGTTAGGTTCTCCTTTCATCCAAATCTTCAAATGAAGTTTCAGTTTAGCAGCGCCACCGGCCGTGCCGGATCGTGCAGGAAAGAAACTTCTTCTCCCAACGGGAGCCCCTCCCCTACGCCGAAGGCGTTCCTGCGAGTAGCCCAGGGTTGCAACGCGAAGCGAGCTACCCTGGGTCTGGGTCGCCTGTCTTCTCTACGCTGAAGGCGTTTTTGCCAACACGTTGCCGGTCGGCAATAACCCCGTTGGGGTAAGGCACTTTTCGATCTGAACCCAGGATAGCTCGCTTCGCTCCGCATCGCCAACCCTGGGCTACCCGCATTAACGCCTTCAGCGTAGGACAGGTCCCGTTCACCACGCTGTTCGGATGGTAGAGACGTGCGACGTATTCTTGAAGTTTCAGCTTAGCCCCTTCCGATTCCGAAATACACAAAACCCTTCGAGTTCATCTCCTTGGAGTCATACTGGTTACGGCCATCAAAGATGACAGGCTGCTTGAGAAGACGCTTCATCTTCCCGAAATCGGGGTTGCGGAAGACATCCCACTCCGTAGCCAGGATCAGGGAATCAGCCCCTCGCAGAGCTTCGTAGCCACTACCCGAATATTGGATTCGGTCGCCGAAGTGAAGTCGTTCCTGGTCCAGTGCCTCCGGGTCGAAAGCTTGAATCTCCCCCCCAGCCAAGCAGTTCCTCGATGATAACCAGAGCGGCCGATTCGCGTATGTCATCGGTGCGGGGCTTGAAGGCCGGGCCCCAGACAGCAAAAGTCCTGCCCGCCAAAGGACCGGCTTCCTGCCTGCCCACCTCTTCGGCTGGAGACTCGCTTCGGGAACGCTCGGAATAGAACTCAAGCACCCGACGACCAATCACACGCTTTTGCCGCTCGTTCACCCGATCTACTGCTTTGATCCACTCTGGATCGTAGTCGTGCGACTGTCCTGCCTGGATCAGAGATCTGAGGTCTTTTGGAAAGCAGGAACCACCGTATCCCAGACCGGGAAAAAGGAAAGAGGTGCCGATTCGGCGGTCCAGACCTATCCCCTGTCTCACCCAATTGACGTCCGCACCGGTAAGCTCACAGAGATTGGCGATTTCATTCATGAGGGAGATTCTGCTGGCCAGCATCGTATTGGCTGCGTACTTGGTCATCTCTGCACTGCGCCGACTCATGACCAGGACTGGGGCCCCGGTGCGCGTGAAGGGGGCATACAGTTCCCTCAAGGTCTTGGCGACCTCTTCGTCATCGGTTCCGATAATTACACGATCCGGCTTCATGAAATCGCCGACAGCGGCGCCCTCCTTCAAGAACTCCGGGTTGGACGCCACATCGAATGGAAACCCCGAAATCTTCTTCATTTCCTGGTGAATGCGTCTCCCGTGCCCACGGGCACGGTGCTTTTGTTGACGATGATCTTGTACTCTTTGAGGACACGGGCGATCTCACCTACCGCTCCTAGAACCGCGGTCAAATCAATTTTTCCATCCTCTCCGGCAGGAGTTCCTACCGCAATAAAGACGACCCGTGAAGCCTGGACGCCTTCAGCCAAGGCGGTCGTGAACCGGAGCTGCTGTTCTTAGACATTGCGCTGAATCATCTCGGATAGGCCCGGTTCGAAGAGCGGAGACCTCCCCTCGTTGAGCAGGGCGATCTTTTCTTGGTCGACATCGACACAAATAACCTCATTGCCAGTTTCGGCCAGACAGGTCCCGACTCCCAGCCCAACATACCCAGTGCCGACGACGGAAATCTTCACGAAATCTGTCTCCCTGTGTGCTGCACTAGTCCACGGTCGCGTAGACGGTGATAGTCCCACCCCGTCCCAAGCCTGCCTCCATCAGGGCAAAGGGCTGGGCCAAGACCAAAAGGGCCAGATAGATGGCCTCCTTCAGGACGAGTGCAGATGATGGCCCCATGCCGGTGCTATTTCTTCTTCGCACCTTTTGGGACATGGGATCGAGGCCTGGAAACAAACTCGACACGCAGGCTGCGGCATTGTCCCGCAGCGAGAAGTTCCGGACTCGATGAATTCGGAAACCAGCCCTGCCCAGCAGGTGCAAGAGCGAAAAACTGGTGTAATTGTAGAGATGACGGGGACAATCCAATCCGTACCACCTGGGCCCGAAGATCTTGGCTTGCAGGCTCCTGCTATTGGGTGCCTGAATGATGAGTCCGGCAGGCTTCTTCAATAGTTTTTTCAGGTTCTTGAGATAGGCGAACGGGCTAGGCAGGTGTTCCAGTACATGAAAAAGAGTAATGACATCAAACTTTTCTCCCCTGCTGATGAGCTCCTCTTCTGAACCTTCGATCACCCTATCTGGCAAGTATTTCTGAGAAATACGTACCGCTTCTGCGGACTGCTCCAGTCCGAACGCCTCGAAGCCCTCCTGGTTAGCCAGCTTCAAGAACGTGCCGCCGCCACAGCCCACGTCGAGAAGACGGCAGCTCCGAGGCTCTGGGACCACTGAGAGAAGAAACCTAAGCTGGTCATTCCGGACCATCCACTCCCGGTACCGCCGTTCCAGGCCGAATGCGTCGCCCCCCTCTTCCCACCAGTAGCCCGCCGGATAGAACTCTGGAATTCGCTCCATGACCGCCTCTTCGTCGAGAAACATCAGGCCACAACTGGAACACAGAAACAGTGAGAACTGGTCGGTCGAGGCCCGGAAGAACCGGTCCGCCATTTGATAGCGTCGAGTACAGCGGGGATACTCACAAACTGGGCACTTCATAGGGCTCTACCCGGATTCATGGCGATCAGTCTACTACGACACGGCAATCACCTGGGTGGGATCTAGCGCTTCAGATTGGTTGGACTTCCTTTAATGCGCTTCTTAAAGAGGAAAATCAGGTTACTCCAACCGTCCCGCCACGGTCGGAGCTTGATCTCTCCAGCCCGGTTAGAGTAGTTGATTGGGATTTCCCGAAAACCGATATCTCGGTTGAGCATCGCCTCAATCTTGATCTCTTCTGAAAAAGCCATTCCATCACTCACAAGGTTCATTCGGGTCAGCGCTTCCTTATAAAAGATCCACATGCCGGACTGCGAATCTCGAACTCGTCGAAAGTATATCAAGGACATGATCAGACTCAGACACTTGTTCCCCAACAGGTTCTTCAAAGCCATCGCGTCAGGATTCTGAATGGGAAACCGAGAGGCCGAGACGAATCCAACCCGAGACCTGAGCAGGGATTCGATAAGGTAGGACAGAGAGTCGACGGGATAGGAATGGTCTCCGTCTAGGGTGACAATGATATCCCCGCGGGCGTGTAGCAAACCCGTTTTGTAGGCCCTGCCGTAACCTCTGAAAGTTTCATGAATCACCCGGGCGCCCATTTCCCGAGCAATCCGAGCCGTCCCATCGGTGGAGTCGTTGTCGACAACGATCACCTCGTCCACGAAACCCGGTATCTGGGAGAGCACCTTCTGGATGCCCTCCTCCTCATTGAGACAAGGTATCACTACCGTGACTTGACGATCCTGGTACATTGCTTTCAATCAGCTCGAGCATGCTCCGAATTCCCGGCGCGAGCGCTCCATTCGGCGAGAGACGAAGGGCCTGTTTCAGGTGTCGCAGCGCCAACTCCCATTCTCCCACGCGATGATAGACTACTCCAAGATTGTGATGGACCTCTGCAGACCCCGGCATTCGTTGTGCTGCGCGGAGATAGATTCCAATCGCTTTTCGGTTTTCGTCCACCTCTTCATAACTCTTGGCAAGCAGACTCCAATACTCCGCCGATGGCCTGATGCGGCACGCCTCCTCCAGCGGGGGAATGGCTTTTCGAAACTGGCCCAGCTTGAAATAACAGAGACCCTTGTAGTAAAGACCTTGTGGCTCGTTGGGATGGCTCTTGAGCAGCGTGTGTAAGTAGTAGAGGGCCTGGTCGTGGTAGCCGGCTTCAATAAAGGTTCCAGCCAGGGGAAGCCAGGCGAGTTGGAGCAACTTGTTCCTTCTCTCCTTCTTCATAATTCGCAGAAAGTCTTTAATCGCCCGACTGCGAAGGGCGAAGGCCTCATCAGGTCTCCCTCGGGCGTCTGCGAGCAGGGCTAATTCCTTGTAACATTGGGCCAACATCAATACCGGAGGATCGCTGGAGGGATCCAATTCAATTGCCTTCTCCAGGATCGGTACGGCTTCTTTCTGAAGTCTTAACGCCTCCTTCAGATTTCCCTTCCGCCGAGCTCTCTCGCCTTGAGTAAAGTAGATTGCCCCCAGGTTGTTCCAGGCTACCGTCCCGGTTGGATCCAGCTCAATGCTCCGCTTGGTGTAGTAGATTCCCAGATCAGATTTGCCCTGATTAGCATAGATGTTCCCGAGATTGCTGTTTGCACGTGAGGAGCCGGGAGCTTGCTCGACGGTCGCCGCCCAAAGAGCCTGCTCGTTCTTCCAGTCTTGATTTCGGTCCAGTGTGAGAGCTCCCCAAACGGCAATCAGCAGTCCAAAGAGAGCCCAACCGAGGAGTGTCTTGTCTTTCACCCTCACCAGATAGTCGACCGCGCTTCCGCCCACCAGGGCAAGGCCTACCACCGGTAGATACAGAAAATGATCTGCAGCGATCTCGTGAAACGGAAAGATGTGCAGGACCGGCAGCAGGGTGATCAAGAACCAGAACATTCCCAGCGAAAGCAGTGCGTTCTTGGCATAGGTCCAGATCGCGAAAGTCAAGAAGCCGACGAAAATCACGATCGAAAACACTGTGGCAGGTTCGAATAGCCCTCCTGAGATCGGGAAGACGTCACCGCTATAGTCCGCAATCAGTGGGTAGGGGACGAGAGCCAGCTTGAGGTAATGGGAAAAGAGCTTGAAGGAGGTCCCCAGGTTGGTCTCCAGACTCCCTCCCCACAAGCCAATCTTCCGGCTGGCAGGAAGCAGATAAAGAGCATAGTAGAGCCCGACCGCAGCCAGAGCCAGGCCCACCGCGTAGAACGGCCAGGATTGTTTGATAGCCCTCCCCAGCTGCGAAAAGAAAGTGGCTCTGGGCTCTGTCAGAGATTTCTGGCCCCGACTGCCAACTTCCTTGGGCAGGCAGAAGTCCAGTAGCAGAAGCAGAGCGGGCAAGACGATGGCGACCTCTTTGGAAAGCACACCGAGCAGAAAACCAAGCAGACAGAGAAATAGGAACGACCTCCTCCGGGTGGACCTGTAGGACACGTACCAGTAACAGCCCAAGAGCATGAAGAAAGTGGCAAGCAAGTCCTTCCGTCCCGAGACGTAGGCGACTGCCGCGGACTGAACCGGATGAGAGGCAAAGATAACGGCTCCGGCACCCGCGATCACAGGCCAACTGGTAATCTTGTGAAGGAGGAGAAAAACCAGGACCGCGTTGAGCCCGTGCAGAACCACATTAAACAGGTGGTAGCCGAACGGGTCTTCACCACCAAGCCAATAGTTGACGGCGTAGGTCAGCGTACGGATGGGTCGATACTCATGGAAACTGAGAATCTTCAGCCACTGCAGCTCTGCGACCCTTGGATGCTGGATGATGAGGGTGATGTCGTCAAAGAGAAACTCATGGTTAATCGTGCTGACGTAAAGTCCAAGGGCCAACGCGAAGACAAGAAATGCTATCCAAAGATTCGCCCCTTTGGCGGCGGTAGGGGCTTTCCTTCTTGGCTTCGTTACCCTGCGTTTGCTCATAGTTTCTAGCGAGCCCGGGAGGAGCCCGTCAGGAAGGGGCCTTGCTGGGCTGCAACTCCTCTGCTAGCTGCAGTGTTGCCTCAACAACTTGATCCCAATTGAGAACCTTCTTGAAGCTCCGGATATTCTGCTGAAACTCCGACTTACAACCCTCCCGAAAGTAACGAATTATAGCCTCTCCCAGGGCTCGAGGATCCTCTGCAGGAACCAGAAAGCCGGTTCGGCCCTCCAAGACAACCTCTGAAAGACCTCCCACATCGGTCGCAATCACGGGAACATCAAATTCAAAGGCAAGAGGAACAACTCCGCTCTGACTGGTATCCCGGTAGGGCAAAACAACCACATCCGAATTCCGAAAGAGAGCAGGGACTTCCTCGTTGGACACGTACCGATCATGCCAACAGATCCTATGGGCGACGCCCATCTCGTCGGCCAGTCTGCGCAGTGGTCTAGCATCGATGTAGAACTCCCCGGCAATCACAGCCTCGACATCTAAGACCTCCTGGACGACTGCCAGTGCACGCACCAAGATATCCACCCCCTTGTATCCCCGAATGTTCCCAAAAAAAAGCAGGCTGGGCTTTTCGCTTTCCCTTTGCGGCTGGGTATCCCAGCGGCTATAGAAGTCATAGGAGGGATGATAGATTCGCCGTACCAAGGTCTCTGGCTTGAAGCATCGTACTTGCTCGCCTAGCGGCAGGGAGTGGACTAGAAAGCCATCTACCTGGCGAAAGGCTTTTTGGATCAAGCGGCGCTCCACGATGCGTCCCCAGGGCAGAGGCAGTCCCTCGTGCGAATAGACATTGTGGCAGAGAAAAAGTGCTACGGGTGAGGAGCGGAGCTTGACACGCCGAATGATGTCGGCGAAGGCATAGGCGAAAACCGGATGCCACCACTGGAACAGTATCAATTGGGGGTCGTGGCTGTTGACTCGCTGGGCGGTCCTCTTCCAGGTCCACGGAAGCAGGGAATTCAGGGGAGCTTCGTGAGAGACACCGAAAGGTCTTTCGCTCTGATCGTTCTGGGTCTTTCCGGGGAACAGAAGGGTCGGGTACTGCTTCGCGAACGAGAGTAGTAGCACCGCATGTTGTCGACTGAAAGACTCGTAAAGGGAGGTCGTGTATTGAGCGATTCCCCCACGCAGAGGATACGTGGGCCCTACCAGGACTATTCTCATGAGCGGAGCGAAGCCAACGCCCTCGCTCTCTCCGTATCCGACTCCAGCACCCGCACATCTTCGACGGAAAAATGGTCTTCACGCCTAGACGAGTACGCAATCATCTCCGCGAGCAGGCCAAAGAAGATGAACTGCACTCCAATAATCACAAGGAGGATCCCCAACTGGAAGGCAGGCCGATCCTCGATCCATTGTCCGAAAAACCAGCCTACGGTTAGGTACCCCTCAACAAGAATACCAGCCAGAAACAGGGTCATTCCGAGGATCCCGAAGATATGAAGAGGCTTGCTGTTGTAGCGGGTGAGCATGATAACGGTCAGCAGGTCAAAAAAACCACCTAGCATCCTTCCTGCGCCGTACTTGCTCTTCCCAAACTTACGTGGAGCATGGGCAACGGCAACCTCGTCCACCCGAAACCCACGATAGCTCGCCAGTACCGGAATGTACCGATGCATCTCACCGTAGACCTTGATTTCTTCAATGACGCTCCGGCGGTAGGCCTTCAACCCACAGTTGATGTCGTGCAGCGGAACTCCTGTTAGGAGCGAGGTCATCCGGTTGAAGACCTTGGACGCTAGGAGCTTGTTCCAGGAGTCTTTACGACGGTGCTTCCAACCGGACACCAGATCGCAGCCCTGTTCCAGACGCTCCAGCAGCTTGTGGATCTCTCCAGGAAGGTCCTGGAGGTCAGCGTCCAGGGTCACGATGACCTCGCCCTTTGCCAGTCGAAACCCGGCCGACAAGGCCGCCGATTTTCCGAAGTTCCTTCGAAGGCGAATAATCTTGACCCTGCGATCAGAGGCCTGAATCGCTTGCAGCGTCTCCAAGGAACCATCGTTGCTGCCATCATCCACGAAGACAATCTCGAGGTCGGACCCCAGGGATCCCAGCTCGCGTACGATCTCTCGATAGAGCTCAGCGAGAGAACCTTTTTCATTGTAGAGGGGAATGACCAAAGATAGCGGCTTCATGAAGGAACCGTCGCTCGCATTATACCATAGGCTTGAGCTGATCTCTCATCGTCGGTCTTGGCACGGGAGTTCCAGCTGAAAACTTCATCCATAATTCCCGTACCTGACGGTTCACGTTGCTCGCGGCTTCTGTTGACAGAGTTCATCGCATCCTTGTGGAACTTAATTGTTGCCGGCGACAAACGGGTCCTGTTCGTCGTGCTATTCGGAGAGTAGAGACGTGCGACGAATTCTGTGTGGATGTTCTTGCTTTTACATGGAAGCCTAATTCCTGCCTCGCCTCATCACTGGAATCGTAGCCAAGACAGGGAGCTTCAAAACTTGCTCCACCTGCTCCACGCTGCGAAGGGAGGAATCGAAAAAATTGACAAGGAATACGTAGCTGATCCCCACGATGAGACTCACCACGGCAGTCAGTCCTAGATGTAGGGACCTCACTGGCCGTACGGGCGCCAAGGGAACAACTGCGGGGTGAAGAATTGTCAGCTCACGAACGCCTACTGACTCGGTCAGTCTTGCCTCTTCGTAGGCATCGTTCAAAAACTTGTAGGAACACTCAGCGACTTCGAGACGCAGATTCAACTCCGAGAGCCGAGCTTCGCTGCTGATCAATGATCTCAACTCCGCGCGCTCCTGTCCGATCTTGTCGCGGAGGGACGCGGCTTTCGCCTTGAGCACTCCAAGTTGAGTTTGCTGCGTTGCCCCACCGGCGGTCTCCTGGCCCTGGCCCTGCAGGCGCAACTCATCGCGCATCTTTTCGATCGCAACCAACTCATTCTGTATTCTTGTGAGCTCGACTTCGTATTCCGATAAGGTTCTGATCTTGGAAGATATCTGCTCGCTCAGAGAGGAGATTCGAGCTTTCTTCTTGAAACCTTCCAATTCCACCCTGGCTTCGGTGATCTCCTCCAGATTTTCCCTCAATCTTACTTCGATCTTTTCCTTTCCCTGCTGAGACGATCGCACCTGCTCTCTGTTGAGGTGATCAATCAGAACCCGCGCTACTGTATCCACGATGGCTGCCGCCTGTCCTGGATCCTTGTCCAGAACCTGAAGACGAAAGCTAAAGCCTTCTTGATTGGATTCAACTAGAAAGTTGTCTTGAAGACCTCGCACCGTTTGGAGAAAGCGATCGGGTTCAGTTTGCGCTGCCGTAACTGAAGCCTCCTCCCCAATCCCCGAAGAGGCCACTAGGAAAATCACCCGGGCCTTTGTCAAGTTCCAGAATCCGCACTACCTGTTGCACCACTCCCTCACTTCTAGCAACCGTTTCAAGCGTGCGCGCGATCGACTCAGAAGGAATAGACGGCACTGTGTAGTAAGGGCTTACTGCCCTCTGTTGAGCACCAAATCCCATCGACTGCCGGGCGGGGTAAGGAGGGTTGTGTAGGACTGATACCTTTCGGTAACGACGTAGGTCAACGCCAGGGCGGTGAGCGTTGCCGCGAGACAGAAGACCACGATCAGATACTTGCGCCTAACAACAACTCTCATGTCACCGAGGCTCCGAGTGAAACACTCAAAAACCCAGGCCGTGGATCACAAGGAATACAGCTAAGCTTAACAGGATTCCCAGTAGGACCGACGCTCCAATTTGCAGGGTTTCGGAATTCTTCCAGTTCACCTACCCAGGATTGAACCTTTCCACCTGCCCACCTTGGTCAGGTCCTGGACACTGGTATATCTGGTCACATAAGGATCGTATGCCTGGCTGGTTCCCCCATCGAATTGGTTCACGACACAACCTATGATCCTCGTAGAGGCACCCTGTTGTAACCGTTCCTTGGCTCTCAAGACTTCCATCACACTGGTGTCTCCATACTTGAGGACCAGCACGACACTGTCGACGTGAGAGGCGATCAGCGCGGCGTCCGCCACCGCCAGGACTGGCGGAGAATCGAGTATCACCAAATCAAACACCCCCTCCATCTCGGCCAGAGTTCGGACGAATCGTGCCGACAGAAAAAGCTCTTGCGGGTCGCGCGGAAGCTCGCCGCTGGGTACGAGACTGAAGCCTTCGGAAAGGGGCTGAGCCACCGTATCCAGCGAAACCGCGCCCCGCAAGAGCTCGGACAGACCAACTTCGTTGTCGACATGAAAGATCTTGTGGAGGGTTGGACGTCTGAGGTCCCCGTCCACCAGGAGAACCCTCTCGCTGAGGGGCGCAAAGGAACGAGCCAGATTCACCGAAATTGTGGTTTCGGGGTATTCAGGTAACTCAAGTTTTGACTATATGGCGTATTTGCGGGGCCTGGGGCCCCTTACGTTTTTGACCATGTCCTTGTAAGGCGTCGGTTCGATCGCCACCGCTTGTTGGACTAATCTGTAGAATAGCTTGCCACGGTGGCGGCTCGTTCGGCGATTGAATCGGAACGTATATTCGTCGAGGTAGTAATCCAGGTGCTCGTGACTGATGGCTCCTTGATGCGTGCCAATCATCCACCGCTTGAGCAACGAGGCGACTCGATGGCAATGTGGCAGCAAATCCTCGCCGAC
>CAUZIZ010000156.1:0-12740 GCA_963579905.1 Acidobacteria bacterium UBA6911 | reverse complement strand
ACGATCTGAGGAGCTCTAAAGAAAAATGACCCGCACAGCCGTGGAAACTGGCGCGCTGTGGAAACCGTGGAAAAACGGAGACATCAAGCAGACGACTCTTGGCGTCGAGTTTTTCCACCGTTCCCACAACGCTTGGGAAACTTCTCCGGACGGAGTTTCCCACCGTTCCCACCGCTTCTACGACGAGATACACCCACCGAAGAATGCAACTCCAAGACTCCAAAAGTGTAACCTATGTGCCCGGTGTGCCCGGGAGAAATTGTTGCCTATGAATCGGGAGCTACAGAAGGGGGGGCAGAATGACCCAGGGTTCGGAAACCCTGGGCTGAAATACGGAATCCCTTCAGGATTCACCTACTCCTTAGTGCTCGAACCAGGTCAAGGTGAAAGCCTAACACGTAGGCTGCCTTTAGCAACCTCCTTGGAAGGGCCTATCACAGAAGTGGCAGCTAGACCCTTAGCGTCGCGGATTCTGATGTGGACTTTTGCGACACCCTCTTCAGGGACGGGTCTCCGCGCGACGTGAGGGGCGGAGCCTGCTTCAGCTGGCTTCTCGAGAAAAAGCTTTAGCCGGGATCCGTTCCGATCTCTACGACCAAGGCTCGATTCGGCTCTCAAGGGCACCATTGGCTCCGATCGCCTGGGTCCGTGCCCCAACGTGTCATCGTTTTCGGTTGACTTCTGCACACCTCAGTGCTACTTCTGCACTTGTCTGTTGACTCTAAACCCGCCCTCATCGATAAAGGAGTGACCCCATGGCCCGCTATATTGAAATTATCCTAGAAAAACGCGATGTTCACTGTGCTGCCCAGCTGCTGGACGAGCGGGCGCCGAGGACGTGCGATGCCGTGTGGAACGCTCTCCCGCAGACCGGGGCGGTCTACCACGCCAAATATGCCAGTAACGAGATCTATACTCTGGTTTCGGCTTTTGCCGAAGAGGAGCCGGGACCTGAGCACAGGACTATCGTTCCCGCTTCCGGTGATGTTATGTATTTTCTTCTTTCACCGGGAGTTGCTCTGCCCAGTGATGCCCGGCACCTCAACCGTGATGGTCGAGGAGTCATCGATCTCGCGGTCTTCTACGACCACTACAATCTTCTGCTGTCTCCTCGTGAGGGTCTGGGGCCCGGCAACGTGTTTGCCCGAATCGTCCGCAACATGGAAGCCGTGACCGCGGCGGGTGACAACGTGTGGAGAGAAGGTTTCGCAGGGGAACAGATGACCTATCGTCGATTGGAGGGCGAGGAACTGAAGGAGTGGGGCCTCGACCAGGGCTAGGAGTCTGCGCGGTAGAAATGATCGTAGCGAGAAAGCGGGGAATCGAGACCAGATTTTCTCGATTTCGAGGGGAATAGCTGTTCTATTCGTCGAAAAATCGGGGAAATATGGGCCGATTCTACCGTTTTCGCAGTAGATCAGTTTCTACCGTGCAGCCTCCTAGCTGCTCCCTGCAACGTCCAGGCCTCCGGGCCAATCCCAAATGAAATCGTCACAGCCGGTCGCACTGGTCACAGGCGCTGGAAGCGGAATCGGGCGAGCCGTTGCTTTCAAGTTGGGAGAGGAGGGTGTCCGGGTCGTGATCTGCGACAGGGATCAGGACAGCCTAGAAGAGACCTCTGGGGCGATGAGCGAACAAGGGATCGCCGTAAGCGCCCATTTCTGCGACGTGAGCCAGCGGGATCAGGTCGACCAGGTCGTGCAGGCGATACTGGAGCGTCATGAAAGGGTCGACATCCTGGTCAACAATGCAGGTGTCTCGAAGCGAAATCCGATCGACGATTCGGGAGACGCGATCTGGCATGAGATCCTGGCGACAAACCTCAACGGCGTCTATTTCTGCTCCCAAAGTGCCCTTCTGAAGATGCCGATGGGTGGTCGCATCGTCAACATCGCCTCGATCTCAGGCAAGGTCGGGACCGCTGGCTACACTGCGTACTGTGCTTCCAAACACGCGGTGATTGGCTTCACGCGTGCACTGGCGCTGGAAGTGGCTCCCCGCAAGATCACGGTGAATGCAGTCTGTCCGGGCTGGACCGAAACCGATATGGCCAGAGCGGAGATGGAGGAGAACGCCCGGCTGGAGGGTTCCAGCTATCAGCGAATCGAGGCCGCGGTTCTGAAAGACATTCCCCTGGGTGAGTTCATCTTGCCGGCAAGGATCGCCGATTTCGTCTACTTTCTGATCTCACCCGCGGCCGCCAACATTACCGGTCAAGCCCTCAACATCTCGGGCGGTGAAGTAATGCATTGATGCCGGCGCATCCCTGAGAACGCGCAGAGCGGCTAACAAGGAAAAGTTTCCGAACACAAAGAAGAACTCGTTCCCCAAAAAACCTGAAGAAACAAAATGAGCTCCAAAACCGCGGTAATTTTCGCAGCTCTGATGCTGATACTCTCCATCGCACCCCGTTCCTCCTCCCACAAAATTACCTGGAAGAGAGGACCGGATATCCCTCTGCCCAGGGGCGGATATTCCGCCGCTGCCTTCCAGGGGGGAGTCCTCGTGGCAGGAGGAGTCTACTGGAAAGGGGGAGAAAAGCTGTGGACCGATAGAGTGGACTTCTACAACCCGCACTCCAATCAATGGTCGCAGTGGCCTCCTCTCCCCCAACCCCTCGCCTACGGAGGAATGGTACGCGTCGACGGAACGCTTTATTTAATGGGAGGGGGAAACAAAACCGTGCCTCAGCGAAACGTCTACAAGTTGGTCGATCGTCAGTGGGTGACGGTCGCAAAGACGCCAGGGCCACTTTTCTTCGCATCGGCCGCCTCGGTGGGGTCGAGGATCTATCTGATAGCCGGAACCCCCGAAATGGACGACTTATCGAAGGGCACGAATGAAGTCTGGGCGGCGGATGTCCGCGACTGGAAGTGGAAGAGTCTTCCCCCTTTTTCAGGTGCACCGCGGACGACCCAGAGTGCGGCAGCAGCCGGTTCTTCGGTCTATCTGTTCGGGGGCGTGACCCAACGAACGGGGGGGGCGCTTCAGAATCTGGACGATGCCTGCCGTCTCGACACGAACACTGAAACCTGGACGACACTCAAGCCAGCTCCACAGCAGGTCCGGGCCTGGTGGGCAGAGGCAGCCGATGCAAGTATCTATCTGCTGGGTGGCTACAGTGACCGTTTTCTGGACACGGTCTACCGATACGACCCCTCCAAGGATGAGTACACGCTGGTTTCGAACTTTCAACCGGGTCTCGCCGACACCAAGTTTATCCACCATCAGGGGACCTTCTACGGAATCTCAGGAGAGGACAAGGGGAAGTCGCGTTTTCCCGGGCTCTTGCTAGGAACGCTGGCAGGCAAAGACGAGTAAATCATGTCGGGGAGGCTGTCGCAGTATCTGCTGGTCTTGTATCTCCCTATCTATTGTCAGCGCGTATTTTGAGTGGTATAAGAAAAAGTCAAATGATGAACAGAATGGCTCCCTACCTTTTCTTGGGTTGTTTGATACTGACTCTCCTTGCGCTGGGTTGCGAGGAAGCGCCTCCGCCCGTGGTCGAGGCTCCGGTTGAGGAGGCGCCTGCTAAAGCGAAGCCAGGGGACATGGTCCTGATTCCTGCCGGCGAATTTACGATGGGAACGGATGAGAATCCCGCAGCGGGAGGGCTTGCCTACGCGTCTCCGGCGCACCTGGTCAAGATAGAGAAGCCTTACTACATCGACGTCTATGAAGTTACCAATGGGCAGTGGTCCAAGTTTCTGATCGAAACCAAGTTTCGTCCGGAGGGTGACTGGCGGCGGTATTACTCGATTGGCAAGGAAGACTTTCCGGTCGCCAACGTCACCTGGGATGATGCCAAGGCCTACTGCGAACACATCGGTGGGCGACTCCCCACGGAGGCTGAATGGGAGAGAGCAGCTCGTGGTCCGGAGAACTCGATTTTTCCCTGGGGGGACAAGTATGACCCCAGCAAGTCCAACTGCAACGAAATGGGCTATAAGGACACTGCCGAAGTAGGGCGATTTGAATCAGATAAGAGTGGATACGGCGTCTACGACACGATGGGCAACCTGCAGGAGTGGACTTCGGAAAAACTGCAGCCTTACAAGAAGAGCCCGGTCCCGCGAGGAGATCCCACTTTCAGGCGAGGTTACATCTCCGCCAGGGGAGGCTCCTACGCAATGAAGGGTTCCAGCATGCCTCTGTACACACGAGCCGCCTACCTCCCCAAGTCCCAGTACGGTATTGGATTGCGTTGCGTCAAGGACTCTGAGGAGGAGGGCGAAGCGTCGGAGGACAAGCCCAAGTCGGGAAACTGAGCTGATCTTCTCCATGTTTCGGTGATAGGCGTGTGATTCGGTCAAGAACCGGATCAGCACCCTCATGCTGACTGTTCTCCGCCGCCGCCCAGGCAGACTTGACAAGCCGAGTCCCGTTCTTTAACATTTGCATTCAATCAGTGACGCGGGGTGGAGCAGTCTGGTAGCTCGTTGGGCTCATAACCCAAAGGTCGCGGGTTCAAATCCCGCCCCCGCTACCAAATCCAACGTACAGGTGGCCACCGGAAGGTGGCCTTTTTTGTTGGGTTTGCGGAGATGAGCCATGTTTTGTTATCGCTCTAGCTATTTGCGCTGAGACTTGCCGAAGCGGTTTTCTACCACATTTCTACCACAGAACTTCCCAGGGCCTGCTGCAGAACCGAAGCTGTTTTCTCCAGATCAGCGTCCCAGACATGCGTGTAGACTTCGCTCGTGATGGCGAGGTTCGCATGGCGCAGTTGCTTCTGGGCGAGTTTCAGGCTACCCGTCTGCTGGTGGATGATAGAAGCTGCCAGATGGCGGAAGGCATGAGTCCCCGAAGCACGCTTTGTGTAGGGAACCCCGGCTTTCCTCATTGCAGGATAGATCCCGCTTCGACGCAGTGAATCTGGATCAAGGGGTCTGCCGTCGCCCTGGCAGAAGACGAAATTCTCGGGATCTGTGAACTCCGACACTTGTCGATGTTCGACTAGCGTCCGAAGCAGCAGATCCGACATCGCCAGTTCGGCCTGGCTCGCCTGGGTTTTCGGTTGGACCAGCCGACCCCGCCAAAGGCTGTGGGTCACCTTAATCCGTTTCCGCAGGAAATCGACATTCTGCCACCGTAGACCCAGCAGTTCACCGGAACGCAACCCTGTGAGAGCAAGCGTCCACACGGGGACACGCCAGTGAGAATCCACCGCCTGCAGCAGATCCCGAGCCTGATCTGTCGAAAGGGAGGCCTTCTCTTCAGATGCGAGTTTAGGCCGGTGCAGCTTCGGACGGATAGGTGTCTCACCGAGCAACTCGTTCTCCACGGCCACGTCGAAGATGATCTTGAGTAGGCCGTAGATATTACGCCGATACTTCCGAGCCAACCCCCGAGAACTGAGCAGACCCATGAACTCGCCCACGATGAGAGGCGTAATGTCTACCAGGTCCCATCCGCCGAAGAATGGCAGTATCCAGTTTCGCAAGCAGGAGTCATAGGAGTAGCGCGTCGAGGGCTTCACGTCTCCGTTATCCAGATAATGCATCCAAGGAGAACCAACGATGTCAGCGAAGGTCCGCGAAGCCGAAATAGGCTCAGCACCGGCACCATTCTTTGAATTGATCCTTCCGAGGCGCTCGCCCAATCTTCGCTGAGCGGTCTTCTTGTCTTTGCAGTCTCGCAGGGTTTCGCTCTTCTCGATCCAGGATCCATCCGGCTGTCTTACCCGGTATCGCAGTATGAACGCGGTACCATACTTGTACTTTCTCGTCACAACCTTGCCTTGTTGATAGGATTTACGGGCCATTTACTTCTCCTCCTTTCCTGGCCCGTCTTTCTGCTCAAGTTGTGTGACGTAAACCCTTGCACCCTCTCTCAGAAGCACCGAAATCGGCACTCGAAGACGTTCAGAGGCACATTCAAGCCATCTGAAGTCCTCCTGAGTCATCCTCACCGGAACCGTCTTGGTCTTGCGAAGATGATCGGGCTTGTAGGGTTTGGTCACCGCAACTGAGCAGGAGTGTATATACATTTACTATCCTGATTCAAGGTGTTTTGTGATAGAGCGCCGCAGGGGAGGACAATGATCACCGGAACAAACTTCGTGACTTGCGAGCCAACGTTGAAAGGCCTGGGACTCCGGATTGAAACGGATATACTTACCCAGCTTGAAGTGAGGGATGCCTTCCGGACCGCCGCTTCTAGTACGGTCATAGATCCAGGAGACGGAGACCCCCAGAACCTTGGCTAGTTCCTCTGTATCCCAAAATCTCCTCATTACTTTCTCTCTCGGTTCCTAACCCGTTGGCGCACTGCATCCTCTGACCGTGGCCACTTCCGACCTCAATCGCCAGTCAGGCCAGCGCCGGCAGCGGCGTCGAATACCACTGGCGACGCACTCGGGCCGTCAGTGGGATTCGATACGCTCCCCGCCAGCTCGACGAGCACAACCTCCGAACTAAAACGGGATGTCGTCGTCGGTGACCTTTGGCTTCCGCTTTCCCGGCGGGCGCATCCGCACCCGGATCGCCAGTGTCTGCTGGCCACGGAAGTCCACCTCCGTCGGGAAGAGCGTGATCCGCTTACCTGCCCAGTTCTCGGTGTCCTGCCCGTGGAGGGAAGCGATCGTATTCGCATTGGTGCGATTCAGTACCAGGCCCTTGTCGATCTCCTCGAAGTAGACCACCGGCTTCGCCTCGTCGCCCAGCTCCTCCTGTTTCAGGGATTCCATCGTAAAGACCTCATTTGCGTCGAGATCTATCGCTTTCAGGTACTTGCTCGGAAACAGTTCAGCCATCTTCATTTTCCTGTCCTCCTATTTGATTTCTGAGTCGTGCCTTGTTCACAACAACTTCTCCGACCGATTGCAGTAGCTGCGCCCACTCGTTTTCATCGAAGGCCCTTGGCCCCGCAAGGGTTCCCAGTAGACTGCCCGGATATTGTGTCCTTTGGTGGAATGGCGTAGTCTGGCACTGTTATTTTCCTTTCTTGGAGGGGCGGCAGTTCCAGTGCTGCCCCCTTTTTTCTAGAACAAGGATTGGGTCTCAACCTTGTCTCTTCTGTTCGGCTTCTTGCTGGAGTCAGGAGGAGCACGGGGCGCAGGGCGCAGTTCTGTCCACTCGAAGAGCCTGACCGGACGGCTTCCGGCAGGCAGGTTCATCAGATCCTCACGCAGAACGACGGCGGCTCGATCCCAGGAAACCGAGCACCAGAGGATCTTCCCGAGACCGTCCGGGCTGAGAATCCACTGGTGCGAATCACCAATCGGCTCTTCCGAATTACTCCCTTGCGACTCACTGTCGAAACTGTCCGAAGTGCTTTTGTCAGTTTTGTCAGTGAGTCGCTTAGACGAAAAAGTGGGCTTGTTCCGACTTTTGTCAGTTGGTGGCTTATATGTGAAAAACAGAGTGATCTTCTTGTGCCGGAGGTCTGACCACTCCTGAACAGTGGTCCTTAAATCCCCAAGAGTTGAGCCTGATTGATCCCTCCCACCCAGAAAGAGATCTGCCCAGATCTGGTTGATAGACTGGTAACGTCTTTCTGATCTCTGATTTAGATCGGGGTGTTCTTGCTCAATGTAGGCTTCTAGTTCGATTTCCTGTTCTTCAGTAAGCTCATCAGGTTTTCCAGCAACTCCAGATGTACGCTTAGGCGACTCACTGACAAAACTGACAAAAGTCCCGCTGGTGGCGTTTGCGTCAGGCGAAAGAGGGGTGCTTCTCTCTGCACCTTCCGAAGTCTGAGCGACTCCCTGTCTGATCTCGTTCAGGACGTCCAACCAACGGCTTTTGAAGATCACGAATTTGCTCCTGTGAAGTCAGAGTGCAGTCTGATGTAATCACTCGGCCGTCCCGGACCACCCGGCTTCTGCACCCTCAGCCAGTGACAGTCCTCCAGGAGCCCGATGGCACCTCCGATATCGAATTTGGAACTCAGGAAACTCCAACCGTGACGGTAGATTTCCCTAACTGTGTCGCCGTCCCGCACTTCCCCTGTCTCAATCCTCTTAGCAAGGGCATGGGCAGATTCCACGCCTGGATGGATCGCGCCTGCGTAGATCTTGCGGGCGTGGGCTTCGAGGAAATCGCACCAGGCCGCCGCTTGGGTCGCTGACTCCTTCGGGATTCCATCTCCAGTTGTCTTTCCATCTGCCCATTCGGCCAGGTGAAAGAGGAGGCTCAGGCTCGGCATCAAAGAGCGAAATTTGGCGAGATAGGACTCGAATGCCGGGGTCTCGATTTCTCCCGAGCGGAGACGCTCTTCGAGTTCTACCAGCCAGTTGTTGAAGAGTTCTTGGGCATCCTTGGAAAAACGCAAGAAGGGAATCCCCGAGGACGACTCTTGGGTCACACCCAAGGTGTCTGCATCGAGACGATCCAGCCGAGCATAGATCCGGTAAGCCCGTTCCCTTGCCTCTTGGTCTGGCCTTCGATCAACGAACTCCCACTCACCGGGATCTGGGTATACCAGGAGTTGAAACCGCTGGAGCAAGCCATCGTCGGCAAACCCACCCTCCAACGCCTCCCTTACATACCTCCCAAGTTTTCCGGGCTGGATTCCGCCGAAGATCGACAAACAGAGAGCGTCGACATGGAGGGTGCCGCGTCCAATCCGATCGACGGTATAGCTTCCCGTCCCATTCCAACTTTCCAGAAAGAATTCTCGATCTCCCTCCCGTCCAGATCTCTCAAGACTGCGGAGCCAACCCGAGAGTTCATCGCGGCAAAGGAGGAGGCCGCGTGGGTTCTCTGCCAGGAGTACCGCTAGCTTCTCCGACGTCGGATCATTGGTCTTGTAGCGTTGCTCTTTAACCTCGAAGGCCTTTGTGTTTGCCTCCAACTCCCGAAGCTCTTTCTCAAGACGTTCGAGTTCCTCTCTGTTCTCGGCCCAGCCCTCCAGCTTCACGAGCTTCTTCTTGGCAGTGGCCTTCATACGGTCCTGTACCGCCTTGATCAACGCATTGTGAGTCTCCAGTTTGGGCTGAACTTCTTCCGTCTCTTGCCGATATCGTTCTCGGGATAGGGCAACAAGTTGCCCAAGCGGCCCCAGGGCTTCCTGGATCGACGCCGTTTTGAGCATCCCTGGCCTCGCGACATTTCCACCCCAGAGGTTCGGGATGACGAACCAATCGTCGTACGCCTTCGGACAAATCCCGACTTGCCGCCCCACGACGGCTCCCAGGGCCACAATCGCCGGTGCTGCAACAAACTCCAGCGGAACCTGGAGGCGATCTGACGTATCCACCAGCCAGGGTTTCAACGCTCCTGGGATAAGGTCCTCGGGAAGAGTTGGCACCGGGTGGGTTAGAGCTGGAAGTTCTACCCGCTCGGCCCAGGCTTCTTCGTTGCCTGATCCGGTTTCGGTGAACATTGAATCGGAGGGCTGATACCGAGCTGCGCTGGTCGCTATGCTTTTCACCTCCGAGTCCCGCAAGGGTGGTCGGCATCGGCGGGTATTGACACCATCAATAGCGTCGTAAATCTCTTCGCGGGACATCCCTCGCCGCCGCATTGACCCGGCCAGGCTCATAAGGGTCTGATTCCGGGTACCCTCTCGAATAGCCTTATCTATGGGAGGGGATGAACCAGTCTGAGAGATGCCGTTATCCGAAGCGAAGAGCTCAAAGGCCGAGACCGTGTAACGGCGCGTGTAGTCGGAGAAGATGATCCTGCAAGGAACTGGGTTCGCGGGATCCTTGTAATTTAGGGTACCCGGAACACGGAGCACCCTCGCCAGGTCATCAACAGCGTCAGAGCCAACAGCCTGCTGAACGCCCCTGACGATTCGCCTGAAGTATCCGGGGTCCTCTAGCGGCTCAGGCTCCTTCAGGAACCAGTAAACGTGGAATCCATGCCCGCTCTCCGTGACTACCGTGGGAGGAATGGGGAATTCTTTGATCCGCTGGATGGCTTCATCCCTGCCTCCCGAAAAATTGTTCCAGTCCAGATCGGCCCAAATGCACGTGACGAAACTGACAGCCTCGGCGGAACCGTCTTCCCCATCCCGGGGATGGATACCGAAGTAGTGGCCAAAGCTCCGGTTCTGCTCTTCAGCAGCGCCTAGAAACTCTTCGAGGGAGGCGAAGAACTTCTGAATGACTTTCTGGTTCCGATGGTTAATGAGTCGGAGTTCGATCTTCCAGTTGTCCCGCCAATCTGGGAAAAGATTCTCGAAGAAGGTGGCTGCTCTCTCTGTACTCATTGGTGGCTCCATCAGACCAGGACGACCTGGTGAGCTTGTAATGCTACCGGTCGGACGGCTCCTCCCTGGGCACATCGAAACACTGCGACTCTTGAAGTCCCAGGATGCGTCCGACTGCCACAATTCGAGGGTCTCTCCGTTTGATCGGTTCGACTTCATGAATGGCCTTGGAGAGCCAATTCGGGTGGACTCCGGCCTGCTGAGCGATCGTGTAGGCGGGCTTCGGGTTCAGCTTCAAGCGTATGAGAAACTCGCGCGATACCTTCATCAAACCTTCCTCCAAAGAATTCTTCTTACCCATTAATGTCTATGTTATATGTAACAATATGTCTCAATAAACTGTTACACTAAGGGTCATGACGCGGGATGAATTTCGTAGGGAGCTTAGGAGGAGAACAGCGGGGGAGATCTCAGATAACGCCGTTGATGAGGCTGCCGACTACTGTTATGACCAAATCAGCGGGTACCCGAGAGAAGAGGATTTTCGACGCGGCACAAGCCTAGCTGCGCGGTTCGACATAGTGCTCCGTTCCCAACAAACGGGGCAGGCCTTCGTTCCACAGCTCACTCCTGACGGTTTGATCGGAAGCGATGTCATGACTAGGCTCATTGATCCCGAGGTGCGCTCGGTGCGGAACTCTTTTTTTGGTAGTGAAGAGTCACCTTTTCCAACGATAGCCAGCATGGCGGATTGGGTTGAGGAGCGAAACGGCGCCCAGAAAGAAGCAACCCCAGAAGACGACCGTCGTGCAAATCAGATCTTCCGGGAACTCCGCGACAAGGTGCACGAGTGCGAACGGCTTCTATGTCTGCTGCCGGGAACCATCCGACGTCCCAGCTTCAACTACCGATGCCTGCCTTACATAAGGTCCGACGACGGTGAACTCCTGGTGGCAAACATCCTTGTGAGGAACGATCCGCAGTTGGCGGAGCTGGTAGAGGTCAGCGAAAAGCTGGCAGCAATCACGGGGTTTACTCAGGTCAGCGTGGTTATCTACATCCTGGTCGGAACACGGCCTCTACTGGTGCCGGTAAAGCTAACCCGCACTCAAAGCAACGAGCGACTTGATGAGAGAGGTGGGCCGTGGCGCAACCTCGTTTTGCTGGAATTCCAAGGTCCCGTCACATTCGATAATCTCCTGGAGATTTACAAAGAGATCAGACGAGATTTGAACCTCTTCAACAAGAAGGGGCTCACTGAGACCGACCGGAGACTATCGGAGACACTTCGTAGCGTCAAAGGCCCTAGGAGAGGTCGGGACTACTGGGAGAGAGTTCGCGTGGCGTGGGACTACCCTAAAGCAAAGCAATGGCAGTCTGCAAAAGTTGCTTACCACAGGCTCAAGAAGAAGCTGGGGCCGGATGTGGAGCTGCTTCCAAACATCAAAGCCTGAGACTGGCAGATAGTAGAGTCGGGTCAGAGACCTCACGCTACCAGGTTGTCAGGGGAAACGCTTCGGATCAGGGGGCGCTAGTCGCGGAAGAGCGTGTGCTTGAAGTGAAGCGTTTCGGGAGACGCCTGGGAGCGCTGAGTGCCTTTTGTAATTCGTCCTCGGCACTTTCCTTCTTGATCTCCAGACCCACTCGATCCGCAGGGCTCAATCCGAAGAGTGATGCGAACTTGGCGAGAAGACTCAGCGCCTTGTGCTTCATAGCAACTTCGGGTCGCTGCTGCACGTAGCCATTGGGAGTCTCGAACGTGGGTCCTAGCTTCTGGATCACGTGCTCGGCTTGGTGCCAATCGCTGTAGACCTGGCAGTAAGCTGCTAAGGTACTTCGATCGGCACGGCTAAGAAGACCCATCGCGTGGAGCTCTCTGGTAACCCTGCGCCACTCAGACTTCGCGGTTGCCGGTAGCCAAGACGGGCAAGTGGGTATCGCTGCTTCAGGTTTCGGTTCGCTGCGATTCATTTTCTTATGACCCGGATTGCCCTCAAGTACCCGAAGCGCTGTTGGCTTTGGTCTCGGTCCTCTTTTGCCCATCTCTTTCAACTCCCTCTTATGAAAACCTCAGCGCGAAGAGAGAAGGGGGCCTCTTTGATCCTCAAAGCGTTACCGCACAGAGATCTAACACCCCCTACCCCCTCCCAGCTAGACGCCCGATCCTTACGCGTAACTCCTTCAATTGTAATAGATGCAGGTGACCCACAAGACAAACCGGCTCGTTAGCAGTCACTTCGGCGTTGTTCGTCAGGTCCCCCACCGAGTCTGCCTTAACCGTGATTGTCAAGGCGGCCTCCTCACCACTCGCAAGGTCTCCAAGCTCGGCACTAATGGTGACGGAGATTACCGCAGCTCGTCCGTCGAAGGGCCGTCTACTGAAGTCAGTGGGAACTGCCTTAACAGACTGAGCAGCGGAGTCACTAGCGGATACAAAGGTAACACCTGTGGGAAGCCTATCAGTGAGAGTTACACCCGTAGCATCACCTGGACCGCTGTTGATAGCGGTGAGGTACGAGAAACCCTCTTCCCACGACGCCTCCAGCGCGTCCCACACCCACGCGTCCTGATTCAGGGTGTCTGGCGACACATAGCGTCCTCACAGAAACACCCGCAGCGTTTCGTTGAGATTTCCCCCGCTT
>CAUZIZ010000155.1:0-12839 GCA_963579905.1 Acidobacteria bacterium UBA6911 | reverse complement strand
TGCCCGAGCGGTTGACGGCATAGAGCACTTCGCCCCTCTGGGCCAGCGTCACGATCAGCGGCGCGTAGCCCCACTGCCCGTCGTAGCTGATCCCGTCGGACGAAAGGACCGTTTTTGGAGCTTGACCGTTCCAGCTGGGGCTCACCCGAGTGGCCACCTCTGCTTCCCGTTTTCGGAGGATTGCGCTATGCTTTTTCTTCACCTAAAATGCCTCCTTTCGGGCCTCTCTGAAGATTCTTTGTCGAACTCAAGAATACCCGACAGGTCGGGCATTTCAGGTGTTTACACGTGGTTTAATCCACTTCCATCTACTTGTTTTGGGCCTAGACGCGTTTCCAGGGGCTGGCTCCTGAGCCAGACATTGAGAAGATCCGCCAACCCTTTGTCGCCATTGCCGTTGGGTTCGATAAGAGCGATGTAGACGTGGCTCCCTTCTCGCCGATCCATGAGGAGGCCAGTGTCTCGCAGCGTTTTCAGGTAGCGGCTGACGGTGGATTAGGGGAGCCCCCAGAATCTCAGTGATCTCGCCGACCGTCAGGGGCGCGTCGCCCAAAAGACGTAGTACCTGCCTTCGGCCGGAGTCACTGAAGGATCGAAATAGGAGGTTTTCATCCACAAATCCGAATATACGGATAATGCTAGGCGGTGGTCAACCCAATTTCGTCTTGTCGACTCATTCCCGGATGTTGGTTATCGTGACATCTCGCCGGTCGACTCCGCCGCGAGTCGAGTGGATGGAAACCTTCACCTTGATCCGGTCCAGATCCTTCAGACGGACCTTCCAGGCAACCGTCCGTGTCTGACCCGGGTCCAGCCAACCTGCCTCGATATCCTTGCTTCGCAGGGACGGCTCCACTACCTGGACCTTGCCTGCGTCTAGCAACTCCTGTGGGAACTTGATCTTGGCCGTGTCCGGCCTGAGGATCTTGACCAGCTGGGCCTGGGCGAGGGCGGTAGGCAGATGTCCGGTGTTGGTAAAACTGAGCTGAATCGAGTGGAGGCCGGGTTCCAGGCTTTCTGTCTTCACGCCGGCAATCCGGATTTGAGGAAGATGGCGAGCGAGAAAGAGATTGAAATGGGCGCTGCGCAGAGCCCATTCGAGCAGCAGATCCACGGGTGGGTTCCAGTAGCCAAATTTGGGGACGAGTCCCCCGATTTCGACCTCGCCCAGTTGCGGGTGAGGGTGGGTTTTCCAGGGATGGAAGAGCTCTCCGTCCCGTTCGAGATCGCTCCAGGCTAGGGTGTCGTAATTGTCCAGAATCCCGTCTTCGTTGTAGTCCTTCATTCGACCTACGTTCCAGAGCTCGTCGTTGTACCAAATCGAGCCGAAATAGAAGTAGCCGAAGTCAGGGCCGTGTCCGAACAAGGGAATCGGCTTCGTAGGCTCACCGGTGATACCGTGGAGGGGAAAGAGGGTTCGGTAGTCGTGATAGACGTCCCCGGCCCAAGGGTAGCCACTGATTTTCTTGCCCTGGCGGTCGAAATACTGGTACCACTTCAAGTCATCCGGCGCCATGGATTCATGGCCTCGACTGGTCGAAGGAGGACGTAGGTGCATGGCCATGGGGGTGTCCATCGATTGCCCAATGGCCACGTTAGGATGGGTCAGCAGGAAGAGGACGACGGAACGGGTTTCCGGTTCGGAAAGAGGGTACTCTCCCGCGCCCACCTGGGTCTGTCCGCGGCCGGTCAGCTCACGGCCGGGCTCGGGTCTCCAGTTCTCGGGGTAGTTGCGGTGCAGGTCCAATCCACCGATCCCATCTTCGTTATATTTTCCGTCCCCATCGTTGTCTAGACCCTCTTCCTCGACGACTTGCCAATCCCCCTCGCCTTCCGGGACCATTTTCATCAGCCTGCCGCTGGGCTCCCGTGGATCCAATAGGGCGTTCCCCTTGCCCTCACCTACCTGCCAGCGCATCTGGTAGAGGACGCCATCTCCGTCCAGATCCTCGCCCGGATCCTCGTCCAGGAGCCCGTCCCTATCTGTGTCGTGGGGACGCACGGAGCTCCGATTAGTCTGAGCTGTACGCAGAAACAGCTCGAATCCGTCAGGATTGTTCACGGGACGGAGGTACAGGGTCTTGGTATCCACCAGGTGGGTGATCTCCGGGTCTTTCTGGTAGCTGCTCAGCAGGTGGTGAACCAGCCATAGGATGGAAACGGAGCTGGTCACCTCACCCGAGTGACGGCCACCTTCGGCGAACATGGCAGGCTTGTCCGTGTCAGGGCCCGTCTGCTTGTTGGTGACCGTGACCTGCCAGATATCCCGACCCTCGAAGCTCTTGCCTACCGAGTATAGCTCCAGGATCTGGGGGTATTTCTCGGCCCACTTTTCGAGGAAGCTGGAGATTTCTCCGTAGGTAGGGTAGTGCTGAAAATCGAGTACTCCCTTCTTGAGGGGCTGCACCTCCGGATAGCTCATCTCGGGGAAGAAGCTGGGTCCATCCCGGGTGCCTTTGACTCGGTAGACCCGGGGCGACTTTTCCTCACTTCCGGCTTCCTCCGGCGAAGCTAGGGCCTCGCCAAGACAGGCAGCAGTAGCGAGTCCAAGAGTCAGAAGGAGAAGCGTTTGTTGTTTCACAGACTTCCGGAGGGGATCAAAAGGCTCCATTAGTAGGACTATAGATGAGAGGAGCGGTCGAATGGACCTATCTCGCGACTTTCGCTATCAAGGGCTGGCTTTCGGAACGAAGACCGTCACCCGATTGTGAACCGGTTTCACCTGACTCAGAAAGTCGTAGATCGCTCCCAGATCTCCTTCGCTCATGCCCCCGTACAGAGTCCAGGGCATCACCGTATTCATCTGTTGCGGCCGGACCGGAATCGTACGGGATTGGGGGCCGTCGAAGGCCTTGAAACGAGCCACGAAGGTCGCCTTTTACCAGTGCACGATACCCGTCTCCGGGTCGGGCGTTATGTTGGCCGCAACCACCTTACCCTGAGGAAGCTCGAACTTGACACCGCCCGACAGATAGAGACCTTGCTTGGACTTACCGGTAAAGCTCCTGGGCGTGTGACAATCTCCACAGTTGGCCAGAGTAGTAAGGTACTGACCATATCGAACTGCGTTGTTTCTATCAATTTCGTCTGCCAGACGTACCTTTTTGGGCACGAACGAATGAAAAGTTTTACGAGGGGGTTCAGTCGTCTGGAAGGAACCTTGTGCTCGATTGTTTTGAGGGTTCGAAGATAGGTGATAATTGCTCCGCCGTCTGCTTTGGTTAGATGCTGGTAGCTTCGGTAGGGCATCACTGGAAAGAGAACCCTACCTTCCTTAGTTCACGCCGATAGTCATGGCCCTGAGCAACTCGCTTTCAGTCCAGTGCCCGACGCCGGCAGGGGTGATGTTGGTTCCATACACCACACCTCGGACCCCTTGTCTGGCATCGAAGACCTCACCTCCCTGACCCTCGGTCCCAAGAATGATCGGTCCCGAAAACTTGTCCCAGTCGCGCTTTGAATGACAATCCAGGCAGACGGCCACGTGCTCTGCCAGGTGCGTGCCACGCGCAAGACGTTCAGGAGTAGGCTTGACGACGTCGACTGGCAGCGCTTCAGCCCTGGGTGGGCGCAGTGTGCAGCTGCTGATGCCGCAGATCACTGCAAAGAACAGCACGGCTAGCGCCGCCCGGCTGTGAATGGTGTGGGTTCCTCTCTTCTTCGTAGTCACGCCGTGCCGCCGCGTTACCCTTGCACAAACAACGTCTATTCATCAACCTTCGCGCTCTGAGCCGGGAAGTCTCGATGCATGTTCGTTCGACCACCTAGGGAACATTCCGGCAACAACACTTTCAGTGTAGAAAAGACAGGGAGAAAATCACACCCAGGGTAGCTCGCTTCGCATTGCAACCCTGGGCTACACGCAGTAACACCTTCGGTGTGCGAGGATGTCAAATACGCCTTTCCATCACCAAATCAAACGTTTACGTCTTTCTTGCCTCCGAATCTGAAAATCAAGTTTCAGTGTAGTGGGGCATGGCCTCAGCCCAAGAAAGTGTGTCTATTGTAGGAGGGGCACTCCTGCCCGTCGAGGATATTGACGGGCAAGAGTGCCCCTCCTACAGGTCACTGTTGTGTCAGATGTTGTTTTCCGGCCAAAACTTGACTCAAATCTAAGGGTCTGCACAAGAATAACTTGGCATTTTGGCATCTCAGATTCACACCATCTTCGGCCGCTCCTCAATCGCGAAATCCTCAACGTAGACCCGGCTACGCCTGCGGTTTCTCTCAATCGTTCGCGGCCAAATCTGGTGCAAATCTGAGCGCCAATTCTACCAAGTTATTCTTGCGCAGACCCTAAATACACCGTTTCATAAATACGGTAACGTTTGCAGATGGGGCTTGCGAGGAGAGATCAAGTGCTCCGAGCGTTGCTGGAGCGTTTGTGCCGTGTGTGGTTGGCTTCTAGATGTTGCTAGCATATACTATCTTCTCATGGGAAAAACAGGAGTCCAGGTGCAACTCGCAACCAGGATTGATATCCAGGTAAAACGCGCCGTTGAAGAGCTTTGTGAAACCCGTGGCTTGAAGATGAATCGGTTTATCGAGGAGGCCCTGATCGACAAGCTTGAAGAGCTTGAGGACATCGAAGATCTCAAGTCGATTCGCAGCGAGACCAGCCGCTCCCTCTCCGCCATCCTTGAGGACCTTAAGCTGGATGGCAAGCTATAGGATCGAGGTTTCCAGCACCGCTGAAAAGCAGATCGGGAAACTCGGTCGCGACAACCAGATTCAAGTTCTTCGTGCGATTCAACGGCTTGCAACCCAGCCTCGGCCACCTGGTTGTCGGAAGCTTCAAGGCTACGACGACGTGTTCCGGATTCGGATAGGCACCTACCGCGTCTTGTATGGCGTGGAAAGCCGGCGTCTCCTCGTGCTCGTTCTCAAGATCGGGCAACGGAAAGACATCTATCGCTAGCCCCACCCCCGGAGCGCACAACGATTGGTTTTGAAGTCTGCTGCTTGAAGATTGTTGCTTGGTGTTTACGGGAAGGGTTGCCGTCGGGGGTGCCCCATCCCCCGCAACAATTGCGGGAGCGTTGAGAGTTTCAGAAGCCGAAATTGGGTGGAAGTAGCATGAGGTCGGCAACGTTTAGATTGTGGCTCTGTTGAACTATCGTGAGTAGCTGAGCCGCGATACTCGACCGTTCTGTAGACGACAATCTGAGGCTGCACCAAGGTCGCTTTTTCCCAGTGCGCGATACCCGTCTCCGGGTCGGGCGTTATGTTGGCCGCAACCACTTTACCCTGAGGAAGCTCGAACTCGACACCGCCCGACAGATAGCGAGCCTGCTTGGACTTGCCGGTAAGCTCCTGGGCGTGTGACAATCTGCGCAGTTGGCCAGGGTAGTCAGGTACTGACATATCGAACTGAGTCGTTTCTATCAATTTCGTCTGCCAGACGTAACTTTTTTGGCACGAACGAATGAAAAGTAGTCACGCCGCGCCGCCGCGTTACCCTTGCATAAACAGCGTATGGTCAGAAACCTTCGTGCCCTGATTCGGGAAAGTCTCGGCGATTTCGCGCGTATATCAATAGATGCCTTCCTCAGCGACGTGGGACGTGCGACGAATTCTTTCAAGTTTTACCCTAGTCCCACCCCCAGGAAGCACTGGCCCCATTCGAGAAAGAAACTCTTCGGGGTCAACAGAGATCTTGCTGTTGTCCGACTCTCTCCGCGGAACTGGGGCTCATCTTGCTAACGGATCAAGTCGTTCGCAGCTCTGTTGATCTCCGTCGTTGGGGATGGTAGTCGATCGTTTGGAATTCGGTGCTTGTGATTTGGAGCTTGTTTGTATCTTGTATTTTGTGCCTTGGATTGTCGAAGTTTCAGCTTAGGGTCTGCGCAAGAATAACTTGGTAGAATTTGCGCTCAGATTTGCGCCAGATTTGGCCGCGAACGATTGAGAGAAACCGCAGGCTTAGCCGGGTCTACGTTGAGGATTTCGCGACTGAGGAGCGGCCGAAGATGGTGTGAAGATGAGATGCCAAAATGCCAAGTTATTCTTGCGCAGACCCTAAGTTGATAATCATCTAGACGGCTTCCTCCGAGTCAGACCCAAAGGACACCCTAGGGATCTGACTCAGAATGGAAGTGTCATTTCAAAGGAGGGAGCACGATGCAACTGTACGCTGGAATCGATCTGCACAGCAACAACTTGGTGCTGGTGAGTGTGGATGAGACGGGACGACACCTTTTGAAGCAGAAGTTAGCCAACGACCGCGGGCCAGGAGTGAGCAAGCTTCTTAGACTTGAGGGACGCCCTCCAGCGCCTGGGCCACCGAACCAACCAGCCGATCCGCGGTTGTGAAGAAAATGTCTTCGATCTGCTTCCGGGTCAGGCCGACGCGAATTGCTGCCTTCCGCATCGCTCGCAGCTGCTCGTAGAGATAGAAGGTCAGCTGACCCCCGAGATTGTTGGTGCGTGGAGTCAGGTCACCCCAGCTTTTCCCGTAAAAGACGATCTTTCCCCTTCCGAATCCGACGTCCCCTGAATCCGCCCCGTAGAGAATCCGATCGACCTCCACTCCTGAAAACAAGGCATCGAAGGACTCCATCGCGCAGACGGCCGAAACTTCGTACCAGATGTTGGGGACGCCGCGCAGTTTTGGCGCTGCTTTCTCGATCGGAAAAGGAGCAAAGCTCCTGGCACCGTGGGCAAGGATCCACTTGGCTCGTGGGTACTTCCCGGTCAGCCTGATCAGGTCGTCCAGGTTCCTCGAGTCGGCAAAGGATTCTTTCATTCCCACGTGAAGCATGATCAAAAGGCCATAGCGGTCGGCGATGGCTATCTGGTGCTCCGGCAGAAAATCAGTGATCCGACACTCTTGCCTTAGGCAGTAACTGGGATAGGGTTTCAGGCCAAGCAGACGATGTCGAAGGATCGTCTTCTCCACCTGCCCCGAAGACATGGCTGGCTCGACCAACATGAGGGCGGCCGATCCCTGTTCTTTGCTGATTTCGGCGGCGATGAATTGGTTGGATTTTTCAAAGTCACATCGCCGGAAGGGGAAGGGAAAGGCCAGGCGGGTAATCCTACGCCCCGGCATTACCACACTTTCCGCTGTCTTTACGACCTCCAGGTCGCAGTCCCTCCAAACCGTTTCGGCGATGAAATCAGTTCGGCTGCTCAGGGCCGCTCGATAGTTCAGATCGAACTCGCGCTGGTACATGTGGCAATGGGCGTCGAAGACTCTTTGGGGAACAAACCCAGAGAGTTCTTCCTCCCAGATCTGGCGATCGAGTGGACGCAGAACAACCGGAAGTTCCTCTCCCTCCCGGGTCGTGATTGGGATCGAAGGCCGTGACGATTCTTTCTGGCTTTCTCCCAGGGGCGTTCCGCCGATCCGGCTTGCAAGTAGCCCCCCAGGAACCCCGGCGAGAAAGCCTCGACGGCTCAGCTTTCTGCCGCCAAGATGCGGGTCTGGGCCAGGCGTCATGGATTGGCTTGGATATCGGTTCATAAGGTTCGAGCTAATCGGGCAACGCGAACGCGAGAAGGTTTCCGCCCGAAGCGATCGCGACGTGCTTTCCCTTGACCGCGTGGGTTATCGGCAAGCCTTTCCAGATCTGATTCGCCTCGAAGTGCCAAAGCGTCTTACCGCTCTTGGCGTCGACCGAAGCGAATCCTCCTCCCGTCTCGCCGTAGAAAACCGCGATTACTGCGGACAGCACTGGCAATCTTCTCTGCATTCCCGATTTTCTATTGCGCACCAGGTATCCGACAGCTCTCCTGAGTGTAGGAATCATTCTCAGGATGGGTCTGAAACAGGCAATGAATCAGAATACGGACCATAAGGCACTTACGCAAGGATCTCGTAGACTATTGGCGTACAAAGTGGATGATGTTGTCGGGGGGACACGGTGGATACAGGACAAGTGAGTTCGCTGTCCAACTCCAACCGGTTCGTGGACTGTCGCAGCGAAGACCGTCTGCATTTGAAACCTGTGGTCATTGGTGCTTGGAATCTTGTATCAAGGGTTGTCGTCGTGAGTTTAGCATTCCCCATACCAATTGTGGGATGACGGCAAGTGGCAGCTTCCACAATCCCTTCTTGCCCATGGTGGTTTCTAGACAGTGTTGGAAGAAGTGCGGAGACCGCGACAGCGCCCGCAGACTTAGGGTGCGGAGCCACGGATTCCTGGTAAGGCAGAGGGCAAGCCGGGTCATCCTGAGATACGCCGAGACGCTTCGGGTTAAAGCTTTCGCCAGGGGCTGGAGGCTTTCTTGGGATAGCCGGTCTGTCTCCAGGTGTCGAGGGAGATACTGGGCCAGCAGCTCCGATTGGGCGAAGCTGAGCGAGATTCCTTCCCCAGTCACACCGTCGAGGTAGAGGAAGGCATCTCCGAGCAGAATTACGCGTCCCGCCACGGGATTGGTGGAAGCCACGGCCAGAGGGCCGAGACCGCACAAGCGGCTCAAGGGAGTGGCCTCTTGTATGCGGGATGCCAATTCTGGAAATGGGGAGAGGAAGGCAGCAATGCCGGGCTCCCGGGTAGGAGAGAACTGCGCCCGGTCCCAGAGAAATGCGATCTCCACCTGTCTGGGACCGGACGGTGTGATGTAGGCCTGATACCTTGTTGCCACAGACTTCGACGTACCGGCTCCAGGGGGCGATCTCGAAGTGCTGGCGGGCGCCCCAACGCTGCTGCCTTCCGGGGGACTTGCCGCTTAGCCCGGCAAGCCTTCCGACCCGTGAGCGACGTCCGTCGACGCCATAGGTGTTCTGGCTGAAGTCAACAAGCCGAGTGTGTGGCAGCAGTTCCACCAGGGGTTGTCGCGAACCGATTCGAATAGGGCGCGACTGCGGGCAACCCGTCGTACACCCAATCCAGGTCCCCTCTGGAAATCGGCCTCGACGAGTACCCCCCCGGGATTACGATACCGAATGCCGCGGAAGGGGCGGCTCATGTCCGCCTGCAGACGGGGAAAAACGTCAAAGCGCTGGAGAAAATCGACGCCAGTGGGCAGGATGCCTTCGCCGCACACTTTGTCCAGCGGCCAGGATCCCTTCTCGACGACAACGACCGCAACCCCTGCTGCGGCCAGGGTGATGGCTCTGTCTCAACTCACCTTTCTTCCCGTTTCTTGACACCCGGCGTGCCCGCTCCTACGCCGAGTGCAGATGGGAGCTCTCCCCGCTGCCACAGGTTACGGGCTTCGGAGCGACGGATTTTCCCGGATGAAGTGAGTGGCAGCGTATTGGGTGGAAGTAGCATGAGGTCGGCAACGTTCAGATTGTGGTTCTGTTGAACTATCGTGAGTACCTGGGCCGCGATGTTCGACCGTTCTGTAGGCGACAATCTGAGGCTGCATTCGGCCAGGACGACCAGGTTCTCGGTGCCAGTCTCGCTATCTGGGCAGCCCAGAGCAACGACGCGGCCGGGCCGAAGTCCCTTGATGTCTGTGATGCTCTGCTCGATTTGTGCGGGGTCGTAGTTCCGGCCTCGGATGATGATGATGTCTTTGTCCCGGCCACAAAGGTATAGATCGTCGTGATACAGAAAGCCGCGATCCCCGGTATCGAGCCAGCCGCCGGGCATCGTCTCTTCGGTTTCTGCCGGCCGATCGAGGTACCCCTTCATGACGCCTGGACTGCGGACGCATACCCTTCCTACCCGCGCGGACGGAAGCCTGCGACCTTGGGTATCCCGAATCTCGATCTCAACATCCGCGACTGGTTTCCCCAGGGAGACCAACCGGGCTCCACTGCTCGTTTCGACCGCGAGACCTCTGCTTTCGAGCTCCTGGCGACTGAAATCGGTCGCTCGCGGTGGTTGGCCGATCTCCGACATGGTCACAGCCAGGGTTGCTTCTGCCAAGCCGTAGACGGGTGTCAGGGCGTCTTGTCTGAAGCCGACTGGAGCAAAGTGATCTGCAAAGGCGGACAGAGTCTGGGGATGCACGGTTTCGGCTCCACAAAATGCGATACGCCAGTTTGAGAGATCCAGGTCTCCCAGGTCCTCGGCCGATATCCGGTCCACGCACAAACCGAAAGCGAAGTTAGGCGCGGCCGAAATCGTTGCTTCCGTCTCCGTCAGAGCTTCCAGCCAGATCCGGGGGCGGGCCACGAACCGTTCTGGAGGGATGAGTGTGATCGGGCCGGGAGCCAGCATTGCGCTCACCAGGCAGCCGATCAGTCCCATATCGTGGTAGAGCGGCAGCCAGCTCAGGCCACGGTGGTTTGAGAGATCTCCCGGAAAAGACCTCAGAATAGCCTCGGCATTACTCAAGACGTTGGAATGGGTCAGCGCTATCGGTTTGGGACTTCCAGTAGCGCCTGAGCTGAACTGCACGATGGCAAGATCGTCGCTCCGGCCCTCGACATAGGTGCCAGTTTTGGCTTCATCGATCAGGTCTTCGACCTTGAGGCAACCCAGATGGGAAGATTCTTGGACAAGGGGGTCACCCAGCAGTCGAAAAAGACGAGGGTCGGTCAGTACCGCTCTGCAGGACAAGGACTGGAGCATGGTCTTGGTCCGCTCTTTCCAGGCCTCGATTTTTCCCAGGCGCACTGGAGGGTAGAGAGCCGACGGGATGGCACCAGCCAATATGACGCCGAAAAAGGCCCGGTAGAAGTCGGGATGGGTAGGTAGAACGATAGCGACTCGATCGCCCTTGCGAAGGCCGCGCCCTTGGAGAGCTCCGGAAACCAGCAGGGCATCACTCACGAGTCGGTCATAGTTCCAACGCTCAACCTGGCCTCGAGAGCGCCAGAAATCAACCCCTCCCGCATCGAGTTCAGCCGCACGAAACAACTTTGCACCGAGCGTAGAATCCATCAGCAACTCACTCGCTGCAGTCGCTTTGCTCTCGCAGGCGTTCTTGGACCAGTGTCACCAAGTCACCGATGGTCTGGGGAGGATTGTCCGGTGCCTCGCCCAGATAGATTCGCCAATGGTTCTCGACTTCCAGTGCCAGGGTCAACAAGCCAACGCTGTCGAGGTCCAGATCCTGCTGCAGCCTGGTATTCGAATCGATGTGTTTTTCGCCCACAGGGCAGTGCTCGACTAGAATCCGGAGCAATTGTTCTTGGATGTAAGCCTTGTCGTTTCGTTCCATGTTTCTAGGAATGGGATGAAGGGAAGAAACGCCGCGTGGAGCCGAAAGACTCTTCGTAGTCGCTGACTGCCTCTAAAGCAGCCTCCTCCGTCCGGACGCGTATCCACAAGATGAGCGCGTTGGCTGCGCTGCCTATCAGGGCGGTGATCCAGCATCCGAAGATCATCGGTAGGGCCGCAATTTCCAGGATCACCCCAAGATAGTTCGGATGTCGCATATAGCGGTAGATTCCGCGCCTGACCGGAGGCACTCCAGGCAGGGCGATGATACGGACCGTCCAGCGCTCACCCAAAGCCGACATGGCAGCGTATCGAAGGATCTGCCCAGCCATGAGTAAGGCTGCGGCGGGAAGAACGATGGTAGGTGGAGGCGGCTCCCGGATCCAATAGGCTTCTGCGACGCAGCCTCCGAGCCAAAACAGGTGAAGGAGGCGCATGGATGCAAACTGGTTGGGTGCCATTTCCAGACCGCCTCGAGCCTTGAGGGCGGCTTCGTGATTGCGGGAGTGCTTGAGCTCCAGAAGGCGCTGAAAGGCGATGATCCCTACCAGGGTAAGATAGGGAGCGAGTGAGGGTAGATCAGTGCTCAGGAGACTTGAGGTCGGTGACATCGTAGCACACCCAATTCTGCACAGAAGGCAGGTCCCATCGAGATCATCAGGCCCAACTCGCCGTCCTGGGGCGGCTGCTCCAGGGTTTGGGCCAGGACAAACAATACAGACACCGAGCTCATGTTGCCATGGGTTGCCAGACTATCCCAGGTTTTCTGAAAGGCTCCCGCAGGGAAGGGAAGGGCCTCCTCCATGGCTTCCAACACCTTGGGCCCTCCTGGGTGGGCGACAGCAAACGCCAGGTCCTCCGAGTTGACGCCCGCTGCCTGGCAGACCGCTTCGGTAGCTCTAGGCATTTCGCTGGCCGCAATCTTGGGAACGTCCGGACTCAGAACGACCTTGAATCCGGTGTCGACGATATCCCATCCCATCACGCGCTCAGTCTGGGGAAAAAAGGCCGACTGCCAGGCAAGTATCTCCATCGGCGCCTCGGAAGCCAGCGGATGATCATCCCCAAGCAGCAGGACCGCGGCTCCTCCGTCTCCGAAGAGACCCGAAGAAATGATGTTGGCGACGCTGAGATCCTCCCGCTGCAGCGTCAGCGAGCAGAGTTCAACGGTGAGGAATATGGCTGCTTCCTGGGGATGCCCGAGGAGGTAGTCCGCTGCCCTGTTGATTCCTGCGACCCCTGCCAGACACCCCAGCCCAAAGATCGGCAGGCGTTTGGTACTGCTGGCAAACGGCAGCCGGTTCATCAGCCGCGCTTCCAGACTGGGAACGGCGAGGCCGGTCACGGTGGAGCTGGCGAGTAATCCGATGTCTTGGGCCTGGATACCGCTGCGCTCCAGCAAGTCCGATACCGCCTTCTCGACAAGATCGAGCGAAACCCGAAGCCATGCGTCGTTGCGCGCTTGCAGCCCGGTAAGGTTTTCGTAGTCCTCTATGGGTAAAGCCAGGTGGCGTCCGCCGACCAGGACGTGGCGGTGGAAGGCGGCGATACGGTCCGGATTGAAATAGCGCTGCGACCACTGCTTGAGTAGCCCTTCAATCAAGGCCTCCTGATCGTAGTAGTGGTCAGGCAAGGCGCAGCTGACACTGTGGATATAGGGCATCGTCTATCCCTTTCCCATACTACTTTTCTGGGTTCAATCGCTATAGTCCATTCTTCCGATTAGGGTAAGAAGAGGCAACCTCCTCGATCCGCAAGGCGATCGGGGAGGCGTCA
>CAUZIZ010000154.1:0-12866 GCA_963579905.1 Acidobacteria bacterium UBA6911 | reverse complement strand
GGTTAAGTCTGCCGTGATTGTCGCTACCGCCAATGACAGAGCCGTGACTGCAAAGGAGCGGTCCCGATCACCGATCGGGACATGCCACAAAAGGGGATGCAATCGGTCACCGTCTGTTTGGTCGGTTGTTTCCGGCATCCGTATGCCGGGACCGCTCCTTCGCAGTCACGGCTCTGTCATTGGCGACTCGTGGATGATCTCCTACCAAACGAAGTTTCAGCTTAGTCACGCCCCCAGGAAGCCCTGGCCCCATTCGAGAGAGAAACTTCCGGCTACTGGGGAGATTGTGCTGTCACTGCGTGGGGAAGAGTTGTCCGGCTCTCTCCTCGGAACCTGGGCTCATCTTGCTAACGAATCAAGTCGTTCGTGGCTCTGTCGGACTTGGCTTGGTAATACTGGTAGTTCACCCTCAGGTCGTGACAAGAATCTGGGCAGTCTAGTCTTGTTGATGTGGGTTGATGCTGTCGGAAAATGGGTCCCGTTCGACGCGCTGTTCGGAGACTAGAGACGTGCGACGTTCAGACGTTTCGACGTGCGACGGATTCTTGAAGGAAACCCAATTTGGAGATCAAGAGATGAGAATGCCTCTCTCCTATGTGTTTGTTCTTCTGCTTCTGCCGTTGTGGACCGGATGTAGCCTCGAGGAGGCGGACCCGAAGCAGCTGACCGAGGTGCGATCGAAGCTCGAGCAGGGCATGCCGGTCAAGATCGTCTGTTTCGGGGACAGTGTTACAGGCCTCTACTACCACACCGGGGGGAGACGCGCCTATACCGATCTACTGCAGCTGGCACTGCGTCGATCCTTTCCCGAGGCCTCAGTTACCGCGATCAATGCGGGCATCAGCGGAAACGACACGCGAGATGCTTTGGCGCGGATCTCCGAGGATGTTCTGAGCCAGAAGCCCGACCTGGTAACGGTGATGTTTGGGCTCAATGACATGACCAAGGTGCCTCTGGACGAATTCAAGACCAATCTCATCGAGATCATCAAGAGGTGCAGAGCAAGCGGGGCGGAGGTACTTCTCTCCACTCCCAACAACGTGATCACTACTCCCCGCCGACCCATCGAAAAGCTGATTCAGTATTGCGAGGTCATAAGGCAGGTGAGCCGTGAGCAGAAAGTAGCCCTGGCGGATTGCTATGCCGCTCTGGAGGAGATCCAGGAGCGAGACTACAGGGAATGGCGTCTGTTCCTGAGCGACGAGATCCATCCGAATCTGGAGGGGCACAAGAGAATCGCTGAATTGCTGGCAGGAGCGGTCAGCAGGAGTCTCGTAGATCTGGATGACGTGGGTCCGTCCCAGCCTGCCATCCCCCACACTCTGGAGTTGATCTTTCAGCGAGCACCTCTCAAGATCCTGGCGATGACGCCCACAGACGAGTGGTTGAGGGCCCCTTTGGATCGAGTGGATCCAGCTCCTCCGGTCGAGATCATCCCCTGGACGACCGAGGGCAAGTCGATCCGGGAGCTCGAGGAAGACGCCAAGGCCCGTGTCCGCCAGTTGGAGCCGGATCTAGTGGTGGTGGCCATTCCCCGCGGTGCAAGAGCAGCCAGCGAAGAAGAGTTCATTCGCAGCTTTACCTGGACACTCAACTGGTCCCTGAGTTTCGGTACTCAGGAATGGGACTGCATCGTTGTCCATCCTGACGTTGTCGATCCCCAAGGTGGGGATTCTGATCGCGACGAACTGATTCGCCGGCTGGTCCGTGCCCAGGATCTGACCTTGGTGGATCGGGAAGATTCCGACGCCGATCCCGCAGAGATCCTGCTGGGCTGGCTGGAGGCCCAGAACAAGGGTGCACGGGAATCGGCTAATTTGAATGGATGGAGCAGGGTAGAGTAATCTTTCCCATATCAGACCAAGCCAGACAAAAGGAGACGCAATATGAGCCCACAGAGTCGTCGTGGATTCCTGGAAAGTTCGGCGGGCCTGGCCACCGGCGCTACACTCGCGGCGGGAGCGCCGGCCTCAGCCACTGCTATTTCTTCATCCCGCGTCCTGGGAGCCAATAATCGAATCCGCATCGGTTTGATTGGCTGCGGAGGCAGGGGCACCGGCGATCTCAAGCAATTCTTGAGATCGACGGGATCCAGTGCGGTGCCCTCTCCGATGTGGACACTGCGCAGATGGAGAAGACGCAGGCCGAGGCCCTCGATCCGGTCGAACAAAAGGCCGAGCAGCAGACCCAGGATTTTCGCCGGCTCCTGGACCGGACCGATCTGGATGCGGGCATTGTTGCGACTCCCGATCACTGGCATGCCATTCCCACCGTCATGGCCTGTCAGTCGGGCAAGGACGTGTATGTGGAGAAGCCACTCGCACTGACCATTCACGAGGGACGGGTCATGGTCGACGCCGCCCGCAAGTACGATCGAGTCGTCCAGATAGGGCCCCAGCAGCGTAGCGCACCCCACTCTTCGGATGCCGTCGACTACGTCAAGAGTGGCAAGCTGGGCAAGATTCTCCTGGTGCGGGCCTGGGCCTACCTGGACTGGAAAGGGGAAATGCCGGTCCAACCCGACGGTCCGCCTCCCGAAGGGGTGGACTACGACCTGCGGCTGGGACCCGCAGTTGAAAAGCCCTTCAAACCGAATCGTTTTCACTTCTCCTTTCGCTGGTACTGGGACTACTCCGGTGGTCTCATGACTGACTGGGGAGCCCATATGATCGACATCGCCAACTGGGCCATGGACGTCAAGGCGCCGCGATTAGCGGTGTCCGTCGGGGGCAAGTTCGGCTATCCCTAAGACGCGATGGAGACTCCGGACACCCAGCAGGTGATCTGGGGTTCGACGAGGACTTCAGCATGGTCTGGGAGCATGCCCTCGGTGTTGGACGTGGACCCGAGGCCCGCGAGCACGGGATCCAGTTCCATGGGAATGAAGGGGTGTTGGTGGTCGATCGGCAGGGCTGGGAGGTCCACCCAGAGACCGACAAGATCGACAAGGGCGTGCGCGAATTTCGCTCGCTGGGAAAGCCCCGCCACAACATCAAGACCTACGCCTACCACCTGACACACGTTGAGAATTTTGTCGACTGCATGCGTTCCCGAGAGCGTCCCAACGCAGACGTCGAGATCGGTCACAACTCCATGATCGCCTGTCACTTGGGGAATATCTCCTTCCGTGTGGGGCGTAGGGTGGAGTGGGACATCAACCGAGAAAAGGTGGTCGGCGATCAGGAGGCTGCCCAGCTCGTCAAGAAAGAATACCGGTCACCTTGGAAGTTGTAATAGGGGATAAAAATCCTATTCGGAGAACTGAAAGGCATAGAGCTTACAGTTCCTGATCGTGAAGTGGAGACTCACATCCTTTCCGGCCAGACTCGAGGTGTCCCTGGCTGCCTTTCCACGAGACCGGAAAGGCGACGTTGTTGCCGCTCAGCGGATCGGAGTCATCCCTGCTGAATCCCTCGATCGGATTTCCTTCCCGGTCCCGGATCTCGACCAGGGCTTCTCCTCCTGCACTGGTGTCCAGGTTCAATTCCAACCGTTTTCCGTCAAAGCGCATCTGAGGCGTCGTCAGCCAGCCTCCCTGGTAACCGGCGTCCGCTGAGATGAAACCATCCAGGCGCATGATGGCACGGGAGACCGCCGACTGCTTGCCGCCGGGATGGGAATCTACCCGGCTGGCGTGATCCCAGTTGGTCCCGACGTAGTAGATCCAGATCTCATTGCCCATTCTGATCGGATGAGGCAGCCCCCACACCCACTTGGAGGCGAAGGTTCCGGCATGTCCTAGACGAAGGAAGGACTGGCGCTCTCCCACCCGCCTGAAACTTTTCCCATCTCTGCTGACAGCAAGCTGCACGTCGGCGGTCACCGGCCAGGAGGGTCTGTAGTGGTAGTAGATGGGAAGCATCGCAAAGTAGGCGTCCTGGGCTTCCTGATAGCGGAAGACGCCGGTGCCATAGAAGTCCAGTGACAGAGGACCCACTACGGTATAGCCTGGACCGAAAACGGTCTCGACCCGTTGGGCCTCTTCGGAAGCCTTGGACTGTAGGCGCTTGGGAAGAAAGTTCATCAAAGGAGCCAGGTCCTGGGAATCGGGCCGGAGGACCAACTGGAACTTCTCCCAGTGGAGCATGTCATCTGATTCGTTGTAGCCTACCATGCGCGGATGGACCTCCCGGCTGTAGCCACGGTAGCGCCCGATACGGGGTTCCCAGAACCAGCTGGGTTGGGTGTCCGCCGCCCTGAGGCCGGTGGGGACGGTCTCTTCCAGATGCCAGCGGATCCCGTCGGCCGAATACCAGAAAGCGTTGCCTCCCTTGCGGGTGCCGGGCACCGTGTAGAGCTTCGACCAGGATTTATAGCGCTTTTCGGGGGGACAGTTGGGATTGGTATCTCGGGCTACGGATCCACCTCCGACTGTCATCAGGGAAAGATCGGTGGGCATGACCAGATTGTTTTCCCGGGAGCCGTTCAACTCCACCAGACCCAGAATCGGCTTCTCGAAATGGATGCCATCTCGGGACTCGGCGTAGCAGAGGCCTCGAAAGCCTTCTCCTGGTCGTCCGTTGCCGGTGTAGAGGTCGTACCAGAGGCGGATCCGTGGGCCTTCGGGCCCGTCCTCCTTCAGGACACTCCCGTAGACGTGGATGTTGGCGCCTTTTTCCCAGGGCTGGTCCACCATGACCAGGCGTTCGCCCGTCTGATGGGGAGGATTCATTCGAAGGCTAATTCCGTCACTGGATTCGATGAAGCGGTGGTCCACGAAGAGCTGCTTCTGGTGTCCTACGTCTAGGGTTCCCGCCTCTACCGGTAGGGCGAAGATCCCGCTTGCAGCAAGGAAAACTACCAAACGGATCGCTGACTTTGTCATAGGTGAATCTCCTCAGTCTTCTGGCTAATAGTCTACTACGGTCCGAAACCAAGGGTTGCTTCCACCGTGGCAATCCAGTCAAATGCCTTGAAACTGGAGATAGAAGGAGGGGGACTGATGAAGTTCAAGGCAGCCGTACTTCACAAGTCAGGTCAAGAGCTGGTCGTCGAGGACATCGAAGCTGGACCGCTGAAGAGTGGAGATGTCCTGATTCGCCTTTGCGCTAGTGGCCTCTGCCACACGGATCTAGAAGTGATTCAGGGATCGATCAGGTATCCCATGCCCATCGTCCTGGGGCATGAGGGTGCCGGCGTCGTGGAGGCGGTGGGAGAAGGAGTCACGCTGGTGAAGCCGGGGGACCATGTCGTGTGCTCCTGGAATCCCTATTGCGGCCACTGCTTCTACTGCGATCAGGACAAGCCGATCCTATGCGAGCAGTTTGGGGCGACTCAGCCAAAGGGTCATCTTCTGGATGGGACATCGAGGCTGACCGTGGGAGGTGAAAAGCTGCACCATTACTCGGTGGTTTCCTCCCATGCCCAGTACTGCATCGTGCCCCAGACTGGGGCCATCCCAGTCCCGAAAGAGATTTCTTTCGACCGGGCTTGCCTGATTGGCTGCGGAGTCATGACGGGAGTCGGAGCAGTAACCAAGGTGGCACAGGTCTCGGTGGGTGACAGCGTAGTGGTGATCGGGTGTGGAACCGTGGGTCTCAACGTCCTGCAGGGGGCTCGGTTGGTGGGTGCCGAACTCATCATCGGCGTGGATGTGCGTCCGGAGAAGCTAAAGAAAGCTCTGCAGTTCGGCGCCACCCATACCGTGAATGCCGCAGAGGAAGACGCGGTGGAAGCGGTAAGGGCGCTCACCCAGGGAAGAGGAGCAGATAACTCGATCGAGGCTGGTGGCAACGAAAAGTCATTTCAGCTGGCGCTGGAGGTGGCACGTCCGGGCGCCAAGGTCGTTATTCTGGGGAAGACAGACTTCGAGTCCTTTGTTTCGTTTCGCTTCGGTTCGCTACTGGGGGAGAAGCAGATCACACGATCCAGCTACGGAGGCGCAAGACCGCGCCAGGACTTTCCCCTGTTGGCCAGGCTCTACCTGGATGGGAAGCTGATGTTGGACGAACTGATTGAACGACGCCTGGATCTATCGGAAATCAACGATGGCTTCACCGAGATGCGAGCGGGCTCTCTTCTCCGAGCCGTCGTTCTTCTAGATGGTTGAGATGGTTTGAGCTGGAATTTCATACGGCGCCGCGATTGCGAATATCTTTGGCTAGCTTTAGTCTCCACGCCGACGTCCTCTTCTTTCGAGCCTTTGGCTCGATACACGGCGGCCTGGAGATCACCGCCACGTCCCTTGATCGAAGTTTCTTTCTCGAGCGGGTCCGCGCAGCGGGGGTGGGACTAGGCTGCAACTTCAACCACGAGGAAGCGAAGCAACCTTAGCCAGTTGACAGAGCCATGACTGCAAAGGAGCGGTCCCGATCACCGATCGGGACATACCACAAAAGGGGATGCAATCGGCCACCATCTGTTTGGTCGCTTGTTTCCGGCATCCGTATGCCGGGACCGCTCCTGCGCAGTCACGGCTCTGTCATTGGCGGTAGCGACAATCACGGCAGACGTAACTGCAGTTTCCTTTTCGAATGGGGCAGCATCGCTGGGGGGGCACTGACCTGAATCTCTTGGACTTCGTTCGTTCGTTCGGTATTCTGCGGTTTGCCCTTTCGCCTTTCGGGTCTGCCCTGGAGATGGTGACCGCTGAATGCTTCAGACCGGAATATCGAATAGGCAGGTTCCGAAGCGACCGACCTTTGCCGTGTGGAGAAGTAGCGGATGGGAAAACGCGTGATAGTAGATGAGAATGCGGGCCAGAACTCCGCCCTTTGGCGCGAGTTCCAAAGGGTCTTGGGCGGTCAGCCATGGGAGTTTGTGTTTCTGCAAGAGACGCATCCCGGCATCCCCGACGTAGAAATCCTGGACAAGCTTTTTCGGCCGGGTGCGGTCTTGCTGACGGCGGACCGTGTACTGCACGCGAGGGCCATTCAGCAGGGCATCCGCTCCTACACGTTGAATCAGCAAGGGCAACTGACACGTCAACGACAGCCCGGCTTGAGGATCTCCAAGTCTTTACCACGAAGTGTCCACACCGAACTGCAGCGCGATTATCACCACCAGCCTGACCACGATATCAACCGCCGACTGAAGTTGGAGATGACCGAAAAGCAGTTGAAAAGGTATCGTACGGCGCGGCGCCGAATTCGCAGCTACTTCGGGTCTTCCCGTGCGATCACCCAGGTGGCTGTGACCATTGGATCCAAGACGACAAGGCGCGGTTTGCTCTGCGGCTTCGCTTTTCAATTGGCGGGAAACTCCGGACGCGGGGGACTGCGAGCAACTGAGGGTTACTGCCGTACTGCTGATAGTGAAACCAGCGCGGCATACCCGGTAATTCACGCCTTACGCGAATTGTATCTGCTGCAACTCGAACAGATCCACACACAGCTGTTTGTCATTCCCCCAGAGTCGCTCGACCTTAGCCGCCATCTGTTGAGCTCTGAAACTGTACAAACCGTCGAGCCGCTGTCCAGCTGCTTAGGCAGTCTTTTGCATCAGGCCTTCGATCTGGGCCTAGATCCCTGTGTAAAGGGCCGCTTCTTTGACGGCATGCAGCGCAAACTTGACCGACTGGATCGTACCGGAAGTAACGAATTGAAAAGCGTCGATTTCACACAGCTCGCCGAGAGCGTGATGCAGGTGGCCACCGCTATTTCTTCGAGTTTACATAGGACGGCGACGAGCGATGAGGGACATGGGTACGACTGTCAACTGACAGGCACTCTACGACGTTAGAGGACGCTAATTCTTACGACCTTTGGAAACTAGAGAGCGCCATCGGAGCCATCGAACACATGACCCACGCCCAACCGTTTTCCCTGTCATGGTAGCTGCCGGCGCTGACCCGAACCTCCAGAATCCAGGTCCCTCCGCGATCCGTTCTTCCCAGTGGCGCATGCTGCTGGCCACTATGTTCTGCTACCTCTTCTACTACACCGGTCGACAGACGTTTGGTTTTGCCATCCCCGGAATCGAAAAAGAGCTAGGACTCTCGAAGGAGGTCTTGGGTTGGGTAAGTGCGGCACTGCTCTGGAGCTACGCGGTCGGCCAGGCGATCAACGGCAATCTGGGAGACCGCTTCGGCGGACGCCGGATGATGAGTCTCGGGGCCCTGCTCTCCTGTGTTAGCAACTGGATCGTCAGCTTCGCTACTGGGTTCGGAAGCCTGATCGGGCCCTGGGCCATCAACGGGTACTTCCAGTCGATGGGTTGGGCGCCAGGCAGTCGCGTTATTTCGAATTGGTGGCCGCGCCGTGAGCGAGGTAAGGCATTCGGGCTCTATGTCTTTGCGGCCGGCATATCGTCCGTCCTTGCCTTCGTCACGTCACTACTGGTGTTAGAGGTGTTCGAGCTGAATTGGCGGTGGATCTTCCGGTTACCGGTGCTGCTCCTCCTATTGGGTGGAGGAGTGTATTTCCTGGTGGCGCGCGATCGTCCTCGAGATCTGGGCTTGCCACCGATTGGTCAGAATGGTGAGGAGGAGGCTGAAAAGCCAGGGGCACGGATAGTAGAGACATCTCTAGAACGATACCGTCACGTCTTGAACAACTGGCGTTTTATGATCGCCAGTCTGGCCATTGGCTTTCAGAACATGGCTCGTTACGGTCTCCTGGTCTGGGTCCCGGTCTATTTCCTAGGCCAGCATTACAAGGACAGCCCGGGAGGCAGGTGGATCAGTATTGCCTTGCCCCTTGGAATGGCGCTGGGCTCTCTGAGCAGTGGTTGGATCTCGGATCGTCTTTTCGGATCCAAGCGATCAGGCGTCATCACTGTCTTTCTGGCAACCGCCGCTATCGCCTCCATGGCGATGTTCTATGTGCCCCAGGGACACTGGGCTGCAGTTCCGACTCTCTTCCTTTGCGGATTCTTCGCCTACGGCCCGCAATCGACCTTCTGGGCACTGGCTCCCGACTTACTCGGCACCCAACGAGCCGGAACTGGTGTCGGGGTCATGAACGCATGTGCCTATGCGGTAGCAGGCCTGGGAGAACCATTGATCGGAAGGGTCATCGAAACCAACAATAACAACACGGCCCTGGTGTTTCCGATCGTGGCGGGAGCATGCTTGATCGGCGCCTTGACCGCACTGTTTATTCGGAGATAAGAACGCAGACCATTGCCGATGTCAGACAACACCAGGGCAGCACTATTCTCCGGGCCCAGCCAACCCCTGACGATCCAGGAGTTTCCCCTCCCACGGCTTGGTGAGGGAGAGACCCTCATCCGGGTGACCTGCTGCACCCTTTGTGGGAGCGATTTGCACACCTATCAAGGACATCGGTCGACTCCCACACCAACCATTCTGGGGCACGAGATACTTGGCTGGATCGAGGCCCTCGGCCCCGGCGATCCAGTTCTTGATTACGCAGGGCGGCCTGTGCAGATAGGCGACAGAGTTACCTGGTCGGTTGCGGCAAGCTGCGGCTGTTGCTTCTTCTGTGAACGTGACCTGCCCCAGAAATGCGAACAATTGTTCAAGTATGGCCATCAGCAACTCACCGTCGAGCATTCGCTCAGTGGGGGCCTGGCCAATCATTGCCATCTGGCAGCTGGATCCTCGTTGATTCGACTGCCCGATGAACTGTCCGATGAGGTGGCTTGTCCGGTGAACTGTGCCACCGCAACCGTAGCCGCGGCATTGCGTGTCGCCGGCGACTGCCGGGACGCCGTCATCCTGATTCAAGGTGCCGGCATGCTGGGCCTGACCGCCTGCGCCATGGCCCACAGCCGTGGGGCGCGCGAAGTCATCGCTTGCGATCTCGACCCACACCGCCTGGAGCTGGCCCGACGTTTCGGAGCCACCCGATGCGTCCAGATAGCCGATGACGCATCCGAGCTTCGCGAGACAGTTCAACAGTTGACGTTGGGGCGCGGCGCCGATTGGGCTATCGAAGTGTGTGGGGCCGCAAGTGCTGTGGAAACAGGGTTACCTCTGCTGAGGATCGGGGGACGCTATGTGCTCGTTGGGGCGGTATTTCCGGGCCCACCGTTCTCAGCCGTGGCCGAGATGATCGTGAGTCGCCTGCTGACCATCCAGGGCATCCACAACTATGCTCCCCGGGATCTTGCCGATGCGGTTGAGTTCCTGGTGCGGTACCAGCACCGGTACCCTTTCTCCGAGCTCGTGACCGATACTTTTGCTCTGGACCATGCCGAGAATGCGTTCCAGTACGCGATCGGCAGCCGGTCGCTCCGCGTTGCGGTCAAGCCATAGTGGTCAAACCAAACTTCCGTACGCATCGAGAGCGAAACTTCCCGAGCCATGGAAGCCTGAAGCGCAAGCGAGGGGTCGGGGAACACCCCGAATCTCCCCGGCTTGGCTGCTTGCCGTGCCTCAGGCCCCTTCGTCCCCCCATTTGCGCTGCCCTCCAACCCCTCGCTCGCGCTTCAGGCTTCCTCACGTTTCGCATTAATGGGCGACCTGGAGGCCAAAGCTACGGTTGCCAATGAAGTTTCAGCCTAGTGAGGCATGGCCTCAGACTAACAGGCAGTGTGTCTATCGTAGGACGGGCACTGTTCTGTCAGATGTTATTTACTGACGCTCAAAACTTGACTCAAACTTAACGAAGAACTTCAGACAAACTTTCCTAGTAGCGATAATGGTCCGCCTTGTAGGGACCATCGACCGGGACGCCGATATACTCCGCCTGTTTTTCGGTCAGGGTTGTGAGCTGGGCGGCCACTTTTTCCAGGTGGAGTCGCGCGACCTTCTCGTCCAGGTGCTTGGGCAGGGTGTAGACCTTCTTCTCGTACTGTTCGTGATTCTTCCAGAGCTCGACCTGGGCGATCACCTGGTTGGCGAAGCTGTTGCTCATCACGAAGCTGGGATGGCCGGTGGCGCAGCCCAGATTGACGAGTCTGCCTTCGGCCAGGACGATGATGCTGTGCCCATCCGGGAAGTGCCACTGGTGTACCTGGGGCTTGATCTCTTCGCGGCGGATTCCGGGCAGATTCTTCAGGCCGGCGATATCGATCTCATTGTCGAAGTGGCCGATGTTGCAGACGATGGCCTTTTCCTTCATCTGGTTCATATGCGAGGCCGTGATGATCTCGCTGTTACCGGTGGCGGTTACGAAGATGTCGATATCCGTGACCACGTCCTCCAGACGCACGACCTGGTATCCCTCCATGGCGGCCTGAAGGGCACAGATCGGATCGATCTCCGTCACCAGGACACGGGCGCCCTGTCCCCGCATCGATTGAGTGCAGCCTTTGCCAACTTCACCGTAGCCACAAACGAGCACTGTCTTTCCACCGATCATGACGTCGGTGGCGCGCATGATGGCATCGGGCAGCGAGTGGCGGCAGCCGTAGACGTTGTCGAACTTGCTCTTGGTCACGCTGTCGTTGACATTGATGGCCGGAAAGAGAAGCGTGCCGGCGTCCTGCCGCTGGACCAGTCGGAGGACTCCAGTAGTGGTTTCCTCGCTCACACCGATGAGGTCGGCCGCCATTCGATGCCAATATTGTGGGTCCTCAGCCAGTCGGCGGCGCAGCAGGGCCAGGATGATCTGCATCTCCTCGACATCGGTGCTGTCGGGATCGGGCAGGGAACCGTCTCTGGCGAAGGCGTCCTCAGCTTCGTATCCCAGGTGGATTATCAGGGTGGCGTCGCCGCCGTCGTCTACCAGGACTTGAGGTCCACCTTCTAGGAATTTCAGGGCCTGATCGGTGCACCACCAGTACTCCTCCAGTGTTTCTCCCTTCCAGGCGAAGACGGGGACTCCGGCGTCGGCGATTACGGCAGCGGCATGATCCTGGGTGCTGAAGATGTTGCAGCTGGCCCAGCGGACATCCGCGCCCAGTGCCGCCAGCGACTCGATCAGAACCGCGGTCTGGATGGTCATGTGAAGCGAACCCGAAATGCGAGCACCTGCCAGGGGCTTGGTTTCGGCGTACTCTTCACGAACGGCCATCAGACCGGGCATCTCATGCTCGGCCAGTTCGATTTCCTTGCGGCCGAAGGCAGCCAATGCGATATCGGCTACCTTGTATTCGCTCTTCACTGCAGTCGTCATTTGTCTTCTCCTTTTTTTAATGAATGCCAGTGCTCAGAGGCTTCTCCGCGGTCATCACAAACAGTTCAGGCGCCGGAAGATCCGCTCCCAAGTGGCTGTCGCGACCCCTGCTGATCAGCCTTCTCCAGTTAACGTTATCCAACTCAGCCCGGGCCATCTGCGAGGCCAGGGTCTTTGGATCGATCCCAGGAACGATTTCGTGCATGGCCTCACGAAAGCTCGTGAGGTCGTGCAGCTCGAGGTCCACGATCAAAGCCCGACCTCCGCGCTTCAGCACACGGGCGATCTCGGCGAGGCTGGTGTCGGGATCCAGGGAGTGGCGCAAAACCAGCAGCGCCAGGACGGCATCGACCGATTCGTCAGTTGCTGGAATTGCTTCCAGCCTTCCCGTCCTAAACTCGACATTGTCCAAGCCCTCTCGCTCGGCGCGCTGCCGGGCCAGACTCAACATCGCCGTCGACGGATCTACCGCCAGCACCTGGTGGAACTGTCGGGAAAGCGTGGGCAGAAGATATCCCGTTTTAGTCTCCATATCGAGCACCTTCCACTCGCTAGGCAGAAGCCCACAGAGTTCCTCCAGATGAAAGATACCGCCGAAGTGACGAAAGCGTAGATCGTTCCATTGGTGTGCCAGGCGCTCGAAGGTATCCTCTCCGCCCTCACGCGCTCGAATCACCTGGGTCAGGCGGTCCCCTAGACCCAAAATAAGCACAATTTAAAAAACAGGACCGTTTCCCGGCTCCTAGGAGTCATTTTGGAGGCCCAAATTCTAAGTTTATGCACCAAGCCACTCAGAACTCGGCTCGGCTGTTGCGGTACTGCCCGCCGATCGCTTAGGAGGAGCTATTCTGCCCCCTCTGTCGACGTTTTTAGACACACCTCACCCCAGCTCTCGCGGCCCGT
>CAUZIZ010000153.1:0-12983 GCA_963579905.1 Acidobacteria bacterium UBA6911 | reverse complement strand
AGTCCGGATTGATCCGGTCCCGATCCGAAACGAGATCGCGTCGACCTCTTCCAGGATGATCGGATTGTCGTAGCTGCCGGACTTCCCCGCCGGGATTCTCCATCGCCCTCCCGTGTTCCCTGGGACTACCTGCAACACCCCATCCGGCGTCACTACCTGGACGATCGGCCGCGGTTGATCCGCATACGCCACCGTCCCCAGTAACGTCGCCACCCACACCATCACTCCACTTCGCTTTGCTCTTGACACTCTGTTTCTCCCTTATCGCCGCATCCCGCGGCAGGCTATAGCCCAGATTCGTGTTCCCCTAATTGGCAAGGGCAGCCAGCATCCGAACCCTTCTGTGGGGAGGTCTCCTCAGAAGCGGTTTCACAGCAGAACCGGGGAATCAGGTCCCGGCCCGGAATCGCCCGCTGTCGTCCCTCGACGGGGATTGGGATGGCTCTGAAGGGGGCTGTCGGCACCTGCCAACGGCGAAATGGAATGACCCGAAAACTCGGATTCAACCAACGCTCCTCCAGAATCAGTTCTTCATCAGAGGAAGATTTTCCTTGGTGAGGCTGTCACGAAGGGAAACGCCGTTCCGTCCCGTTGCACCGCTGGCCGAAGGCTTTCAGCTGCAGTTCCCGGGCTTGCTTCCGTCCTCTGCTGCAGGATCTGGTCCTGGCAAAACCGTTCAAAAACGGAGCTCAGTCTAGCACTGCAACCCAGCCGCTCCCTGTGAGCCGGTCACAGTCTGTCTTTCGTTCTCAGTTCCGGGATCAAGCAGTAGGCGATTTAGGTTCCTGGCAAGTTGGTTTGGGCTTGCGCGGGGGATGGCTACAGCCCTTCGCCTACCGGTCTATAGTGAGACGACTTCAACTGGGGCTATACTAGGGGGTGAATCACAGTTGGAGGGACCAACGCTTTGGGATCAGACAAAACTAAACGCAACGATATCCGTCCAGAAGCAGAGGTGAAGATCGCCGTCGTCCCAGTGGCTGGCTTGGGTACTCGATTGCTTCCAGCCACCAAGTCTCAGCCGAAAGAGATGCTTCCGGTAGCCAAGAAACCGGTGGTTCAGTATGTGACCGAGGAGCTCGAAGCCAACGGTATCGAACAGATTCTCTTTATAACCGGCAAGAGCAAGACCTCCATTGAGAACCACTTCGATTTTGACCATGAGCTTATCCGGAGTCTCCGGGAGGGTGGCAAGGAGGAGCTTCTGGCCGAACTCGCCTTCGAACGCATGGGAGTTCGTTTTTTCTTCACCCGACAGCGACGACAACGTGGACTTGGGGATGCGATTGGGTGTGCTCACTACTTCACCGCAGACCATCCATTCGTGGTGGCTCTAGGCGATAGCATCATGGGGCTGGAGCAGCCGTCTCGAGTTGTCAGCCAGATGCTAGCCGTCTATCAAGAGAACCCGGGTTCAACCGTAATTGCGGTCGAGGAGGTTCCCCTTGACCGAGTGTCGCGGTATGGAATTGTTCATCCGGGTGGTGAGGGAAGGGTTTTTCCGATTCGAGCCTTGATCGAAAAGCCATCGCCGGAAGACGCTCCCAGCAATTTAGCAATCGCGGGCCGATACGTCTTGTCACCTTCAATATACGACGCACTTGCAGAGACCTCGCCCGACAGTGGGGGAGAAGTTCAGCTTACACATGCGATCCAGCGGCTTTTGGAACTTGGGGAATCAGTGGTTGGCGTGCGCCTGTCGGAGAAGGAAAAGCGGTATGACATTGGGAATTTCCAGAGCTACTTCGAGGCCTTCTTCGACTTCGCCCTGGCCGACAAAGAGTTGGGCCCAGACCTCAGACAGAGATTGGTTGAGCGACTAAGTGAGGATCGTTAAGACAACCGCCTACGCCAGAGCCGGACTCTTGGGGAACCCCTCAGATGGGTTCTTCGGAAAGACTCTCTCCGCAACGGTGAAGAACTTTGCGGCTCGAGTGGTGCTCTACGAATGGCCCGAGTTGGAGATCATCCTCAGCCGCCAGGATCGCTGCCAGTTCGATCGAATCGAAGACCTGGCGGAGGACGTCCGGTTGAACGGGCTTTACGGCGGTTTTCGGTTGGTGAAAGCGACCATCAAGGTTTTTGCAGACTATTGCTGCGAGAGCGACACCCCCCTGACGGGAGAGAATTTTTCGCTGCGCTATGAAACCAATATTCCAAGACAGGTCGGTCTGGCGGGGTCGAGTGCCATCATTACCGCGGTGGTGCGGGCCCTGTCGGAGTTCTACTCGGTGTCCATTTCCCGGGAGACCCAAGCCAACTTGATTCTACAGACGGAAACCCAGGAGTTGGGGATCGATGCCGGCCTTCAGGATCGAGTTTGCCAGGTGTACGAGGGTCTGGTTTATATGGACTTCGATCGCGACTTCATGGACCGGCACGGACACGGGATTTACGAGGTTCTGGATGCTGAGATGTTGCCTCCTCTCTATCTGGCCTATCGGAACGACCTGAGCCAAGTCTCCGAGCTCTACCACAGCGGTCTACGCGGGAGGTGGGAACGGGGCGACCCCGCGGTTCACGCGGCAATGAAGTCCTTCGCGGGTCTGGCTGAGCAAGGAAGACAGGCCTTGCTGGAGGCGGACCACCGGAAGCTGGCTGAGCTCTTCGACCAGAACTTCGATATCCGGCAGCAGCTATCGCTTCTGGACCCCCGAGGGGTAGAAATGGTCCAGATCGCTCGCTCCCTGGGCGTGTGTGCCAAATACGCAGGATCGGGAGGATCAATCGTAGGGATCTACCGGACTGAAGAACAGCTTGCGAAGCTACAGAAGCAATTCTCAGAAAGCGGCTGTACCCTTCTACGCCTATTGGTGACTTGATGTGTTGCGCATTTTTCGACGGGTATCCCAACCTAGGAGTCTGCGCAGTCGAAATGATCGTAGCGAGAAAGCGGGGGAATCGAGGCCAGATTTTCTCGATTTCGAGGCGCATAGTTGTTCTATTCGTCGAAAACTTTGGAAAATATGAGCAGATTCTACCGTTTTCTCAGTAGATCAATTCTACCGCGCAGGCTCCTAGAACGAGTTATCGCCATCGATGAGATTACCCAGTCCTCCCAGGACCGAGCCTTCGCCGCGGCCGCCGGCCTTCTGTGGAGCCGCTGCCAGCATCCTGCCCGCCAGGCGGGAGAAGGGAAGGGATTGCATCCAGACTTTTCCGGGTCCCTGCAGAACTGCGTAGAACAATCCCTCACCCCCGAAAAGGGCTGACTTGATTTCCCCGACCTGCTGAATGTCGAAGTTCACGCTGTCTTGGAAGGCCACCACGCAGCCGGTGGCGACGTGGAGTGTTTCTCCGGCCGACAGTATGCGCTCCACGATGGTCCCGCCGGCGTGGACGAAGCAGAGGCCGTCCCCCTCGAGCTTCTGCATGATGAAGCCTTCGCCGCCGAAGAGCCCCGTCAGAATCTTGCGCTGAAAGTAGATCCCGATGGCGACCCCTTTTGCGGCACAGAGAAAACTGTCCTTCTGGCAGATCAGCCGGCCCCCCACGTCGGGAAGGTACACTGGGAGAATATTTCCGGGATAAGGCGCGCCGAAGGCGACGTGAGCCTTACCAGAAGAGCCCGCATGAGAAAAACCGTCATGAAGAGACTCTCTCCGGTGAGCAGTCGCTTTCCGGCTCCCACAAGTTCGTCCATAAAACCTCCGCCGCTGGACGCAGATGCATCACCGAAGACGGTCTCCATTTGAACGACTGCGTCTTTGTACATCATGGCACCAGCCTCGGCGACGGCACTCTCGCCAGGGTCGAGCTCTATTTCAACGAACTGCATCTCCTGTCCCACGATCTTGTAATCGATCACATCGGCTCCACCAACGCCACCTGAGGGGGGCGTTGGAGTTGGCACAGGGACTCCCAACTCGGGTACTTGGGTGATGAGCTGCCAGTCCGACAAGCCCTCTCGCCAGGCATGCCCGTTGGGATTTTCCTGAACCTGTCGCTGCGCCTCGCTCAGATCAAAGGGTCCACTTTTATTGCCACTATAACTTAGAAACCACTCAGTCATTTCCTTGCTCCCTTCGCTTGTCGAGCCTCAAATGATGGACAAAGCCGGGTGGGCATCAGTCCGCGGTGGACATCAGTCTGGATTCCAGCTGACACCCCAACGCGCACGTCCTGTGAGCATATTCTAACCCGGCCCGACGTCGTGTGAAACCGGACGGCGAGACTAACTCGGGAGTCTTGGCTGATTTCTGCTAACATTCGCCCTTTGCAGCCATCTAAGAAATCGATGCGACGGCTTCTCAAGATCGCGACAGCGGTTCTGCTCCTCTCTTCTCTGATCCTGGGCCTTCTTCTCATCGTCTTTCTCAACAGCGGCTTCCTCGACGAATGGGCTAGAGATGAGGTAATTGCCGCACTAGAGGGGCGTTTCCTCGTTCATGTCGACCTGGAGGCCTTTCGCTTGAAGCTCTGGGAGGGGATTCTGGAGCTGGAGGGCCTGCGGGTATCGAGCTCGCAGGATCCCGGATCGGAACCGGCTATTGAAGTTGATCTCGTTCGTCTAGGTTTTTCGATTGGCCGCTACTTTTCCCCGACCCTGTTGGTCGATCGAATTTCCTTAGAATTGCCCCGTCTACGGGTTGTGCAGGATCGAAACGGTCGACTCAACCTCTCCAACATGCTTGTCTCCAACCCTCTCAAGCCGGTTTCGGGGCAGCCCTTCCTGGTTCGCGTTGAAGTCGAGGAGTTGTCAATCAAAGACGGGATTCTGGTCTATCAAAACCGGCCTTTCCGGTTGGACTCAGCCGAGGGAAGCCTAAGTGCCAACGCCCACTTTTCGCCAAACGGGGAAACAACCGGGCACTTCGCCTTGGAGAGCCTTGAGCTTGCCGTGGGTGGATTCATCTTCTCCCAGGTCGCGGTGTCGTCTGATTTCAGAATCATGGAACAGACGCTGCAGATCTCTGACTTCGAGCTGAGCGCGCCCGAGTTGTCTGCGAGGATCGCAGGCAGATTGGAAGGCTAGACTGCACTGAATGCTCAATTCGACGTCGATGCCAGCCTCGAGCGCCCTCAGCTCAGGAAGCCGGACTTGTCGCCCTATTTTGAGCAGGGCCGAATCGACTTTGCGGGGAATCTCACAGGGAGACCCGGAAATCTTGTCCTCCGAGGCGTGCTGTTTTCCCCAAAAACCCGATTTCAGGAAGTCCCCTTTCACGACTTACATGGCGAGATCACCCTGGCCCGTGACGGCATGTCTCTACAGAAGCTCAGGGTCGGTTTCCTTGGCGGACTCATAGAGGCCAAGGGAATGCTGAACTGGGAGGAAATCCGGCGTTCCCAGCTCGCCTTGGCTGGAACCGCGATAGGAATACGGCCTTTCCTGTCGATCCTCGGATTGGAGTCTGTCCAGGTAGGAGGTCTGGCGGATGTTCGCAGCCAACTGACCTGGCCAGGAGTCAACTGGCAGGAGTTGGAGGGAAGAGGACATGTGACCTGCCGGGGCAGCTTCCAGGCCGCAGTGGAGGAGGCTCGAGATCAGACCGGGGAGCTTCCGTTCTAGGGTCGTTGCGATCTCGCCGGCGAGAAGCAAGTCATTCAGTTGGTCGAGGGGATTCTTAGAACAGATCAGTCGAACCTGAAATTTAGCGGGCAGATCCGCCTTGGCGAAACCTATGACCTGGCTCTGGACCTGGTATCGAGTGAGGGTCATGAACTCCAGGGTCTGGACCAGGCCAACGGCTTGCTGCCTAAGGAGATTGTGGAGACCTATCCCTTCGCGCTGCGCGGGCAGTCGATTTTCAAAGGAAGTCTCAGCGGATCCGGCTACGATTTTTTGATCAAGGGCCAAGCTGAGATGGAGCAAGTCGACTTTCGGGGACATCGACTTGGAGCATTCTCTGGGAAGGTAGGCATAGGTCACGATCTGATCCGGCTCGAAGAAGCGGAGTTTCGTGATTCTTCGTATCACCTTGGCTTTTCATTGGCATTTCCTATTGGTGGGGAAGGTCTGGAGGGTCTCCAGGCTCGGGGGCTTTTGGATAGGGTTCCGGTGGAGCGATCTCTTCCCATGGCAGGTCTTTCCCTACCACTGGAAGGACGAGTTGCAGGCGAAGCCCAGCTAGAGTACCTGGCAAGCGGTTCCTACACGGCCACCGCCAAGCTACGGGGGGGCTGTGGAGGCCTATGGAGAGTTGGTGGATGGCTACAGCGGAGAGCTGGAATTCGGGGATGGGAAACTCAGGGTCGAAGGTCTGAGTGCATCGGTTTCCGGAGGACGGATTTCTAGCAGCTTTGGGGTCGACCTCGAGAGTCGAGAGCACTCGGGTTCGATGCAACTTGGGCGCCTGCAGTTGGAAGGGCTACACCTGCTCCAACAGCAAACTCCCGTTCGGGGAGAACTGTCCCTGTCGTTAGAGGGACAAGGGAGATTCGACTACCCGGATTTCCGGGTCGATGCCAGTTCCTCTCTGGTTCAAGTTGGAGACTTCACCCTCGAAGACGTCCACCTGGAGGCCGATGCCGAAGGCGACGTGGCCTCGATCAAGCTGGCCCACCGCCTCGCCGAGAACCCCTTTCTATTCGAGGGGACGGCGGGACTTTCTGTTCCTTATCCACTAGATGTCTCTCTCTATCTCGAGAAGATTCCGCTAGGACCCTATATGGCTCTCCTGGGCCATGACCCTGGCAGTTCGAGGGGTTGGTTTCCGGCAAGGCCCGCTGTACCGGACCGCTTCTGCCGCCTTCTGGAATCCACGCTGAGGGCAGTTTTCCCCAGATTGAACTGTCCTTGTCGGGGCATCGGCTCGGAAACAGCAGCCCTCTCAGACTGGAGTACCAGGAAGAGACGTTAAGGATTTATCCCTTGAGCCTGTCGGGCTCAGGGACGGAACTGAATCTGTCGGGTTCGGTGGGATTGGGCGAATCACCAAACCTCGATTTGAGACTTGATGGGCAGGCAAGTCTTCTCCTCCTGAATAGTTTTCTCGACAGTGGTGCTACTTCAGGCCAATTACGACTGGACAGCCTTTCTATCTCCGGTCCGTGGCAAGAACCCCGAATCGTTGGCGAGGCCAGCCTCAGCGATGGTTTCATCTCCCATCCGGAAGTTCCCACAACGGTTTTCGATGCGGAAGGAAGGGTGAAGTTCACTTCCAAGCAGATCTCGATCGATGAGTTCTCGGCCTCTACACCCTATGGAGAGATCAACGCCGAGGGCGGTATCTTCATCGAGGGCTTCACTCCTACTCGTTGGCAAGTCAATGTTTTCGGATCTAGTCTGCGAGTCCAGTACCCGGAAGACACGGTCTCGACAATCGACTTGGACCTGGATCTGCTTACGGCAGAAGGTTCCCAGCTGGTAACGGGGGTGGTCTACGTTCGCGAGGCAGAGTACACCAGGCAGGTATCGCTCCCGCAGCTGTTTCTCGCCTACGCCGAAAGCCAGATTTCACCGACTCCGAGCCTGGGAGGCGAGATCCTGTTGGAGATTGAAGTCGAGACCTACCAAAGTCTTAGAGTCAGGAATCGGATCTCCGATGTTACTGGAAGTGGTGATTTCACCATCCGTGGAACCGCTCAGAGGCCGGTCGTTCTGGGCACGATCAGTTTGGACGAAGGGACACTTTCGCTGGAGAACAACAGGTACGAGCTCACGCGAGGTACGGTCAACTTCAGCAATCCTCGCCGTACTACCCCTGTCGTGAACTTCGAAGCGACCACCGATGTGCGTGAGTTTACGATGACGGTTGTCGTCAGGGGATCCCTTGACAAGCTGAGTCTGTCTTTTCGATCCGATCCTCCTCTTCCCGCGTCTAGCATCGTTTCGCTTCTTGCCATCGGTCAGACTCAGGAAGAAATTTTTGGTGCGGGGGGGACTGGACAGGATCAAGTGGGGACACTTTCCGTTTACGGTGCAGGAGCGCTTCTGAGCAAGAGTCTCGGGGACCAACTGGAGGCTCAAACCAGCCGCCTCTTCGGATTTGAGAAAGTCTCAATCGATCCCTTCCTCTTTGGTCGTGAGCGTGACCCGGGAGCACGGATCACGCTAGGAAAACAGCTCACCAGAGACCTGGCCGTGACCTACAGTACGAACCTGAGCCACGACCAGCAGGGCCAGATAGTCGTCATCGAGTATCGACTGACCGACTGGATGACCGCGGCTGGTACTCGAGATCAAGACGGATCAGTTGCGGTCGACGTCAAGCTGAAGAACAGATTTTGAGGACCTTGACGCTCTTCTGTCGCGCGATTGCCCTTCAGCAGATGGTTTGTTATCTGTTGCTGACCGGGTCGAGTCTTGCCTGTCTGCTCGGATCTACACCTTTCTATGAGGGGAAGCTAGTCCGAAGAATTGACCTCAAGAGTGCTGGGCCTCTGACGTTGGTCACTGCCAAGGATGTGCTGAAGCTTTCCGAGTTGCGAGCAGGACAGCAGTTCAGCTCCTCCAGGGCCAAGCGAACTATCCGAAGCCTGTCTTCAACGCAGGTTTCCAATGACGTCCAGATCGATGTGGCACCGGTGGATCCGGATCAGGTGGACGTTACCCTAGTGTTGATCCACAGATTTTTGATGCGAACGGTTCGCTTTGTCGGATCCCTCAGGGTGGAAAAGCGACAACTTCGAAAAGAGCTGGCCTTGCGGAAGAGCGAACCCTACTCGGACGTGCTCCTTAAAGAGACCGTTTCCAGACTACGAGAGCTCCACCGACAGCACGGTTTCTACCAGGTCCAGATTCAGCCATCGTTCGAGGCAGACCGGGAACTCTCTCAGCTGGACCTGACCCTAGGTATCGAATCGGGGGAACAGGCAACCATAGAACAGCTCGCGATTGAAGTTGATGAGCCTTGGGATGTCGATACCGTACGCCGAATCATCAAGATGATCGAGGGTGGGTCGTATTCTGTTGTCAAGCAGCAGGAGGATCTGGATAGGCTCAGAAGTCAGCTCTCTCTAGAAGGTTTCTTACGGCCCGAGATTTATCTCCGCGATCGCGTGCAACACGATTCGAGGACCAACTCGGTTTCGCTCACTCTCAGGGTTTTTCCCAGGGAGAAGACCCTTGTCCATTCCGAGGGGATCGATCTGGAGCAGAGTGCTCTAGGGGAGCTTCCCCTCTTCAGCGAACGGGGTCCCACTGCCGTTCGCGCGGAAAAGACCGGCGAGGAGCTCCGTAGACGGTTAGAGGAGGATGGCTTCTTTCCAGTGGAGGTGGAGTCGTCTCTCAAGTCTGATCAGACGCCCGAGTCCCTGCTGATGAAGGTCGAAAGGGGAAGAAAGCGAAGCCTGACTCGGATCTCGTTTAAAGGGAATCTTTCGATCGCAAGGGAGTCCTTGCTACCGTTGCTGACGCTCGAGGAAGGCGGTATCTTTCGTTCCAGAAGATTCTCCACTGAGATCCTACGGCGTGACAAGGACCGAATCCGAACTCACTATCAGCAGTCGGGTTTCGGTGATGCATCGGTTGAGGCCCGCGTGGTTCTGGAAGATGCCCAAGCAGAAGAGTTCGAAGTGGTTTTCCACATTGACGAGGGTTTGCGTTCTCAGCTCCATCAGGTGCTGATTTTCGGAAATCAACGGATTGAGACGGAACTGCTGCTGCGCGAGATTACCTCCAAACCGGGTAGTCCCTTTTCTCCCTTGGTTCTCGCTCAAGACCGTTCCAACCTGATAGCCGTCTATGAGAATCATGGGTTTCGCGAGGTGGAGGTGCGGTCGGAGATCGTCTTTGTCGAGCGCGGAAGAGTTAGGCTTACCTTCCTGATCAGGGAGGGAGTTCAGTCTTTCACGGAACACGTCATCATTGCCGGCAACCGGGTTACGAACCGGTCGGTTATCGAAAGGGAGGTGGAGATCCAGCCCGGAGATCCACTTTCACTGGATCGGATCCTCCAGACTGAAACCAACCTCTACAATCTGGCGATTTTCGACAGGGTCCGAATCGAGGAGGTTGAGTCAGGGACCAATCCGGCTGACAAGAGTGTGCTCATCCGTCTGGACGAGGCACTTCGTTACACCTTGTTGTACGGGCTTGGTTACAGCTCCTTCGAGGCTCCAAGGGGCACCTTTGGATTTACCGATAGCAATTTCCGTGGTCGGGCAAGGGCTCTATCATTGGGGCTACGGGCGGGCTCTCAACGCCAGCGAGGCAGTCTTTCGTATACCGTTCCTCATTTTCTGCGCCGGGAGCTTCCCACCATTTTTTCCTTTACAGCAGACAACGAGAGGGCACTCACGGAGGATATCGGAGGGGGCAGCGAGCGCTTCGTGGCCGCCCCTTTGACTCCTTCCGGTTGATTGCTTCGGCCTCAGACTGAAAGACGGCTGAGCCGGCGTGAGTCGCTCTTCTTTCGTTACAACTATGAGAACGTCCATTTCGATGTCCCGGCTAGACTGGCTGCGCCCCTGCAATTCTTTCGCGAAGAGGAAAGGCTCAGCTTGGCTAGTGTTTCCACTTCCTATCTCAACGAGTCACGAGACTATCCTACGGATCCCAAGAGCGGCTTCTTTCTCAGTGGGGATACCTTGCTGTCCGCTCGCCTACTGGGTTCAGAGAGACAGTTCTTCCGGATCCTGACTCAGGGTCAGTACTATCATGAACTGACTCCAGGGTTGGTTCTGGCTTCATCACTTCGAATTGGCTTGATCAAGGCCTTCGCACAAGCCTCCGATGTTTCCGCCGACAACCCGGTTCCAATCAGCGAACGGTTTTTCTCTGGCGGTGCTACCACCCTGAGAGGTCTTCCCAACAATCTTGCAGGTCCTCTTCTGAGAGATAGCGCTAGCGGGGAGATCATCCTGGTGAACGAGGATGGAAACCCGGATCCCAACGGCCGTCCGGTTCCGCTCGGAGGAAACGCACTACTCATCGCCAACATCGAAGTCCGATTTCCTCTAGTAGGATGGTTCTCGGGCGCTGCGTTCTATGATTTTGGAAACATCTTTCGCAGCTTCAGCGACCTCTCTTCGACTGGCTTCAGCAACGCCGTCGGGCTTGGACTGGCGGTTTCCACCCCGGTGGGGCCGGTACGCTTCGACGTGGGATACAACCCTGACCCTCCAGGGGCAAGAGGCTTTGAGAGATGGAATTGTCACCTGACTTTGGGGCATCCGTTTTGAGCGTACCAGGTGCCCGTCTAACCGCTTCAAGGCTCGCATCCTGAGCCCTCTGGATCTTGCTTCATTGGCTTCTCGGTTGGGTTGGCTTCGGCTCGAGTACCGGACACACCGCGGACCAGGTCGCAGCCGTGGTTGAAGCCGAAGTGATTACTCTCTCAGAGCTCCTGCGGCTGGTGCGCTACAGGAACATGGAATTTCCCAAGGATGAGGAAGGCCGGAAAGACTTCCTCTTGAGGGTGTTGGATCAGCTCATCGATCAGAAGCTGGCCGCACAGAAGGTCACCGAAACTTTGGTCATCCAGGCTAGCGACAGGGAGGTGCAGGAACAGCTCCAGGCTTACCGCAATCGATTCTCGTCTGATCGCGAATTCCAGGAGAGGCTGGCACAGATGGAGATGAGCCGGGATGACTTGACCGATCTGGTGAGACGCCAGCTGGCAGTTCTCAAATTCGTCAAGATGCGCTTTGAGCCCTTTGTCGTGGTGCTGCCTGACCAGATTTTGCGCTATTACGAGGAAGAGTTGGCGCCGCGCCTCAAGCGACAAGGGTTACCTGTTCCCTTGCTCCCGCTGGTCGAAAAACAGATTCGAGAGATCCTGACACTCAGAAGGGCACACCTGGAAATGGAGAGGTGGTTGCGAGCGACTCAGGCGAAGGCGCGAGTCGAGATCCTCCTGTTCTGAGAGCCGTCGCGCGCCCCCAACCTGCCCCCTGAATTGGTGCGTTCCCAGTCGCTGGAGGCGGTGTCGATCAAAGAGGGTCAATAGAACTGCTTCTTCGAGTCCAGGATCAGGGTCACAGGGCCATCGTTGACCAGGGAGACCCTCATCATGGCCTGAAAGCGTCCGGATTGGACCGCGACTCCTTCGACGATCAGACTGTCGATCAACTCCTGGTAGAGAGTCTGAGCCATTGGCGCCGGGGCGGAACGGGAAAAACTCGGGCGGGCTCCCTTGCGGCAGTCCCCATAGAGCGTGAACTGTGATACCAGGAGAATCTCGCCTTCGACCTCGCCTATAGAGAGATTCATCTTCCCTTCGCGATCGGGGAAGATTCGAAGCTGCAGCAGTTTCTTCTTGAGATACTCGACGTCGTCGCTGGTGTCGTCACTACCCACCCCCAGCAGAACCGCCAGCCCGCGCCCGGTTTTGCACACGACGGAATCGTCTATCGTCACCTGGGCCCGCTCCACTCGCTGGATCACCGCTCGCATCGTCTTTCGCTAGTGAACCTATAATCCATGCCTTCGCCCCAGCGCTCGCGTAAGACCCGCTCGCATCGGGGAAGCACCACGATATCGAAGGTCAGCTGCTTGTCCGGAAACATTCTAAGAATAGCCCTTTCGGTGTTCTGCACTATCTTGCGTCCCTGCATCAGGGTCAGAGAGGTGTCTTGGTACAGGACGCTGACTGTGAGGTCGACGAAAAACCGAAGGCGGCGAATACGTTGTTCTCTTCCTGAATCAATCGCGCTCTCTCCTCGGATGCCATTGACCTAATCTACCACCTAAGCTGAAAGTTCAAGAATACATCGCACGTCTGAACGTCGCACGTCTCTACCCTCCGAAGGTGCCGCCAACGGGTGAACTACCAGCGTTACGCGGCCAAGTCCGACAGAGCCGCGAACGACTTGCGCCGTTAGCAAAATGAGCCCAGGTTCCGAGGAGAGAGCCGGACAACTCTTCCCCACGCAGTGACGCACAAATCCCCAGTAGGCGAAAGTTTCTTTCTCGAATGGGGCAGCGCTTCCCGGGGCCTTAGTACGCCGTTTTATAAATACGGTAGCGTTCGCAGATGGGGCTTGCGAGGCGAGATCAAGGCAGGAGGAGGAAGACGATGCCTGGACATCTTCGACGACGACCAACGCAGAGATCGTCCGCAACCCCCATCTGCCCTCCGGGTGGCGACGGGACGCGC
>CAUZIZ010000152.1:0-13109 GCA_963579905.1 Acidobacteria bacterium UBA6911 | reverse complement strand
CCCGTCGTAGCTGATCTCCATCCCTTCCTTGCATTCGCCGCTAGTGGGGGCAATGCTCCCATCCACATCAATCTCCGCCCGTTGGAAGAAACTCGCTGGGTGTTGGGCCCAGACCTTGCGGCAACTCTCATTGACGGCTTCCATCAGATCCCCCACGTCCTGCGCTTGAAAGCGGCGCACAAAATCCCCCGCCGTGCTGGGAGCGGGAATCTTCTCTGCTCCCACCGCCTCCAGGAAGCTGACACTGTGACGCCGCATTTCGATATCCTGATAGCGGGTCCCCCCTGTGGCCACGTTGTAGATCAGGATCAACACGTGATCCGATTCGTGGTACGGCTGGTGGCGTTTGAACAACTTCACCCCCTGGTCAATGGCCTTCGGTTTGACCTGCGCACTTCTGCTGCAAGTTGTTCGCGACCGAAGTTGGGGACGCGCCCTACTGGTTCTTACCGCCCTCGTATTGATCGGAAGATGCACGATTTTCACCCTGACCCGAAGCGGTCTGTTGAGTCTCGGCGCCGTCCTGCTGGGAAGTGGATGGCTCTGGTGGCGTGCCCAAGGTGCCGCCCGGTGCCTTTGGGCGCTTGTCGGCCTGGGACCCACCCTTGGCTGTGTTTTCGGATATAGGCTAGTTGCCGACGGGGGTTCCTATTCGCTGAGGTTGACGACCCAGACCCCCCGGAATTGGTACCAGGCGAATTACCAGGTGCCCGAATCCTTGGAACTCGAAACCGGACAACTCCACCAGATTGAGGTGACGATCTCCGATACAGGCCTCGCAGCCTGGGACCCGACAGAGGTTGCGCCCCCCGCGCTCGCCTACCATTGGTTGGATCTGGAGTCGAAAGAGGTGTTTGACTTTGAAGGTCTGCGGACCTTTCTGTCGCGATCAGTAAAGCCCGGTCAGGGCATCGTCCTGCAGGCCCAGGTTCGCGCTCCTGACATTTTGGGGCGCTACCTCCTGGCCTGGGGGGGGACATGTTGCTAGAAAACCTCTTCTGGTTCAGCCTCGAGGGCTGCCCCAGTACCCATACGCGCGTCGAAGTCAGAGGTACCGTAAGCAAGGAGGTGCCCACCAGGCCGCTGGCCGCCATGCCCGCCTCGAGCTTCGTCTTGAGCCGTTGGCAACTCTGGTCCACAGCGCTGGAGATGATTGCTGCGAATCCAATACTGGGAGTAGGACCAGACAACTTTCGCCTCCTCTACGGTCCCTATGCCGGCCTCGAAATCTGGGATAAGAGCTGCCACAGCAATAATCTTTACCTCGAGTTCTTCGTCTGCACCGGTCTATTGGGCGGAAGCCTCTTCTTCTGGCTGCTCTGGAGGCTCTTGTGGATCTTACGCCGCCAGTGGAAACTGGCTTCTCACCAGACGCTGCCCCACGCACTCGAAGTCTCAGCCGCCATTTCGGCAATTCTGGTGCACGGGTTCTTCGATTACTTTCTCGAGTTCATCCCGACGTATCTGATGATCTGGTCGAGCCTTGGACTTGCCGTCGCGGCTCTACGGTTAGAAGAAGAGTAGCTGCTTTTCCTTCACTGTTTCTGGCGCAGCATGTCTCGGGTGACTTGCAGACGCTTTTGCAACTGCGCAGTTCTTGGTGAATCCGGATGGTAGCGGAGGAACTCCTCGATCTCGGCGGCGACTGCGGCGAAGTCTCGCCTGCGGCGATAGATTTCAGCAAGCGCTATTTGTGGTCCTGAAAAGTGTCCAGGGTCCAGCTTCTTGGCTAGCTTGAGTTGTTCTTCTGCCTCCTGCGGACGCCCCAATCGGAGGTAGCAGAGTCCTAGCTGGCTGCGGGCCAGGGGTTCCTCAGCGCGCAAGCTGACAGCTCGAGCATTGGTCGCGAGCGCCTCTTCCAGCTTCCCCAGGGCGAGCAGCGTCGCACCCAGATTGACCAGAGCGGGGTAGGAGTCTGGGGCATGCTCGAGTGCCTTATCGAAGCACTGCTGAGCACGGGCATATTGGCGGGACATGTAAGCGATGGTCCCGAGGTGGTTCCAGGCGCTGGAAAAATGAGGCGAGATTTCGACCGCCTTCTGAAGGTGTTTGATGGCGCCCGCCGAATCCTCCTTCTCCAGCCGCTTCAGCGCTTGTGAGTAGTGCTTCAGGGCGTCCGTCTTCACCGAAAGCTGTGTGGTCGAGACAGTAGCCGCCGAGCCCGCCCGGCGGCTCGGTTCGAAGACGTAATTCACCTCGACTTGTCGCCTGGCATTGGCGGTACCAGGGCCGACCTCCAAAGTGCGCCTCATTTCTCCCCATCCCAGCGCTGAAATGGTCAATTGGTAAGTGCTAGCGGGGATTTTCTTGAACTTGAAGGTCCCGTCAGGCCTCGCCAGAGTCCTTCTCAGGAAGGAAAATCGGGTTCCCTCGAGACGAATCTCCGGTAGGATCCCGCGGATCGGTCTTCCTTCGGCCAGCAACACCCGTCCTTTGAGCTCGAATCTCGCCTTTTCTGCCACCGCCGCGGACGTGCCGAGCAGCGCCAGGTACAGTCCCAGAAAGAATATCCGGAGCGGCATTACAGACTTCATAATTGCTTTGCTTTTCTTATCACAACCACCTGATTTCCGCATCGTCTAGCTTAAAACGTGAGCAGTGAGCAGTGAGCAGTGCCCCGAACGATGGATTTCCAGATCACGAAGCCAAATCCGGCAGAGCCGGGAACGACTTGACCCGTTAGCAACAGGAGGCCAAGCTCCGGGGAGAGAGCTGGGCAACAGCACCATCACCCCTGTCTCTGATCACTGATCTTTCGCTTTCCATTCTCCCGTCCGAGAGCCCCACCTCCTGATCTTCAGCCATCTGTTAGGATTGGTGCTTCCTGTGCGAGAACTGAGGATATGACAGTTCGTCTACTATTGCTTTGGTCTGTGCTGGGCCTCCTGATTCCCCAGATCACGAACTATCAAGGGAAGTACGAGCGCCTGCCGATCAAGGTGGCAGCGCAGCCGGTGTTGTTCGATCATCTCAAACACTCCTCCCTCGGACTGGCTTGCGAACAATGTCACCCCGGAGCCCGCGAAAAGGAACAAGCTGGATTCCCCCCGGTTGCGCAGTGCATGCTCTGTCACGAAACTCTAAAGAAGAATGAGCCGGAGATCCAGAAGCTGGTCGGGTTTCAGCAGGACGGGAAGGAGCCGTCTTGGGTTCGGGTTTACCAGCTTCCCAACTTCGTCCACTTCAGGCACTCCAGGCACCTGGAGGCAAGGATCGAATGTGGCGTTTGCCACGGACCGGTTGCGGAGCGGGTGATTCTAACTAAAGAGGTCTCTACCAGTATGAGGGTGTGCGTTGCCTGTCATGTCGAAAAGGAGGCTTCAATCGACTGCGATGCCTGCCATGACCTGGAGCAGTAGCAGGGTTTCGGCGATCGCGAAGGCCGTTCAATGGAGTCACCTTGAAGGCGGGGAGCTGCTCCGGGCTTTCAATGAAGAGGTGGAATCAGAAAGCCACGTTCAGCGCATCGCAGATAAATTTGACGTAAGGCGCTGACGCGCGGAAGGCTTCGGCGGTACGCTCCAGAAAGTCCGGATCCAACGCCTCCTGGGCCGAGAACTCCTGAGCGGCGATGAAGTACTTACGTCTCAGATCTTCTATCAGGGGATGGTCGCTCGGATAGCCTTTGGGGGCCGTTTTGAGACTCTCTCCCGCCAGCTGGAATAGTTCCTGGAACTGCTTGTTGTCTTGAGCTTTGAGCCAACTCTTTGGATCCAGATCGATCCTCTCTCGGATCTTTACCAGCGAAGGTTGAGCGGGATGCCATACCCCTTACTCCAAGGAATACCTCCTCCGGGCGCAGGTGGACGTAGAAGCCAGGTGCGCTTATGTCGCCGGAGGACTCGTGGGGAAACCGAATCCCCACATTCGTTTTGTAGGGTCGCTTGTCCTTCGAGAATCGGACATCACGGTGCACCCGCATCAGCGAACTCCGGAACTTTCGGGACTCGGCCACGAAGTGAGGAGAGATGGCATGTATTCGGGGTCGCATGGTCCGGATGAAGGCGAAGGCTGGTTTCAGCACCTCTTCCTGGTAACGGCCTTCGTTGGCCTTGAACCAGTTTCGCTGGTTGTTCTGTGACAGGTCTTGCAAGAACTCGAAGAGATCGGGAGAAAATCTCTGGTGGCTTTTTTCTGAAACCATTGCAGACAGTGCCTTTCGCAGTCGGTTTTCAAGTCACCGCCGCACTTAGCCGAACTGGCCCCATTCGAGAAAGAAACTTGGAGTCCCGGCCGTGGCGGCGGTCTCCAGGCCGCCGTGTATCGAGCCAAAGGCTCGAAAAAGAAGAATACTTCGGCCTGGAGACCGAACCCACGTTGACCCGCCGAAGCGGTCCGTCAGCTAACCTCGGTCAGCGGTCGTCGTCGGAAGAGGCTGAAAATCGCGGCTGCAAGCAGTGTGACCAGGCAGGAGCTGGGTAGGACCCACATCCAGGACACGGCCTTCACCTTCACCAGAATTCGCCTTGCTCCTATTGTGATCACGTCGTCGAGATGCAACTTGCTTTGACTGACCGCTTGGTCGTTGACCTTGACCTCTGCCGAGCTGTTGGCGCTTCGGACTTGCCAGCCATCTTCCGTGAGCTCGATGGAGGCGTGCTGGGCAGCGACCTGCGGGCCGGAGAGGGCGAAGCTATTGGCCTGCGCATCCGATCCAATCAGATTGGGCTCGTCTTGCGAGGGTTCCCAGCGCAGTTGCTGTGCCTGTCCAGCTCCTTCCACGTACAGAAAGATCCTGGGATGCTCTAGAAACCAGTGTCCCAAGCCCAGGTAGAAGCCCACCAACACTCCCAGGACCGCTGACGCGATCAGCTTTGTCCCGGAGCAGCGCAGCCTCAGGAAGGCCGCGAAGAACATGCCTCCCAGGGTACCGGTGATATAGCTGCTGATTCGAACCGTCATCTCATAAAGGTTGCCCCGGGTTTCCTCTGAAATCGTATTGAGATAGAGGCAAAATCCGACCGCGAAGAAACCCGCCAAAACCGTGATGAGGCGGGCCAGCCTAAGCTCTGCAGCCGCGTCCAGGGCATTTTTCTTGAGCCGTCGAAAAAAGTCCACGGTGATGACGGTGGCGACACCGTGCATCCCGGAATCCAGGCTGGACATGGCGGCTGAGAAAAGGGCGGCGACCACCAGTCCGGCCAATCCTCTGGGCATCGCATGGGCGATGAAGTGGGGAAAAGCCTGGTCCGGCGTGCCGGGCAGCTGGGTCAGGTAATAGGAATAGAGGGCCATACCCGCGATTCCGAGGGAAAACGCGATACTCAGGTCGGCGCCGATATTGGCCAGGAAAGACTTCCGCGCGTCCTTTAGCGAGCCGGTGGTCAGGTATCTCTGAATTGCTACCTGGTCCGAGCCTGCGGTACAGGTCCACCAGAAAAGGCCATATATAGCTGCACCCAACAGGCTGACTCGCACATAGGGATCGAAGGCAAAGAAGGGTTGGGGCTCTCTTTCGACCTGCATCACGTTGTGAAACCAGGTCACGGGACCGGTCCCGGTTTCGCTGACGACGAAACCGATGGTAATGATGAGACCAAAGAAGAGGATGAAGAACTGGGCTACATCGCTCCAGATAACTGCCCGCATACCCCCCATGGTGGTGTAGACGATAGCGATGGCCCCAATTCCCAACACGACCCAGATAAAAGGCACTCCGGTCATTCGGGTCATCGCAAACGAGGCTGTGTAGACGATCATTCCCATCCAGAAGAGGCGAATCAGCAGGAACAATGTCGAGGCGAAGAGGCGGGTCTTGAGCCCGTACAGTTCCTCAAGATATTCATAGGCACTGGTCAGGCGCTTGCGCATGAAGTACGGAATCAGGATCAGGGTCACCAGGGTGATGGTGAAGGGGATGTGCATCTGCATTCCCCAGATCCCAGGGCCATTCTTTATGAACTCACCGGGAGTGGAGAGGTAGCTCACGGTCGACAGCAGCGTGGCAAACATGCTTAGTCCCACGACGAACCAGGGCATGCTGCGACCGGCCATGAAGTATTCCTCGGTCGATTTCTGCTGCTTGCTGAAGTAGTACCCCAGACCCAGCATCGCGACGAAGTAGAGGACTACTGCGGTGTAATCGACTGTGAATAGGCCTTCGAAACGGTCCGGCCTTCCCGCTACGGTAGCTAGTAACATTTACCCACTCCTTCCACTGGTTGGCAGCCCGATAACGGCCGCTCAAGTCTCAGGAGAATAGACGAAGGCAGGTCGGATCGCAAACGGTTACTACTGCTGTCTCACGCCCCAAACAGCTGATCCAGGTGGGCCCTGTCCAGTGGTTGTGTGAGCTTGGACACGCCCCAGGTGACGACGACAGAGACGATCTCACCCATTGCCGAGCAGGAGAAGGGATTCGGAGACTCGCCCTTCAACCAGGCGACGCCGTCGAAGAGAAGTGTGTCCGCGAACCATGCTGGCTCTAGAGCACCGGTGTGCAGAAGTACGAACGCCCCCATGCCGCAGACAAGTCCCCAGTAGGCACCGGTCCGGGTCACGCCGCGCCAGAGCGCTCCCATCACCAATGGGCCGGCGAAAGCTGCCATCATGCCGCCGGTTCCCATCCAGATGATCAGCCCTATGTTGGTCTCTATCAGAAACCAGGCCATGATTGCGCAAGCTGCCAGTATCACCGCCGTGCTCCATCGGCTGAGGACAAGGACCCGGCGGTCGATCTCCTGATCCGTCGGTCGCGGACGAAGCCTTGGGACCAGAGTGCGGCGATACAAATCGTTGGCGACGATCTGAGAAGAGGACACCAGCAGACCATCGGCAGTGGACATGATTGCACAGAGAATTCCCACGCCGACCAGTGCCGCCAGCCAGGTCGGAAACAGTTCCAGAAACAGAAGTGGTAGTGCCTGATTGGGGTTGGCTCCTTCCGCCAACAGGGCGTCGTCGAAGATTCCCCGGGCAAGGAGTCCAGCGAGACTCAGCATCCCCAGCGTGATCCCTATGGCGAATGCCAGTTTCACGAAGAGCAATCTGTCGCGGTCGTCCCGCAGCGCCCAGAGTTTGTTTCCTAGATGTGGGAGTAGACCCAGGGGAATATGGCTGAGCAACAGGGCGAGCAGCGACCACCAGGAATGGTAGATAGGTGTGGTTGGGTTGGTCCACCCAACGTTATTCGGATCGGATGCCTCTACCCGATCGATCACCTCGCTGGGGCCGCCCTCGAATCCCACACCCAGCAAGAACAAGAAGATGACCACGACGGCAATGACGAGCATCAGAAAGCCCTGAATGCCGTCGGTGAGTATGTCGGCGTGGGCCCCTCCCATCGTGACATAGACGAGCAGCACCAGAGCGGTGATCCCCAGAGCCCACTCCTGTGACAGACCCAGCATGATCTCGAACATCACCAGACCCGACACCAGTTGTGCCGCAAGATAGAAGAAAAGTATCAAGGAGAAGATCGAGACCAGGATGCGAATGCCGTCGGACTGATAACGGTCTCCTAGGTATTCGGGGATGGAGCGATTCCCTAATCGGTTGCCGCTGGTGGCAATCAAGCGCATCGAGATGAGCACGCCGAAATAGGCTCCGATGGGATAGAGAATGCCTCCCCAGACAGCGGGTAATCCGAATTCATAGGCGAAACCAGGAAGACCCAGAAAGGTGCCTCCACTAGCGATTGTGGCGGCGAATGCGAAAGCAAGAAAAACCGGGCCGTAGGCGCCTCGGGCGGTGGCGAAGTCGTCGGCGTCACGAATCCGCTTGCTGGCGACGTACCCAAGCGCCAGCATGACGCCGATATACAGGGTCAGAAAAATCCAGGCCCAGGTCGCGAGCTCCAACTTCCATCCCTTGTCTTGGTGCGCTGTAGAGAACCGTTCTCTGGGGCGACAGTGAGTCCATCCTAGCAGTGTTCCTCTTCTGGATCTATAGTGTCGCGAGAGCGCCCGAAGATTCTGAAATCGAGTTGCCTTGAGGGAGTATCCATGCCGATTCGAAAGACGGTCTCATTTTTCCTGGCCTGCATAGTAGTGGCTGCCTTGGTCCAACAGGCTTTTCCTCGATCTTCGCCCCAAGTTCTAGACATTGGCTCCGAGCGTAAGCTCCTGGTCGACCGCTACCTGATCGCGGAGTCAGCCGGCCTTCAACTGAAGCTTTATTCACCCCTGCCGCGAGAAGTGGTGCTGCCGATGGAAAAGCCCTGGGAAAAGGAGGCTTCCTGCTGCAGCTTCGTCCTTGAGGATGAGGGGAAGTTCCGTCTTTGGTACCGGGTTGCGCCTCGGGTTGCGGCTCCCGGAGAGTGGTGGAATTACACAGCCTACGCGGAGAGCACTGACGGGGTTCACTGGACTCGGCCCCAGCTGAACCTCTACGACTACCAGGGCTCCAAGAAAAAAAATCTGGTCTGGATGGGTCCCGGGGGCAACATGTCGGTACTCAAGGACCGAAGGCCGGAAGTCCCTGAGGAGGAGCGCTACAAGGCGGTCACGCGCACCGGCCCAGGGGCTCTGGGACTGGTTTCTCCCGATGGCCTGCGCTGGAAGCTCATCCAGCAGGACCCGATACTCACAGGCGGCAAGTTCGATTCCCACAATGTGATTTTCTAGGATCCCTGGACGCTCCAGTTTCGCTACTATGGACGAGGGTTCGTCACAAACCCCCTTCGGGCCGAACTTCGGATCTGAGGCATGGCATCCGGCGCATTCGCACCGCCAGTTGGGCGGACTTCAGGGAGTGGACGCCTCTCGGATTTGTGGAGATGCCGCAAGCGCCTCTCGACCACCTCTATACCAATGCCACCACTCCGTATCAGCTCAGCCGCGGCCTCTATTTGATGTTTCCCAAACGCTTTGTCCCGGAACGGACCTTCGGTCCGTCCTGGGGAGATCAGGGGCAGTCGGACATCGTCTTTGCTTCTAGTCGGGACGGTACGGCTGGATGGATTCGTCAGCGTCCACGCTCCCTACCAGAAGGGGTACTTCGTGACGCCACCTCTCGTTTTTCAGGGGAGGCACTTCTGGATCAATTACTCGACATCGGCGGTGGGATTCGTGAGGGTTGAGATTCAAGATGAAGGAGGCCAGGCCATCCACGGTTTCGAGGAGCTGGTCTGCGCCGAAATCTTCGGTGATGAAGTGGACCGGAGGGTGGCCTGGGGCGCTCGGGATGACGTGAAAAGCCTGGAGGGTAAAACGGTCAGGCTGAAGTTCGTCCTGAAGGATGCGGATATCTACTCCTTCGGGGTCCAACCCTGAGCCGGCGCTAGATCTTTCAGGGGGGGCTTCTCCGGACGTCAAGGCATCGACTACGCCAACGGCATTATTGCGTGTAGCCCAGGCTTGGCATTGCAACCCTGGGCTACACGCAGTAACGCCTTTGGCGTAGATCCTGTCGAAATAGAGTCACGGTTTCGTCCTAAGGGTCTGCGCAAGAAGAACTTGGTAGAATTGGCGCTCAGATTTGCGCCAGATTTGGCCGCGAACGATTGAGCGAAACCGCAGGTGTAGCCGGGTCTACGTTGAGGATTTCGCGATTGAGGAACGGCCGAAGATGGTGGGAAGATGAGATGCCAAAATGCCAAGTTGTTCTTGCGCAGACCCTAAGTCTGTTCAAGTTTCAGCTTACTGCCGGCTGCCGAATGCGAGCCACCTTTAGTCGGTGGACCCACTGTGCTAATCTACCGGCCGATCGCTCAACCCTACGGACCTTTGCTAGATAAAGATTTGGAGTTTCCTATGAACCATCCGATGGTGCTGCTAACTTTCTGCGTGGTCGTCAGCTTTTTCGCGTCCTGCACTCTTCCTGGCGACGGGAAAATCGCTTCGGAAGAGGCGGTTCAAGCGACGGTCTCACAGCGCGTTCATCCGGTCCTGATTCGCCACGATCACAACGCCCTTGCGCAGGTGGTGCTTGAGGTCGGACAGGACGGTATTAGGGCAACTTCGTTTACCTTTTCGTTAAGTGGCACCGACGATCTGAGGGACATCGAGTCCCTCCAGTTGTTTTATGCCGGCAGTCGCCCAATGACGGATTTCGACGCTCTCCGCAGCGGGATCAGCTTTTCGGAAGATCGAGAAAGCGTTTTGGCTGAGTTCTTGGGGAATCCTTTCGGCACGCTGGCCCAGCCTGCCGCCGAGCTGACGTTCTCTGGTGATCAAGTCTTGGGACCGGGAACCCATGTCTTTTGGCTCTCCTCCAAGATCAGTCCCAGGGCCAACCTGACACACAAGGTCGACGCTCTGTGTACGGCAATCGAGACTTCAGCGGGCAAGGTGGAACCCCGAGATACCAGTCCAGTTGGGAGCAAGCGCATTGGCTTTGCCCTTCGCAAGGGCCAGGACGACGGCGTGCATACGACTCGGATTCCCGCGCTGACCACGACGCCAAAGGGAACTCTGTTGAGCGTATACGACCTGCGCCGCCGAAAGCGACGGGACCTGCAGGAAGACATTGACATCGGTCTGAGCCGCAGCACCGATGGCGGCCAGAGCTGGGAGCCGGCGCGTGTGATCATGGATATGGGTGAGTACGGCGGGCTTGGACCGGAGCTGAACGGCGTCAGTGATCCAGGGATTGTCGTGGATCAAAACACCGGCGAGATCTTCTGCGCAGCGGTCTGGATGTGGGGCAAGCCAAACAAACATCAGTGGAGCGAAGACGGCTCCGAGCCAGGCTACAAAATCGGCAAGAGCGCCCAGTTCATGATGGTGCGCTCCAAGGACGACGGTCTTACCTGGAGCAAGCCCGAGAACCTGACTCGCAAACTGAAGAGGTCCGAGTGGATTCTCTTCGCCCCCTCCCCGCAGGCAGGAATCACCTTAAGAGACGGTACCCTGGTTCTTCCCGGCCAGGGCCGCGATGAACAGGACCGCCTCTTCTCGACCCTCATCGTCAGCCGCGATCATGGCGCTACCTGGACCGTCGGTTCCCCTTCCGCGACCGGCAACAACGAGTGTCAGGTGGTGGAATTGGACGACGGGTCGATCATGCTCAACAGTCGTACGGTCAGACCTACCAAGTTCCGTTCGGTATGGTTAACCGACGACCTTGGCAAGACCTGGCGACCGCACTCAACGCACCGCAAGACGCTGATCGAACCCAACTGCAACGGTAGTCTGCTGCGCTTTGATTACGAGGAAGAGGGGAAGGCGAAACACATCCTGCTGTTCGCCAACCCTCACTCTCAAACCGGGCGTGACCACCACTCGATCCAAGTGAGCTTGGACGACGGCCTGACCTGGGCAGAAGAGCATCGAATTCTGCTAGACGAAGGCCGGGGTAACGGCTATCCAAGTATGACCCAGATCGACGCAGGCCACGTCGGTATCGTTTACGAGGGCAGCCAGGCCCACCTGGTCTTCGAGAAGTTGTCATTGAACGAGTTGTTGAAGCGAGAGGAATAATGGTAGTCGATTCCTGGATTATGTAGACGCCTCCTGCAATCACTGGACATTCCAGACGGCTATTCTTGACTTATGCGATACCGTCTGAGGCCTTGATGTTCAGAGCGCATTCGGAAGGGACAGCGTGCCAATCTGCAGACTTCATCTGACACTCCTACTCATCGTTTTGACGATGGGGGCATCCGGACTCCTGGCGGGTCTCAGAGTAGAGAAACGCATCTACATCCCGCAGGTCGCCTTCGGTTCCTGCTTTGAATGCCGCGCCCCTGGCCATGAGGAGGGGGTGATGTTTACCAGCACCATTTCCATCACCGATATGAACGCCTCTGAGGATACATTGGGGCCGAATGCGACGAGCGTCTCAGTCAGGGTCGTAAGTTTCGATTCCATGGGCAATCCTGGCGCGCCGCTGTTTCCTGCCTCCGAAAGGTTGCTCCGTGGTAAGTCTACCTCTCGCCTGCCCCAAAACCTTAATGAGGCAGAGTTTGCGAATGAGGTTACGGTGGGAGACGACGCAGAGGGCATTGAGTTCATTGATCAAATAAGCGAGCGCTTCTCGTGTTCACTGAGCCAATGACTGTAGAGATCAACCAGGGTCCTGCGAATGGAACGAAGACTTCCTCCCGACGCCCGACCATGTAGACGGGGGGAATGCGATATCGGGACTTCCACTACGTGATAGCCTGCTGCTATCCCTCTTGTGAGAACCTCTGCATCGAAAAAGGGACCGTCCGACTGCAGCGGGAAGCTCGCCTCCAGGAAATGACGATGGAAGAGCTTCAGTCCAGAGTTTACATCGCGCAGCGACACCCGGAACAGCGCCCGGATGAGCCAGTTGTAAACCAGCGACATGCATCTTCGGTGAAGCGGGTCTGCTCTTTGATGACGTAGTCCGCTCGCCGCATCGGCAAAGGCAAGTTGCGCCAAGAGAGACGAAATATCACGTGGATCAAACTGTTCGTCGCCGTCGATATATCCAACAATGGAGCCCCGAGACGCCTTCACGTCAGACCGAAACGCCGCACCCACGCCTTGATTGTGGTGATAGCGGACGAGATGAAGCTGGGGAATTCTCTGGCTCAACTGCCCGACGGTGCCCACCGTATGGTCGGTGCTGCCATCGTCCACTACGATGATCTCATATTCACTCGAACCCGACTCCAAAACCTCTGACAAAACTCGGACGAGCCCTGAAAGCGATGGGCTGTCGTTATAGCCAAGCACCAACATCGATATCGATGACATGGTTGCTAGTTGGCGGGCTGCGGACGAAAGACTCGATGAATTCCGCTTACCGATATTCTCGGATGTCTTCCTCCCGAGATGAGGTGAATCCGATCTTCCAGCACAGCGCCCTGAATACCGTGTCGAGCTTCTGGAAGCTGTCCAAGTATCGTCCAGGTGTCAGCAAAGGGATCATAGCGCTCGATACTGTCCAGGCAAGTCCATACGTGTTCGCCGCCGAACATGTAAATGAAGCCATCGTGAACCACCGAGGCAAAGCCGCCGCGGGGAAAAGGAATGTCGGCGACCGCTTTCCACGTAGCTGACTCGATATCGTACTGTTCGTTTTCCGAGAGATTGTGTCGCAGGTCATCCTTGCGGCCGGAGATAGCGTACAAGCGATGGCGCACCGCCTCCAGGCGCAGGTGATCTCTGGGTGTCGGCATAGATGGTTCCCGGGTCCAGGCCTCGGTTGCTAGATCGAACCGAAAGAGTGCATCACTCACGTTCAGGTCGGGGCGATTC
>CAUZIZ010000151.1:0-13329 GCA_963579905.1 Acidobacteria bacterium UBA6911 | reverse complement strand
GAAGAGCGGCTACCTGACCGGAGATCAAGGAGCGCCAAGGGCCGCGAGAGCTGGGGTGAGGTGTGTCTAAAAACGTCGACAGAGGGGGTAGAATAGCTCCTCATAAGCGATCGGCGGGCAGTACCGCTGGGGGGAAACTAAGCTGAAACTTCAACCACGAAGAAGCGAAGCAACCCTTCGCCAGTTGACAGAGCCGTGACTGTCAGAGAGCAGGGCCCGACAGGGACCCATACCCCCAAGCGCTTCGTTAAAGCACAGGATCCCACTCCCTCACGGTCATGGCTCTGTCAGCGCTGCTAGCGATGATCATGGCAAAGGCAATCCAAGTTTCGTTCCTGAATGATCAGACGCGGCTCTGGCGGAACTACCGTCTGTCCAATGTCAGAAAGGTGTAATCGTAGGGATTCTTCTGATCTGGGCCGTGAGCTTCCCTCTCGGTGACGCACCAGTCGGAGCTATCGTAGGCCGGAAAAAGGGTGTCACCCTCAAACTCCTGGCGCAACACTGTCAGATAAATCCGGTCGGCCAGCGCCAGTGCTTCTTGATAGATGCCGGCTCCCCCACCCACGAACACTTCATCATCCCCCTGAGCCAGATCCAAAGCACCGCCGAGTGAGTGCGCTACCTGGATCCCGGGCGAAGAGAAGTCACTCTGACGGGTAATAACCACCATCTTGCGCCCGGGCAGTGGACGCCCAATCGATTCGAAGGTCTTTCGGCCCAGCAGCAGATGGTGGCCCATGGTCAAGCTCTTGAGACGCTTGAGGTCGGCGGGCAGTCTCCAGGGGAGTTGGTTGTCGCGACCGATGACCCGGTTCTCCGACATAGCCACGATGATCGAGCACTTCATACCGCGATCGGGGCCTTGATATGGGGATGAGGATCGTATCCCTCCAGGACGAAGTCGTCGTAGCTGAAATCGAAGATCGATCTGACCTCGGGATTGAGCCCCATGAAAGGAAGAGCCCTGGGTGTGCGCGTCAGCTGGGCTCGGGCCTGATCGTGGTGGTTGAGATAGAGATGGACATCCCCGAAGGTATGGATGAACTCGGCTGGTCTGAGGCCACACACCTGGGCCACCATCAAAGTCAAAAGAGCATAGCTGGCTATGTTGAACGGAACGCCAAGAAAGACGTCCGCGCTGCGTTGGTAAAGCTGGCAGGATAGAGCCCCCTGGGCCACATAGAACTGAAACAGCGTGTGGCAGGGCGGCAGCTTCATCTTTTCGACGTCGGCGACATTCCAGGCACAGACAATGTGGCGACGGGAATCGGGATCCTTCTCGATCTGCTCCACGACCTGGGAGATCTGATCGATATGTCTCCCATCCGAGGTCGTCCAGGATCGCCACTGATAGCCGTAGATCGGACCCAGCTCGCCCTCCGAATCCGCCCAGGCGTCCCAGATCTTGACCCCTTTCTGGTTCAGGTAGCGGACGTTGGTGTCTCCGGCAAGAAACCAGAGCAGTTCATGGATCACTGAACGGAGGTGTAGTGCCTTTGTGGTCAACAGCGGAAATCCCTGGGACAGATCGAAGCGCATCTGGTATCCGAAGACGCTCCGCGTGCCGGTTCCAGTACGATCATCCTTCAGGTGACCGTGGCCTAGAATGTGCTCTAGCAGGTCAAGATACTGCTGCAATACTCACCCTCATTCTGTCACTTCCAGACCAGCGTCAGACCCTTTGAGAATACCACTTGCCTACGACTTGTCGATGCCCACATAGATCTATGCCGTTTTGCCCGCACGGCGTCCTTGCTAGAATGGAAAACCATGGAACAAAGACGCTTCGGCAAAACCAACTTGCGAGTCTCACCACTCGGGTTCGGTGCTGCACCGATCGGCTATCTGGACAAGGACATCGACAGCGTTACTCGTCTTTTGAACGGCCTGCTCGACGCGGGGCTGAATCTGATCGATACCGCCGCCTGTTATCCCGGCTCGGAACCGCTGGTGGGTAGGGCTATCGGGCATCGGCGAGATGACTACGTCCTGGTCACAAAATGCGGCCACAAAGTCGACGGAACCTCAGCCAAGGAATGGTCGGCGGATCTCATCGCCCAGACGGTAGAGAGAGCACTGAAACGGCTCCGGACCGACCGAATCGACGTGATGCTCCTACACACCTGCAGTCTGGAAACGCTGAAGCAGGGCGACGTCATCGACGCCCTGGTGAAGGCCCGGAAGGCCGGCAAGGTCCGCTTTTGCGGTTACTCCGGCGACAACGAGGCAGCTGCCTACGCCGCTGGCCTGAGCGAAGTTTCGGTGATCCAGACGTCTGTCAATATCTGCGATCAGGTCAATATCGAAAAGGTGCTGCCAAGGGCGAGAGAAAACGATATCGGTGTCCTGGCAAAACGCCCGATCGCCAACGCTGCCTGGAAGGAGCTATCCGAGCAAAAAGGAATCTACCAGAACTACGCCCGAACCTACCGGGAGAGACTCCTGGCCAGCGGTCTCACTCCCGCCCAACTGGGATTCGAAGGAGACCCGCAGCAGCTTTGGCCTCGAATTGCGCTTCGCTTCACCGTCTCGCAACAGGGTGTTCACACCGCCATCGCGGGCACCACAAGTCTAGAAAACGCAAAGGCGAACCTAGCTGCGGTGGAGGAAGGCCCGCTTTCGAACGAGGTAACCGAGCAGATCCGGCAGGCCTTCCAGAAAGCCCAGGCAAGGAGCGGGCAAGAGTGGGCGGGGTTGACCTGATTCCTGAATAGTGAGCAGTGAGCAGTCAGCAGTATCGGAAACATTCGTCGCCAACAGCGCCACGAACGGGTGAACTGCCCGTATTACGAAGCCAAGTCCGACAGAACCGCGAACGACTTGAACCGTTAGCAACATGAGGCCAGGTTCCGAGGAGAGAGCCGGACAACAGCACAATCTCCAGATCCAAAACCCTAGACTTACCATCGAGCAGCCCGCAGCGAGGTAAAAATGCAGAGATTGAAGGATCAAGTTGCGATTGTGACCGGCGGGGCGCAGGGTCTGGGCGGAGCGATCTCCAGACGGTTGGCCGATGAGGGTGCCAGGGTCCTGATCGCCGACATCGACCTGGATACGGCCGAAGCCAACGCGGCTGGAATCCGTGAGTCCGGTGGCGTCGCCCTGGCCCTGCGCACCGATGTATCCCAGGGTAGGGACCTCCGCCAGGCAGTCGAGGAAGCAGTCGAGCAGTGGCACCGATTGGACATCCTTGTCAACAATGCCTTCGAGGTGAGTTCGGCGGGAAGTGGAGGGGCACTGGATGTACCCGAAACAGTCTGGCAACAAGGCATGGACATTCTGGTCAAGGCAATTTATCTGGGCGCGAAATACGCCATCCCGCAAATGAAGAAGGTGGGTAGGGGCAGCATCGTCAACATCTCCTCGGTCCATGGGCTGCTCATGGCGCCCGGAATGATGGTCTACGAAACCGCCAAGGCAGCGGCCATCGGTATCACCCGGCAAATGGCAACTGAATTTGGACCTGACGGCATTCGCGTGAATGCGATCCTGCCAGGCCACATGGTCACAGAGCGGCTGAGGTCCAGGTGGGAGGAGAACCCCTCGGGCCTACGTTTCTTCGCCGACCAATACCCCTTGAGACGGGTGGGTACCATGGTCGACATCACCAACGGGGCCGTCTTCCTCTGCTCCGAGGAGGCCTCTTTCATCACAGGACACTCTCTAGTCATCGATGGGGGACTGTCGATCCAGCTTCAAGAGGATTTCGGGGTACGCCAGGCAAACTATGTCCAACAGAACCCAGACTTGAAGATTCCTGACTGACCCTCTGCACACCCTTGCCTTTGCCTTAGCCCGCATTTCTCATCGCTTGTCGTAGCGAGGGGGAAGAACCTAGCTGAGTACCAGCAGGACGGAAGCCAGCCAAACCAGGATCGCAACTAGCATATGAGGATCCCGAGGCAGGTCCGCCGCAGTATCTTCACCAACATCTTGAAGATGTAGAAGAAAAAGGTAGCGAAACAAACCGTAAGTGACTACGGGTACCGTGTAGATCAGGGCCTCCGTTTGATGAAACTGAACGGTCTTGGCGTCAACCGTATACATGGCGTACGTGACCAGGGTAGCGGCGGCGGTAACGCCGATGAAGACATCGAGTGTTTCCACTCTGTAGTGCTGCAGCGACGGCCTAGGGGGATCCGCGGCGTCGCCGATCCTCAGGAGCTCCGCTCGTCTCTTGGCGAAGCCCAGGAACAGCGCCAACATGATGGCACACAGCAACAACCACTTGGAGGGAGGAATGCCCACCCCTACGGTTCCGACCAGCACCCGCAGCATGAAGCCGGACGCTATGGAAAAAACATCCAGAATGGCCACCTGCCTGAGCCAGTAGGTATAGAGGACATTCTGGGCGGCGTAGGCTAGAAGCAGACCCAGAATAAAAGATGAAACCCAGGCACCGAGAACGAGTCCAGCGATGCCGACCGGGATCATGACGGCCACGGCCAAACCGGGTCGAACGGTTCCCGCCGCCAGCGGTCTATTTCCCTTCCTAGAGTCGGAACGGTCTCCCTCCCGATCGGACAAATCATTGAGGATATAGACGCTGCTGGAAACCAGGCAGAAAGCCAGCGCTGCCAGGACCACCGACAGTGTCAGGTCGGGATCATGCCAGGCTCTGGCGAATAAGAAACCTACAAAGACGAATCCGTTCTTGACCCACTGGTAGGGGCGCAGTAAACGCAAGACCTCCTTCATTGGCTCTTTCTCAGCTGAGAAGTAACTTGTGCTGATTCTTTCATGCCGACCTGCTCAAAGATCCATTCGATTGAACAACCTTTCCGGGATGAATCTAATCATCAGCATGATGAAACGCCAAAACCTGGGAAGATAATGAACCCCCGGCTTACCCCTGATCGCATAGGCCAGACGCGCCACCTTCTCGGGAGAGGCCACCAAGAACAGACCCTTCTTGCCATAGGTCATCGAGGTGTCCACGAAACCGACCTTCAGCGTCAGAACAATCACCCCGTGCCGGTCCAGTCGATGCCTCAATCCCTCGAGATAGAGACTCAGCGCTCCTTTAGAGGCGCCGTAGGCGTAGTTACTTCTTCGCCCACGATCCCCCGCCACCGAGGAGATACCCATCAAAAAACCGCGACCTTGCTCTTCGAAATAATTGGCTAGTGGAGCCAATAGCGACACGGCAGAAGTGTAGTTGATCTCCACGATCCTGAGGGCCAGAGCGGGGTCCATACTCTCGCCGGGTTGATCTCCCGTATGTCCAATCGCAAAGACCACTCCATCCAACGGCTCGAGCTGCGCCAGGACCGACTCGATAAAGGCAGGATGAGACTGGAAATCCAGGGCATTCAGGTAATGGGTCTGGCAGGCAGTCCCGAAGCGGATCGTGATGTCGGCTGCCAGGCGTTGGATCTCCTCTCGATCACGGCCCGCCAGGTAGAGCTCGTCACCACACCCCGCGAACTCCCAAGCCAGTGCCCTGGCGATAGGCGAGGTGGCTCCCAGGATCAGAATCCGACTCATGATGATTCGCAGCCCCGATCATCTCTTCGGAGCCCATCTTTTCTTCTCAGGCCGTCAACTCCAGTCTTCGCGACAGATCAGAGGAGAAACGGTCGGACGGATCAACCTCGCGTTTGATTTGCTGCCATCTAGGAAAATCGGGATACATCTGTCGAAACGACCGGGGAGATAGCCGCGCGTCCTTCGCCAGGTAGACCCTCCCCCCGTGGCGAATAACCAGATCGTCTACCTGCTCCAGACAGGTCAATAGGCGGTCTCCTCTCATAGGAAAATCGAGACTCAATGTAAACCCCTCCAAGGGAAAGGAGAGGTAGCCGTTCCCGCGTCCGAAGCGCTTTAGTACACCCAAGAAGGAGGTACAGCGGTTACGATGCAGTTGCTTCAGAACCGCGGTCAAACCGGCCAGGCTATTCTCGGCTGGAATAACACATTGGTACTGGAGAAAGCCCCGACTCCCGTACATCCGATTCCACTGCCTGACCGTATCGAGGGGATAAAAAAAACGATCGTAGTCCAGCACAACGCTGTTCTTGACTCTGCTGGAGTGACCAAAATAGAGGCCGTTGAAGACTCGTAGGGAGAGCGGATTGAGAGTAAAGGCCGGCAAGTCAACCGGGAGGTTTATGCTCGAGCGAGAGGGAGCATTGAGGGGTGATGCGGCGAGGCCTGGTCGAAGCTCGCTTCTGCCAGCGTGGTTGCCCCTGATGAGGAGGCTTCTCCCCAGGGAACTCCCGCCCGCTACGCAGTCCATCCAGGCCACCGAGTAGTCATAGCCGGCAGCCCCTTCCTCCATGAGCCCCACTGCCTCTTCCAGGTTGCCCGCTCGCTCGTAGTCCACTTTGATGTAGGCCGTCTCAATTGGCCGAAGGCGCAACTTCACCGCCACGATGAGCCCCGTCAACCCCATGCCGCCGACCGTGGCCCAGAAAAACTCGGGCTGCTCAACCGGGCTACACCGCACGACTTCACCCTGCCCCTGTAAGACCTCAATTGCTTCAATCGAGTTCCCAAACGATCCGTCCTTGTTATGGTTCTTACCGTGAACATCACAGGCGACACAACCACCGATCGATGCGAACTTGGTCCCGGGTGTCACTGGAAGAAACCAGCCCCTGGGGACAAAGACCGTCAGTATCTCCTCCAATGTGACACCCGCCTCACACTCCAGGCAGCCCGTCGCTGGATCAAACGACAGGAAACGATTCAGCCGCTGTGTCAGCACCAGACCTTGGTCCAGATTCAGGGCTGCATCCCCATAGCTGCGCCCCTGACCCCGCCCAACGAAGGAAAGCTCTTCTTGAGATTTGATTATGGAGGCAGCCAGAGCGAGTTTCTCCGGACGGTAGACACGCCCCCAACTGGAGGAATACCTTCCCCACCCGTTCAACTTCCGCTCGACAAACAAGGGAGACCTCGCTTACCTGGTGGCGAGGACGACATTCTCGGAGAAATCCAGGCCTGGCCAGAAATGGGCTATGCCAGTCTAGCTTCTACCGATTTGAGGTAGTCGATACTCGCGCGCGCGATTCGCTCGGGGCCGGCTTCGAAGTCGAAGACCTCCAATGACAACCAGCCTTGGTACTCCCGATCCTTCAACAGCTGAAGGACGCGGGCAAAATCGATCTCTCCAGTACTCGGGTGCCGACCGTCCACCTCGTTGACATGGACGTGTTGAATCTTCTCGAAATAGCGTTCCGGCAGCGACAGGAAGTCACCACCCTGATCGGCGGCATTGTGAAAATCGAACATGGTCTGGACACTGGGATGACCTACGGTGTCGACGATGCTGACAGCCTCCTCCATCGTGGTCACTACGTTAGTCTCCTGACTCGAAACGGCCTCCATTAGCAGCGTTACCTCGCGCTCTGCCGCTTGAGGGGCCAGCCGTGCCAGGCCCTCGGCCAACCGGCGCAAAGCCTCTTCGACGGTCTGCCCTTCGGGTGCATTGCGTTGATAGGGAGAGCCCAGAATCATGAGCGGGCCACCCAGGTCTCCGCAAAAGTCTATGAGCCTTCCCAGATAGGACCAGCTCTTTTCTCGGAGGACCGAATCCTCGGTTGTCAAATGAAGTCCCTTGGGTGTCACGAGCAGCCAGTGAAGGCCGGAGCAGACCAATCCCTCTCCCTCAATGGTGCGGCGAAACTCGGCACGCTCCCCGGGAGAAATGCTGTCGATAGACTCGCCCCACATGAACGGGGCCACTTCGAAGCCGGAGTATCCCAATGACTGCGCCAACCGACAGGCATCTCGCAGACTCCAGTCTTTGAAAATCTCACTGCAGATCGCGTATCGAAATCCCATACGTCGGTCCTCGCACAGCTAATATAGCAAACTTGGAACAAAGCCGAGATCTTCTTGCGCTCCAGCGCGCCGAGGAATACGATCCCCTGCAAAGGAGTCCTATAGGTGATAGAAACGCTCAAGTCTTGCATCAAGATTGTCCTTATTGTGGTCCTGCTCTGCGGCTGCGATGGCACACCGGGAGACCAAGCGTCGTCGTCCGATATAGAGGGTGCGGCTGGAGGGCGCGACTCGACCTCGAGGGGCACCATCGCGCTCTCGGTGATGACGTTGACCAATCCTTTCTTCAAGGTGATCGCCGACAGCATGTCGAGCGAAGCGGCCAAGTTCGGGTATGAGGTTTTGGTCACCAGTGGTGAATTCGACGTCGCCAAGCAGCAGAATCAGGTCAAGGACTTCATCGTCAAGAAAGTCAGTGCCATCGTCCTCTGCCCCTGCGATTCAAAGGCCATCGGGCCTGCTATAGAAGAAGCGACCAGAGCGGGGATTCCCGTATTTACCGCGGATATCGCTTGTCTTGCTCCGGGTGTAGAGGTGGTCAGCCACATCGCAACCGACAACTATGGGGGAGGCAAACTTGCTGCCAAGGCCATGATCGAGGCTCTGGGCGAAGAAGGGGGCAAGGTAGTAGTTCTCGACTACAAAGAAGTCGAGTCCTGCATTCTCCGAGTCAAAGGCTTCAAGGAAGTGCTCGAAGCGCATAACCGCACCCGCAAGAGCGGGAATCTGCGAATTGTTGCGGAGCTTCCGGGAGGGGGTGTGAAGGATAAGGGATACAAGGCGGCCGAGGACGCCTTGCAGGCACATCCTGACCTGGCGGGAATCTTTGCAATAAACGATCCCTCCGCACTGGGGGCTCGGGCAGCACTGGAGAAGGCCGGAAGGCACGATCAGGTCAGGATCATCGGCTTTGACGGCCAGCCAGAGGGCAAGAAGGCCATCGATGAGGGTCACATCTACGCGGACCCAGTTCAGTTTCCAGATCGGATTGGCGTGGAAACGGTCCATGCCATCGTCAAGCACTTTCGGGGAGAGCAGGTTCCATCCGAGATCTTGATTCCGACTGCTCTTTATCGACGGGGCGACTCGAGCCGATCCGGAAATTGATCCCGAACTGCGGGTCAATCGAGACATACGACCCGCCGAGGACACAGCCATGGGCGTCACCATCGTTTCGGAAGCAATCGAAGCCTATCTCCACCGCACAGGGCCCTCCCAGGATCCGATCCTGCTCGAGATGGAGGAACGCGCCCGTCGCGATCACTTCCCCATCGTAGGACCACTGGTCGGTCGCGTCCTCCACCAACTGACACGAATCAGCCGTGCTACTCGGATTCTAGAACTGGGATCCGGTTTCGGTTATTCCGGGTACTGGTTCGCCTCCGCCTTGGGGGACGACGGCCAGATCACCTTGACCGACGCCTCGGATTCGAATCTGGCGTCAGCGAAAGACCATTTTCAGCGGGGAGGCATAAGCTGTCAGCTAGAGTGCCGGAGCGGAGACGCTTTGGAAACCATGGACGCACTGCCAGGCAGCTTCGACATCGTGTTCAACGATGTCGACAAACACGCGTATCCACTGGTTTTCGAAAAGGCGTCTCGAAGACTTCGCCCCGGAGGTCTGCTGATCTCGGATAACGTCCTCATCCGGGGCGAGGTACTCGCACCTTCGGAGGAGGAGAACGTCCAGGGAATCCTGGAATACACCCGCCTTATCTTCAACAGTCCCGACTTCTTTTCCAGCATCATCCCGATTCGGGACGGCATTTCCGTTAGCGTGAAGTCCGGCTAAACTGAAACTTCAAGAATACGTCGCACGTCTCCTGTCCTCCGAAGGTGCCGCCAACGGGTGAACAACGCTTCTCCCGAATACTTACCGGGCCGGCGACTCTTTGAGGTGGAGTGGACTGCTCTCTCGGAGCTCGAACTTCTGGCCCTGATCCTGACGCCGGGGAGATCCGACAGAGCCGCCCTAGGACAGGCTCAGCGGATACGGCGTAAGCCTCTACAACCGGTCCAGTCATTCCGCTGCATCAGGCAGGTCTTTGATCAATTTCAAATGCAGTTCGAGGACCTCAAGAAGGAATGCTTCTGGGCCGTTCTCCTGGACGGCAAGAACCGCATTCTGAAACTGGTCCGCATCTCGGAAGGGACACTGACCTCCTCCCTGGTTCATCCGCGCGAAGTCTTCCGTCCCGCGATAGAAGAGGCAACCTCGGGAGTGCTGCTGGTTCACAACCACCCCAGCGGAGATCCAGCTCCAAGCGATGAAAACAAACGAATCACGACCAGACTCGTAGAGACGGGAAGGGTAGTCGGAATCCGCGTTCTCGACCACGTCATCATAGCAGCTGACAGCTACTTCAGCTTTGCCGACCAGAACCTGCTCTGACCGGGACTTCGGGATTCTCAGATATCAGCACTCGTGGCTCCCTGGATACTTGGGGTATCCTAGCTGGGCAAGCGTGGCGTATGGAAATCAACGACCTGAGCTCCGTCCATTTCGATGTCCAGTGGCCTCAGGATCGCCCTTTTCAGGTGATCGTCCAGGGAATGGATGCGGTTGACTGGATCTGTGTCCTTCCCGACTACCCAAAGTATGCGTCCAGGGTGGAAATTGGGGAGATTCACAAGCTGGGAGGGGACCCTGCGCCACCGCTACGGCACTTTGTGCCCGCTACGGCCTCAAGGTGCGCTTTATTGGTCGGTTGGGCGATGATGACTCCGGTCGTTTTTCTCTGGCAGATCTCGAAAAGGAGTCGATGGATCTATCCTGTCTGCAGATCGTCAGGGGAGCCGAAACGCAACTGGGAATCATTCTGGTCGATGCCGCTACCGGGGAGCGGACTGTGCTCTGGAAACGTGACCCAAGGCTCGTCTATCAGGAGGGTGAGCTCAAGCGGGACTGCATTGTGGCTGGACAATTGCTCCATTTCGACGGGCAAGACCAGACGGCTTCTATCCAGGCCGCCCGTTGGGCGCGCGAAGCAGGCATGAAGGTCTCCCTGGACATCGACGTCCCACAGCCTGGAGCCGAAGAGCTGCTCCGCTTGACGTCCTTCTTGATCCCGAGCCTGGAGTTCGTGCGGAAGTTCACGGGAAGGGAAGACTGGAGAAGCGGACTGCTGGAGCTGGCCAAGCTGACCGATGGCTTCGTGGCCACAACACGAGGCAATCAAGGAGCGGCGCTGGTGTGGGAAGGGGAGATCATCGAAGTCCCCGCACTCTCTGTCGAAGCCGTCGACACCACGGGCGCCGGCGACGTCTTTCACGGTGCGTTTGCGTACAGCCTCTTCCAGAACTGGAGCGTGGCACGCTGTCTCCGTTTCGCCAGCACTACCGCCGGCCTGTCTTGCAGACGATTAGGAGCGCGAAGCGGAATTCCGACCCTGGAGGAGGTGCTGGCGGAGATGAGCGGGGACCAGCAGCGCAATAGCGCCCCGCAGAGGAGCGGGGGGCACAGTAGGGGAGAAAGTGTAGAATAGACGGTGTCAATTGTGGCCGAAGCTCCGCAAGGACTCTGGAGAATGGATCCTTTTTCAACCTGATTGCATCCAATAAACCATGAGAGAAGCACTTCGTCTCGCACTAGTAGCAGGGGTTTTCCTTTCCGGGATAACGGTTGAGGCGGCAACCAAACCGACTCCCGAGGAAATCATAAAGCGATTCTCCGAGAAGGAGTCCGAGTTCAAGAAGACCTTCGCCCAGTACACCTATACCCAGCATATTCTGTTTCAGGTGCTGAGCCGCGCCGGACGGGTCCGAGAGCAAAGGGAGATGGTCGTCGAAATCTACTTCACCAAAGACGGCGAGCGTGAAGAAGAAATCCTCCAGGATCGAGGGCGACTCAAGTCGCTTAGAGTCAGCCAGGAAGACATCGACGACGCCCTCAATGTCCAGCCCTTCGCCCTGACTGCCGAGGATCTTCCGAAGTACAAAATCAAGTACAAAGGCGAGGAACGAGTGGATGAATTGGACACCTATGTGTTCGAAGTCAAACCGAAGAAAATACGGAAGCGGAAACGCTATTTCAAGGGGCGGATCTGGGTGGACACCAAAGACCTGCAGATCGTCAGGACTATCGGCAAGGCGGTCCCGGACTACAGCAACAACAAGTTTCCCGAGTTTGAAACACTTCGCGAGCAAATCGACGGGGAGTACTGGTTTCCGACCTGGACGGAGGCAGACGATGTCTTGGAGTTCCGCAATGGAGACGTCCGCGTCCGAGAGCTGATCACCTACCAGAAATTCAAGAAGTTTGAGGTCGGCACCTCGATCAAGTACGGCCCTCCCTCCGAAGATACAGACGCTGACACCGAGGACAGCGAGGAAGGTGAAGCCACAGACGAAGGCGAAAACACGGACTCTCGTACAAAGGAGAATTAGCCGCGCTCACGGCAGCTGAACGTTCAAAGCTTTGGTTCTGTCGACAGGGATTTCGACCTCGACTACCTTCTCTTTCGGCGAGGATGGGATCCGCTCGCCGGCGCCAGTACACTTCAGTACTGCCTTACCTGCAGGAAGCTGCAACTCAAGTAGCCCATCGGTTTCAAAAGGACTCTCGTCAACCCCATCGGGGGCATAGCTGCGGCCATCAGATCCAGTCACCTGGAGGCGAGCCGCAACCACACGATCGTCGCCATCATGAATCTTGATTAGCAGACGACCCGTTGGCAACACACAGAATCGCTGGGCCAGGGAGCGCTGATGCGTTCCCATCTTGAGGAGAAGATCCACCGCGATCTCTCCAGTCAACAAGGGTACGACCTCAAGCACGGCACGAATCTGTGACTGCGGCTCGACAGCCGCTTGAAAGGGGACCAAGCCGAAAACCCGGGAGGTCCCGCTGATCTGCAGGGTCGATCGACTCTCTGTCTTGTTGGTAATCTGCAACGAAAGGGCAGTCATTCGATTGAAGGGTAGCTTCAGACAAGGGGGGCCACTCCCGGCAATCCCTTCTGAATCGATGACCACTCGGAGATCCGGTTCAGAGTCTTCGGACTCTGAGGCGATCGCCTGACCGCTTTCTCCCGCGGTGAGCAACACTCCGGCAATCAATATCCAGCGTATACAGCAGGCGCTTGAACTCACTTCCACCTCATCTTGGTTCGAAACACGCCTTCAAGCCTCACCGCTCAGAACTGAATTCTTGCAATTGTAGCTTCTGGTCGGCCCCGCCACCAGCGTGCCTTGGACTATTCTGGAAGAAACTATCGCCACTTCTGAGATCATCACCTACGCCGAAGGCGTTACTGCGGGTAGCCCAGGGTTAGCGATGCGCAAGTCGCCTGCCTCTTCTACGCTGAAGCGTTATTGCCAACCCGTTTTCGGTCGGCAATAACCCCTCAGGGTAGCTCATTTTCTGGAACGACCTTTACCCAGGGTAGCTCGCTTCGCTCCGCATCGCCAACCCTGGGCTACCCGCAGTAAGGCCTTCGGCGTAGAGCAGAGCGCCAACGACCGCCCTTGAGTGAAGCGTCGGCGAGGTTCCTTGACCTCGTCTCCAGAGAGAACATGTGGTTATCTCTGTGGAACTGC
>CAUZIZ010000150.1:0-13350 GCA_963579905.1 Acidobacteria bacterium UBA6911 | reverse complement strand
CAGCCGATTGCTCGACCGGTTCGAGCGGTTTCCTGGGTGGGCAATTCGCCTCTGGTGTGTGCTCGGAGTTTTCTTCGGTGGGTTTCTGATCTACGGCAGCTCGTAATGGCCCCCTGACTGTATAACAGGAGGTGTTTCTGAAAGTGTTCAAGTCCCCCGATCCTGCTGAGCGCGACCAGAGATATGATCACGGCAACACAGAAGCAGGCGTCCGAAATGAAAAATTGATAGGGTTTGCTGTCGGCTATTTACTCTTCATCGGTGGTATCGGAATTGTTGGTTGGCAAGTGTTCATATTCCTCAAAGTTGGCCAATGGGTTGAAGTGCCGATTTTTTCCATTGCGTTCCTTGCTCCGGATAGGATTCAGTCGTGGCTGAATGCTCCAACTACATGTCTCGGGCCTGGATCTCTGTTCCCTGGGCTCCCGCTGGTCCAGTCTTCTCCACCATTTGTCGCGATGTTATAGACTCCAATGTAAGTGTCATCTACCCAGCTCACCATAATCGGCGTCGGACTGGTCAGCATCTACAGTCTCGAGCTGAGGGGACTCCTCGCGGTGGCTAGCCTCCGTTAGCAAGATTGGACCGACCATGAGTATGAAACGGGAAACAGTCGTCACTCGCCGATCGAGGCGAAGAAACTCGTGTACCAAGTGCAACTCGACGAATGCCCTCTTCGGCGCTCTGATCCTCGCCGCCTCCGTTTGCTGCTCGGACTCTCATCGATCCCTGGGTCAGGAAACGCCAACTCCAGGGTCAGCCTCGCCTCGGAGAGACTGGCATGCCGAGGAGTTCCGTAAGATGGTCGCGCTCGGAGAGAGTACGACGGCCGGAGGCTGGAGCACGTCTCCCCAACGCTGCTGGGTTTCCCGTCTCGCACTTCTCATCAACGACTTCCAGGCGACACCGATTGAGTTCTTCAACGCTGGGATCGGGGCGAACGTCATCTCCACGCGGAGCCCCTCTTACGACCACAGTGGCAAGCCTTCAGCTCTAGAGCGACTCGACAAACATGTGATTGAGCAGAATCCAGATCTCTTGATCATCTCGTACGGGCTGAACGATGCGCGGGGAGGGACATCGGTCGATCTTTTCGCTGAAGAGCTGAGGAATCTGGTGCGTCGAGTTCGAGAGGAGATCCAGCCTGTTATTGTGCTCCTTGGTCCCTACTACATGACGGCGTTTGACGACCATGGGCCAACCTGGAGCCAGGCTGACCTGGAGTTGTTCCATCGCTACAACGACGAAACCGCGAGGGTGGCAGAAGAAGAGAACTGTCTCTTCGTGGATCTCCTCGAGGCCTATGGAGCAACGGACTGGATGATCCACTACGACGGTGTTCACGCCAACGATTTGGGCCACGGTATCGTGGCCAACCGAATCTTCGAGGTGTTGGCTCGAAATTGCTCGGGACTGGCGAAGCAAACCAAGGAAGCCGAGAAGAGCAGTCCCAGGTGGCGTGATGAGTCGATGCTCAAGGCAGACTGAGGATGAGTGAGATGGAAGAGGGCTGAGCCCCCAGGATAGTGTACTAAAGCGGTTTCTTCGACTGCCTGGCCGAGCTCGAGGAGCAACAGGTGACAGTAGAGGAGGTGAAAGACTGACATGGGCTACCGACGCGATGCGATAGTGAAGCGTAGAAACACCTGGTGGCTCGACTTCAGACACCACGGCCGACGCTATCAGGTGCGTCTCGGGAAGAATATCTCACGAGATGCGGCCGCCGAGCTGGCGACGGTTCGGCGCGCCGACATCCTCAGAGGCGATGCCGGCATCCGCAAGCCCAAGGACATCCCTTTCGACAAGGCCGCTGAGCTGTTCCTAACCTGGGTTGCCGCGAACAAGCGGCCCAAGACGCTGTCAAACTTCCGGGAGTGCCTTCGCCAACTGAGCAAGTCTTTTGCGGGCAAGCCGCTCAGCTCTATCCACACGTTCTTGCTCGAGAAGTACAAGCTCAAACGGCTAAACGAAGGCGCCAAGGTCGCCGTTAACCGGGAGCTGTCATGTCTGCGGCTGCTCATCAACAAGTGCCTCGAGTGGAAGGAGTTTGAAGGCAGCAACCCGGTTCATGGCAAGCTCATGGTCAAAGAGAATCCGGGGAGGGTTCGTTTTCTCGAATACGAAGAAGAAGACGAGCTGTTAGAGGCGTCGTCAGAGCCGCTTAGAACCATCATCCTGGCCGGCATCTATGCGGGCTTGCGTATCCAGAGCGAAGCGCTGACGCTGAAGAAAGACTGCGTGGACCTAAAGCGCCGGCAGCTGACCGTGGAAGCGTCCAACCACAAGAACCGAATCATCAAGACCATCCCAATCGCCAGCGAGCTCCTGGAGCCGCTCAAGGCGCAGATAGAGCGAAGCCAATGCGAGTATGTTTTCGTCCAACGAGACGGATACACGCCTTACCGCTCGGTGCGTACGGCCTTCGAGACGGCTTGTGAGCGTGCTACACTCTCAGATGTAACGCCGCACGTGCTCCGGCACACCTTCGCATCCCGCCTGGTGATGAATGGTGCGCCGTTGCGGACGGTTCAGGAGCTAGGCGGATGGAAGACAGTTGCTATGGTGGCCCGCTACGCGCATCTGAGCGAAGAGCACAAGCAACAATCCGTCGAGCTGATTGGACGGAAGGCGGCGGGGTTTTCACTCCAACCGAAGGAAGGCCGTTCCAGCGGTCTCCCTAAGTTAGTGAAAACAAAGACTGTGGGGGTATAGCTCAGTTGGCAGAGCACCTGCTTTGCAAGCAGGGGGTCAGCGGTTCGAGTCCGCTTACCTCCACCAATCTTTTCAATGGTTTACGGCGACGAGTTCAAGCCGAGGCTCCCCATCGTGTGAGACTTGTGTGAGACTTTTTTCGCTGGCCCTCTCGAAAACGGCCATCGCCTGACGTTCGGCTTCGCCTAGAGTGTGAAGATAGATTTCGGTACTGCGACGCTGCGAGTGTCCGAGGATTCTTTGGATCGTGCCCAACGGGACGTTGGCGTTGTCCATGATCGAGGCGCTCGAGTGTCTCAGTGCATGGAATTGAAAGTATCTGACCGCTGCCTTTTGGCAGAGCCCCTTCAGGAGCTTTTTCCGTCTCCCGTAAGGTCCCTCACATTTCTCTCCGGTCTTCGCGCTCCAATAGGTGTGCCAGAAAACCCACGGTTTATCCAACTCACCCTGCGAGTACCTTCGCCAGAGGATCTGGAAGAGTCTCTCTGTCATGGGAATTTTCCGCGGCGTTAGATTTCCGCCCTTCTTCTTTCGCGTCCACAAGATCACGGATCTCGAATCAAAGCCCACATCCGGCCAGGTGAGGTGATTTATTTCGCTCACCCTGGCCAAGGTCTCCCTGATCGTCCAGAGATAATCTTGGCTGTCGCGATCTGCTACTGAAATGACCTTAATGATGTCGGCCATGGGGGGGATGTATCGGACGGTCTCTCGTACCGGAAGGAATTCGATTCCTTCAGTCGGATTCTTCTCAATTACCTTCTTCGCGAGTCCGAAATTGAACGTTGCACGGAGGCAGCGAATCTCCCGGTTTGCGGTGTGATTAGAGACAGCAGCTCGCTCTTTCACAAAATCTTCAATCATATCTTCGGTGATTTGACCGCAGACCAGATGCCCCCATCTTTCCACCCATTTCTTGGCTCTGTAGCAAGAGTCGCTATAATGCTTTTCTGAGTTGTGGATTCTCAGATGGTCAAGTCGCTTGTTGACCAGCTCCAAGAATTCCGTGTCTGTTGGAGTCTGAGTTTTCCTCGTTGGTGGTTCGATTATCTCCTTTCTTTTTTCGGCCTCGGCTGCGTGTGCCTTTCCTTTGGTTTTGAACCAGGCTGCCGTGTACCGTTGCCCGGCTAGGGTGAAGTCGTAGCGCCACCCCTTGCCCTTGATTGAATAAACGCTCATAAAGGTCCTCCTTCCTGGGGAAAAGTAGGGACCCCCCGAGCTTCACAGCGCCCAATTTCTTCCAGTTTTTGTACACCCAGCTAGGGCTTTTCCGGAGAAACCGGGCAACCTCCTCGGGAGTCATTATGTCCGACTGGGGACCCATGTCAATTACTCTTGGACGCCGAACTCTTCGCTCTGGCCATCGGCGCTTGTCCGGCCTCGACCCACGGAGGCGTCCCCTCTCGGCGGGCAAACGCTACCTCCGCATCAGAGACCACGACTGGGCAGCGTCGCTTTGGTATGTGGACAGTTGCCAGGTTGAAACTCAAACCATCCCAGGGGATGCTGTTACCGCAGGCGCGGCAGTCCAATCGGGCGAGATCGGTCGCGTCAATAGAGGTCGAGCCGCAACGCACGCAGAAGATAACCGAGGTCCGTCTCCGTAGAGATGTCGCAAATCTTTTGAGCTTCTTTTCAATCACCGCGAGGCTCCTCTTCCCGACAGGCCAGACTGCTGGCCGGGTTTTCTATCGTGGGGTTCTTGGTCTAGTTCGGCCAAAGACTCGACGGGACGGATATCCTTGCTGCTGATAAATCGGATCGGGCGTAAACCTTCGGGGCAGCTGTCGATATCAGATTTGAGTACTACCCCGACTCGATCCCCAGCCAGGAAGTTCCAAATCTTAGCCGGGCCAGCTGGTGTCATGATCCACTTCCGCTTTCGCTGCTTCTCATCCCTTTCCAGGAAGGCTCGTATCTCTTCTTTCCGGCTGGCTAACCCGCTCTGGATCTCCGGTGGAACTGTTGATCTGCTAGCCTCGCAGTAGAGACGCCCCTCTTGCAGGGACAACCGGATTCCCGTGTCCTCCAGCTTCTTCAGGAAATATCCAATCGTCATACGAGAAAACCCTCATCATGATCTCGGGTCGGATCAGGGGACTTATCTGGTGCCCGTAGAGGGCGGTGCAGCGGGAGCTCAGGGTGATCATCGAAGAGGCTCTGTTGCTTAGAATCCGGGACCGAGAAGGATGTGGATGCTTCCGAACCAGGACCTGGCCCTATAATCTGGCCCTGTTTTTCCTCTTTCCCGGATTTCGGGGCCAGCTTCACGGCGCTCAAACCCGCATCGCTACTGGGGTGTGGCCCTATTGGCCCCATTTCTGAGGTATAAGAGAGCGAATTCTTGTTGATGTGCGCGACGCCTCTCCGGTTTCCCACAACCGTAACCCGTGCCAGGTTCTTACCCGCTTCGTGGGAAGCCAGGAGTCCTCGCTCATTCAACCGCTTCCACAGCGTCCGGGAGGCGATCGAGAGGCTGGTGCCCTGACTTGCGGCCAGCTTCTGGATGACGGAGAAAGATGCCTCCGGTTCGAGGTAGAGGTCATCACCACCTAGCCAGCCGATCCGGTCTCCGTGCTCTCTCCACCTTGACCCACTAACGGGCAACACTTCCTCCCTCCAACCCCAAAGCTCGGCCTGTTCGGGCTTCCCTCCATCCTCGGCATCGACGACGTGAGCGCGGCCACTCGAAAGCGCCGCCACCAAGAGCGCGATGAATCGATCAACTGGATCTTCATGCTGCTGGAGGCGATCCTGGGTGGCCCCCGCTTCGCCTAGAGCAGACCAGGACCGATCCCAGAGCGTCTGCTTTTCCTTCTCGGATATCGCTTCACACTCCACTGCGAATCGAAGGAAGAGCTTCATGCCTATGGCCAGGTTGGCGATCAGGTCGGGAGTGCGTCGGTGCTGTTCGCTAGCCGTTGCCATGCCCCGGAGTTCGGTTTTCAGCGTTGGTAACGTCTGTTGGAGTGCATCAATCTGAGGAGCAAGCCACTGGAGGTAACCTGACATAGCCCTAGCTAAGAGCCCCTCATCTCGGGCCTGCTGGGCACGGGTTAGTTCTTCGGTGTCGATATCCCCCTGGGAGATTTCGATGATCAGCAGCCGAGCGCGGATCGACTGCCCTCTGGGGATATCTTCTCCCGTAGACACGATGATGCCCCGTGGCGAGTAGCTTGGCCGGGACGACCCGTCAGGCCGAAGACGCCCCCTGCCAGCCTGGTTCCCAGCAGCTCGAAGGAGGCGTTCAGCTTCCTTGTGGGTGCGTGCCACGTCGTAGCGGCTTCCTGAAGGAGCAAAGTCGTCCACGACGAAGATCGCATCCTTAGCCAGGAATGCCTGACGTTCCAGGGAATTGGCCGTCGAGGACCAGTTGCCGGGCAGGTCCTCTCTGCGAAAGGAATTCCCGAAATGCCCCTGGAGCAGAGCTGCAACCTCTGACTTGAAAACCCCGGTATGCCCAGCGTAGTACACGGAAAAATCTGCGGCAAGCGGTTCGCAGAGTGGTGCACGGCTGACAGCAGCTAAGCCGGGAACGGTGACGGCATCCGGTCCCAGATCGAGAAGATCCAGTGAGGCGCTGATGGCCGCCTGAAGCTCCTCTCCCCTTGGAGGGTCTGGTAACTGAAACTTTCCCAAGGGTCCCTCCAGCTCAACATAAATGTCTTGTCGGGTGCCATCTTTTCCAATAGCTCCCCGTGCGTGCAGGTAGAGCCAGTCATCATCGATCTTTCTCCATCCCGCGTGAGTGAAGACTTGCCGACGCTCGACTGAAGGCGAGAGAACCTGAATCGCTTCTCTGAGACGGTCTTTAAGGGTGAAGCCGGCAGATATCACAGCACCTACCCCCCAGGTCGATACCACCCAACCCATACCTGGGAATCGTTCCGCCTGCACGCCTGCGCTTGGGAGTATGGTTCCGTCCTTTCTCCTACCTGCAATCTCCAGGTGAACTTGCCTTTCGGCACCGTCATCCCGGAGGATCTCCCGCTCGATCCAAGCCTCGAAATTACAGAGAGGAACTAGCACCGGCCCCTCCTTGGTCGGCTTGCGAAAGCACATGCGCCCGCCTTCGACGCAATAAGGCGCGCGCGCGTCGTTAGTATCAGGGCTTATATCTCGTAGTTCCGGCGCCAATAGCGCCAATAGGGCCGCCACATCGTTTCCAGCGGCAAAAAAATCATCTAGTCCTAGCTTCATTCGCCGTCTCCGGGAGGGAGGTAGGCGAATCTGACGCCAGCCCCACGCAGTTTCAAGAATCCTTGCAATCGTCCCAGGGCGGCGTGAACAGGTAGCTTCGTCATGACGTCGCTGTCGAACACGATATTGACTTCACGCCCGTTCAGAGCGATGTCCTCCCAATCTGGCAGCACGGTCTTTCCGCCCCACTTATTGGTGCCACGCCAGTTCCAGACCCCCAGAACGCTGATGCAGCACAGACCGTGGCTAACCGCTGAATCCGCTTTTCTCGATCCCTCCGTGATGAATAGAGGAATCCTAGGGTTGCCCAGCTGTTCTCTGACTAGCGGCGGAACATCCAGGGCCATCTTGCTACCTGTCACCGTTTCGTACTTGATGGGCTTACCTTTCTTTGAATCGACACGAGGCTCATCGGGGCGGATCTGGTAGTTGACAATTTCGCCTGTTACCCCGTGGATGGGAATCAGCAAGGCCGGTACTCGGCACTGACGGTCAGTAAATCCTAGCCTCCTGAGCTCCGCCTTTGCCGTGACGGAGCGGTAGCCCCGAGCTGAAACCACCTCCTGAGAAATGGCTGAATTCTGAAGTAGGGAGCTATGCTGAGGGAGGAGCTTGTCAGGCCCCTTGGGGGTGGCGGCTCTCATTGCTCTACTCCCCTTTTCCCCCGAATATGCGTTGCGATAAAGGAGAGCAGGTCCTCTCTTCGGTAGCGAACGAGCCGACCAACCTTGACGTAAGGAAGATACCCAGGGCAGCGCGTTCTCCAGTTCTGGAGAGTTTCCTCAGGGACTCGAAGGAGCTGGGCTGTTTCCGAACTGGTGAGAAGGCTGTCCAGTTCCTTGGTGCGGTTTGATGTCTCATTCATGATGAGACAAGGTTAAAAGAGGTAGGACAGGGACAGTGGGGAGACTGACTTTACCTTTTTTTTGAGGGACTATAGCAGTGCCGTTGGATGCTCTTTTCCGACCAGCCGTCTTGGCCTTCGTGTTTTTTGGCTATGATTGCCCTGATTCTGGTCCAAGAGAGCCCAGGTCGCTGCTCGTGAAGCTGGTCACATTCTTTTTGCATTGCAGCCCACCGGCTCTGTTTCGTGGCGTCCGTGCCGTGGGCCTTTTCGTGACCGATGCGCCTGTATTCCCTGAATCTCAAGGCGCCTACCTCAAGACTGAGGGTATGAAAAAGCTTCATTCTCCGCTCAAAGTTCGCGATATCTTGCTCGCAGCACAGGCGATAATCTTTCCAGTAAGTGTCCTCCCAAGTATCTGGTGAAGGAGACTCGCTATCTAGTTCGTTCAATCGATCCTGCACCAGAAACCAAGCGCCCAGAGCTTTAAGTGTTGCTTTGTCCAGTGTGTCCAGGAAAGCGTGGCGTTCACTACCTTTGTCGGCAACCACCCAGCTCTGTGCCTCCAAAACCCAATCCGTCTCCTCGAAATTAGTAAGCCTAGACGCTCCTTTTTTCCCCAGCCTCCTCTCAAGAGCCCGAGTAATCGGCTGGCGGAGCTCCCCCAATACGAACCTGCGACTCTGTTGCAGGTTGTCGATGTTCTGGTAGCGAACCCGAGTCTCTTGGGCTGTATCCGTTGGAAGACCAAACGCCCACCTAGACTGGTCGACGATCTCTCGCAGACGGTCGGTGGCGAGTTCTAGTTGATCGAGATCTGATCCCTCTGCGAATGAATCTATGGTTGTCCCCTCCCACGAAGGACCTATCCACTCTTGGTAGAAATCGGCTGCGGTTCGGGTGTGGAAGGAACCCGAAGTTTCGGCCCGCGCTGCCTAGCAGCCACGTCGGATTATAACAGCGGTTTCGGTAACGAACTCCGCTTCTTCGATGCGCGAAGAGCGGCCAGCAGCCCCGTTTAAGGAGGAAGCAATGAGGAAAATTGGGGTGATTCTTGGACTTGCTGGGTTTCTGTCCCTTGCCGGACTGACCTCGGCGTACGCCGGGCCGAAACTCAAAGGAACCTACGGGACAACAATGAAAATGCAGTGTCAAAACGCGAACCCGGGGGAGATCAACCCGGACACGCTTGAATTCCTCGGGGAGACTAGTCCCTACGATTTGGCGTGTCGTGTCCTAACCCACTTTTATTCCGATGGCACCTATGTCATGGACAGCACTCAATGCTTGGGGATTAATTCCGGAAAAACAATCCCAGGCGACGAGGTGTGGAGCTCTATCGGAACCACGTTCGCATGTTTTGGCAACTACAGCGTTGAAGAACAGTCGTCCCTCGAGTTTGACATGAGCTGTCAAAACCAGATCCCGAACGGCCCAACGATTTCAATAAGCACCCTAAATGCGAAGGGTTTCGTCGGTGTCGCTGGGGCAATGGCCACGTTCTCCGTGGATGTCCCACAGCGGAACGTCATTTCCATTGGGCCAAACGTGCTTCGCGAGCGGTTGTGCAGTATCACAGGGACAATGATTCGTCTCCAAAGGAAAGCGAAAAAATGATCTAAAGAAACTTCCCGACGCGGTTTCAAACGTCCCAGGCGTACGTCAGCTCAAATAGTAACCGGTGCGTCTGCCTTTGAGAAAATAGGGGTGAGCTCACGAAACAGAAAATATAGTACGCTAAGAGGCACCCGATTTCGAGGTGCGATCTACTCTGACACTGTTTGTACGGCCAGATCTCGGTTATTACACCTTCAGCAGGCCAACACTCTAAGCACCCATATCCCATGATCGGGTCGAGGGTCCCGGGCCCATCCAAGGCTCCTACTTCAGACTAGGGAAAACGACCGCTCCGCATCAGAGTCTCTTTGTCAGCTAGGTCAAACCGGATTTGTGAGTTCGGGTGGATGAAGAAGGGGACCACCGAAGGGATAATCTCGGGTCCTTTTCAGGATGTATCCTTCAGACCGCTTCTGGATGGCGGCAGGATCAACCGCAGTACCAACCCTAAGATCCTCGCAGGCAGAAGGTCCAGCGACGATTAGATGGAAGTCTTCACCAGCCCCTCCGGTACGAGCTAAGATGGATCAGTGAGATTGCACCGAATAAGAGAGATTGTCGAAAGGAACGACACACCTGCTGGGAAAACCTTTGATCTATTCATTCAGGCGTTGATCGTTCTCTCGCTTGTTTCCTTCTCAGTAGAGACTCTGCCCAATCTAACTGCCCAGACGCAAGACACGCTCTACGCCATCGAAGCCGTCACTGTCGGCATCTTTACCGCCGAGTATCTCCTGCGGATACTGGTGGCCGAGAAGAGGTGGAGCTTTGTGTTCAGCTTCTTCGGAATGGTCGATCTGTTAGCCATTCTTCCCTTCTACATTACAAGTGGAATCGATCTTCGGTCCCTCCGAGCGTTCCGGCTGCTGCGTCTCTTTCGGGCGTTCAAACTCGTTCGCTATAGCCGAGCCATCCAGCGTTTTCACCGAGCAATCTTGCTCGCAAAGGAGGAACTGCTCCTCTTTCTATCGGTCACCTTACTTCTCTTATTCTTCTCTGCTGTCGGCATCTACTACTTCGAGAGGGAGGCGCAGCCTGAGGCATTTGGGTCAGTGTTTCACAGTCTCTGGTGGGCTCTAACGACGCTGACCACGGTCGGCTATGGCGATATGTATCCGGTGACGGTTGGCGGCAAACTCTTCACCTCCTTTGTTCTCCTCATTGGCCTCGCAGTGATCGCTGTCCCGTGCGGTCTAGTTGCTTCCTCCCTTGCAGAAGCACGTCGGCTGGAAGCCGAAGAAGAGAAAGAGCTGTGAGGGAGCTAGAGCGGCCAAACGTCGAAGAGCACATCACGCACGGGCCCGAAGGCTTGAAGTTTGCGCACGCCATAACGTTGTTGGCGATTGGGACATTTCTGGGGCAGCTGTACCAGTTGATTCTTCGCTCCCTGTACAGCACTACCTCGGCAAACCCGACCCTCCCGAATGAATATCACCTCTACTCTGAACTAGGAGCGATGCTCTGGTATCTCCTTATTGTCGCACTAGTCACAATCGACATCCGCAAGAAGGATCTCGATGTGAGAACTCTCCTCAATATTGATTTTTCGTGCGTCCTGGTGTTCTGGAAGCCCATTCTCAAATACTCTGGTGGATGCGCAATAGCTGTTCTGGCACTTGCATTGTTAACTAAAGAAACTGGGTCCGGCTTAACAAGCCAAACGACCTCGGTTTTGAGTCTCTTATTCCTAGTCACAGTGATTGTTGCACCTATTTGTGAGGAGACGGTTTTTCGAGGATATCTTTATAGCTCGATGTTCGGAACGTTTAAGCGAGAAAGGGAGCGCCTAGTTGTAAACGCGATGCTATTTAGTGGTGCCCATGTATTTTTTGGCGCTTTTCTGCTGGGTGCAGAGATCCCGTATTATATTTTCGTTTTGGGCTACCTAGTCGCGAGATTGTATGAAGACAGTCGATCAATTCTCCCAGGAATCCTTCTCCACAGTTTCAACAACGGTCTAGTCTTCCTGATCGACGCCGGATAAGCCCCGTGCACTAGCTGAGTAGTGGAGTTGGCCGGTGAATCGGTTTCTCAGCGTTTATTTCTAAGAGACGCGTACAACTCTCTACGAAAAGGAATCCTCTACATAATAGACGTAGCAATTTGCCATCTTGTCATGCCACATCTGTTTGCGATCATCCCAGAAAGCATTGAGATACCCTAGGTAGCAAACAAGACTGGAAATAAACCGGCCAATGAATTCCCTTAAGAACGCTCGGCCTGGCCCAATTGGGTTGCCATCGTCATCTAACACGGCGATATTCAAGAATTTCCTTCCTAGTGATTGTCCTGTCCTACCCATACGGAAAACGGTATTCCAGATTCCAAAGACCACAGCACCGAGGTAAGAGACCAAGATAACTAACCCTAAAGCCGCAGAGGGTTCTTCTGTCGCTCCTCCATTCTCGACGACCGTACTCAATATGTGAACCGGAAGAAGGAGGGGAACCAAGATGAGTGAATCGATAAGAATTGCACCGAACCGTGTCAGGACATTTGCGTACTCACGTTTCGTGTCAGATCCAAACAAAGTGCCACCACTCGGCAGGTATGACGACTTCATCTGGCCCGATAGGAAATCGTAGCCGCAGTCGCACCTTTGTGCAATATCAGGATTTGTCAAACCACATTTCGGACACTTCATCTCTCCACCTCCTTGCTTGAGACGGTCACGATCGGAATAGGAGCCTTACAACCCAGACGACCAGAAACATGAGGGCCACCATCGTTGAAGCAGACATCTTTAGCGATTCTCTTCCTATTAGGCGAAGCTGTAACTGCAAGGACGGCAGTTCGGTGGAAGCGAAGATCACTAACAGGACAGTTGAAAGCGCCCCAAGGGGGTGAAGCGAGAAACTCTTACTTAGCTCCAAGTGAAGAGCAGAACTCATGCTTCTTGTGAGTCCGCATGCGGGGCATGGCAGCATAAAGAGAAGCCTGAATGGGCAGAGGATTAGACCAATTCCATCTGATGGAAGGCAGGCAAAGAAAGTGAGAGCCAATGCTGCTAGAAGTCTTGGCCCTACCTTTTCTTCTGCTCCCATGATCCCGGATGGGCCCTTCGTTGCAATCCTTCAGAGAATCTACTTCTCTTGGGTGGCTATGATTTCAAGACTATAGGATATCGACGATCTCTCGCAAACGGTCAATGGCGATTTGTAATTGATCGAGGTCTAATTCCTCTTTGAATGAAGTAATGGTGGTCCCCTCCCACGAAGGACCTATCCACTGTTGGTAGGAATCGGCTGCGGTTCAGGTGTGGAAGGAACCCGAGTTTTCGGCTCGCGCTGCCTAGCAGCCCCGTTGGATTATAACAGCGGTTTCGGTAACGAACTCCGCTTCTTCGATGCGCGAAGAGCGGCCAGCAGCCCCGTTTTTAGATTTGGATTAGGAGTGTTCAGAGATGCTTAGCCGATAGAGCAATCGGATGCTGTTTAGAAGATCGGATGCCGCCTATCACACGTGATGGCCCGCCAAGCTCCTATGAGATTATTCGCTTGGTCTGTCGATCTTCCTAGGTTTTCTCAGGGCTTCCCAGAGCGTATCCTTCTTTTCGATCTTGGGGATTTCGATCCTGCCTCGTGCTACAGGCGAAAATCCGAATTCCTGTCCGAACCTACGGATTTGCTCCATCGCCTTATGCAACATGGCGACCTGGGGATACGGGTTCACGAAATCCACGCCAGTCTTATTCGGCTCCCGGTAGGTTAAGCCGTTTTTGCTTATAAACTCCTGGCATTGCTTCATCATGGAATAAGCGGAGCAATAACAGCTCAGCGTCGCCCGATCGACCACCTGGAGCAGTTCCAGCCTTGCTAATTCGGGGGCCACGCGCTTCCATTCCACCTTGGCATCCTGGGGCAGCCAAGAGGGCGGCTTCAGCCCGCCGCGCTCTGCCCGCTTGAACTGGGGCTCACTGCTAGGATCGAGCCTAGCTTTAGCTTCCTTGCCGGGATTACCTTCCAACAACTTCAACG
>CAUZIZ010000149.1:0-13404 GCA_963579905.1 Acidobacteria bacterium UBA6911 | reverse complement strand
AGCTTGCGAACCCTCCTCTAAAACGCAGGGCAGTCACTGTCCGACACCCTGCATTGTCCAGGAAACCGCTGATGGAGCCCGAAAAAACGGGGGTTCCCGGATGAGAACTAGCTAACGGCATCGGCGGGCAAAACAAATAGGGTGCCTCGCAGGCCCGAGTCGGTCAGCAGCTCGAAAAAGCCCCTAATCGCGCGGACACCCATTTCGACGTCGGAGATCGCTTCCTGGGTAGCTTCGCAGTCTATCGTCCAGCAAACATGAATGTCATCAACGTTCATGTCAGGTCAATCCCGCCACCGGCCAGGTTGGATCATTCGAGAAAACGTCGGTCGGAGATAGCGACATTCTGCTGTTGTCCAGCTCTCTCCTCGGAACTTGGCCTCATATTGTTACCAGCTCAAGCCGTTCGCGGCTCTGCCGGACTTGGGTTCGTAATACTGGGAGTCCACCCGTTCAGGGCACTGCTCACTGTTCCAGTTTCAGGTCAGTCCCGCCCCCAGCCGCGCTGGATTATTCAGGAGGAAACTTCCAAGGCGGAGCTGCCAGGTTCGGCCCCTGATCAGGGCCCGCTCCCTGACGGTCACGGCTCTGTCATCTGGCGATTCTTCATGATCACCTCGCCATTCAAAGTTTCCGTAGGAACCGCTCGCCGCGCTTTCCCAGGAGCAGAGACGTGCGACGTTCCGACGTTCCGACGAATCGTTCAAGTTTCAGGCCAGGTCTGCTTTGCCTATGCGATCCTTCAAAAAGGACTTCAGACGATTCTGTAGTTCCATAGGGATCTGCACCTTCTGCTCCCGAAGTTGCTGTACGATCTCAGAACAGGAGCGATAGGTTTTCAAGAAGTGAAGGCAGGGCGGACAGACCGAGAGGTGTTCATCCAATTCCTTGTGATCATCAACATCCAGGCCTCCCTCAACATAGTCGTGAAGAAGATCTACACATTCCCTGCAATTGAGGAAGTAGCTCATGGCCTGCCTTCAAAGTAATGGGCGAGCCTCTCTCTTACGAAGAGCCGAGCTCGATGGATTCGAGTCTTCGTCGTCGCCTCCTTGAGTCCCAGCAAAGACGATATCTGTTTGACCGGATAGCCTTCTATGTCCCTCAAGGCGAGAGGGGCACGATACTCGAAAGGTAGAGATTGGATCGCATCGTAGAGCTGGCTGGAAAGCTCTCGATTCAGCATCACTTCTTCGGGATCTCCAGACCAGCTGAACACCGGGTACTCGAGCTCTCCGTCATCGTTGAACTGCGGCATCCAGTCGTCGAGCCTTACCTCTCTCTTCCTGGAGCTTGTCTGCTTTCGCAGCCACATGATGGCATTGTTGACCGCGATCTTCTTCATCCAGGGCCAGATGTCACTTTCCCGGCGAAAGGTGTCGATCTTGCGAATGATCTTGAGGAGCGTATCTTGAAGAATCTCCTCGGCATCAGAGGGATTCTTGGTGTAGTTCAAGATGACGCCGAAGAGAGGACGGGAAAACTGATCGACAAACCCGTCGACCACGTTGACGTCCAACTGCTTCAGTCCCTCGATGAGCTCTTCCTGGGAGGCTTCGTTGGTTTTCATTCAGACTCAAAAGTCGCTCTGATACTTGTCCTAAAAGCCCTCTCTAATCAACTATTGTAGGATATCCCAAGGGAGCGAAAAACCCAAGTCGGCAAATTGCCTTGGAGCGCCTGCGTTTGCTACGATCCCCACATGAGTGGGGTTTTCTTTCTTCTCGCCCTTTTGGCTCTGTCACCGCCACTCCTGGCTGGTCCACAGAGAAGATCACGACAGAAGGTACCTCGGGCGCCAGAGTACTTCAAAGAATTCCAGTCCAGGAAGGATCACGATAACCTGGCACGGGTGGTGCTCAAGAATGGCCTTACCATCCTGGTTGAGCAACATCCCTCTGGCCCACTGGTTGCAATAACTACCTACCTGAGGACACAACCTTCCCAGGGTCGGGATTCAGACGGCCGCCTCTCGGAAACCCTGGCCGAAGTGCTGCTCCAGCGAGAAAGTCTCAAGGCCCTGAGTTACGATGCGGGTGCAGTATTTACCAGCGAGAGGGGGCGGCACGGAGTTCGGTACGCTTCAGTGTCCCCGGTAGATTATTTGGAGAAGACACTCGCAACCCACGCGGCCCTGCTTCACCCAATAAAACCCGAGAAGGTGAGCGTCGAGCGAGCGCTGCGGGTCGTCGCTGAACGGAAGAAGCGAGCGGAGCGGTTTCCGCTCAGCTATGCCAAGAACAGGCTCTCGGAGCTGGTCGCTCCCGTTTCGGTTGCTAAATCCAGGCAGAAGCCCGATTCTCGCGAGATCACAGCAGACCTGGAGGGATTGGTGGACCTTCACCTTCGCACCTACCATCCCCGGAACCTGATCCTGGCGGTATCGGGGGGCGTTCCGATAGAAAAGACCCTCGAGTACGCAATCAAGTACTACGCCAAGCCGGGACAGGGCCAGGTGTCGGGCAAAGGAGAAGGAAAGCCCCCCCCTCGAGTTGCTGATCCTGGGTTGAAGTACCTCCATCGTAGAGGCCCTCTCGCTGCACCCTACATTGTCATGGGCTACCGGGTACCGGGCCTCGAGCATAAGGACTACCATGCCCTTCTCTTGCTCTCTTACGTACTCGGTCAAGGTGAAAGCTGCGTCCTGAGTCAGAAGATGGTCCGGGCCGGAATCGCCTTTAGGGCCAAGTCCGTACTTGAAACCACGGCCGGATCAGGGACCTTCTGGATCGAATTGAGACCAGACCCCAACAAGGTAGATCAGGCTGAAGTCCAGGTCCTCACCCAAATCGAGATCGTGAAACGTCAGGGTATTTCGGACGGCCAGTTGGGTCGCGCTCAAGCTCTTCTGACCAGGGACTTTTACAAGCGAATGGAAGACCTGGGTCAACGAAGCCTTCTCATGGCTCTGGGCGAATCCATCGGCAAATTCTGGGAAAGGCAAAATTTTCTTCGACAAATCCAAAGTATCGAACCGGCCCAGATCCAGCGGGTTGCGAAGCGCCATTTCAGTGAGTCTAACCTGGCGGTGGTCGAATATTTTCCGAAGCAGGCCGAAGCAAGGACTTTCACCCTGGATTCATTCCGAGAAATGCTTCAACTCCTGGTTCCTGCGTCGATCGACGGACAGATCTTAGAATCAGAGGCCGCACTTAGCTCAAGCCAAAAGCAACGCTTTGCCCCCTTGAACTTCAAGCCGACTTTTGTCGGCGGCGACCTCAAGGCCACCTCGATTCTGAGGGGGCCGTCGGTCCACTTCAGGGAAGACCGCACCGTCCCCCTGGTGCACGTCGGTCTCTTTTTCCCCGGAGGACGAAGCACGGAGTCTTTTGAGCAGGCCGGGATCACGGAACTCATGGTCCGAACGACGTTCAGGAGCATGCTGGAAGCAAAGGGCGAGTTTTCATGGAACGACCTGGAAATGATGGGAGCCGAGATCAAGGTCGTCAACGAGCCAGATTTCTTTGGCTTGAAGGCAACCGTCCTTTCACGGCACACGTCAAAGCTTTTCAGCCTGCTAATCGATTGGTTCCGCAGCCCGTTTCTAGATGAAGGAGTGTTCGAGGCCGAGCGACAAAGAACCCAAACCGAGCTTCAGTGGGAGAAAGACGAGTGGTTTCTCCACGCGCTGAGAAGGACCCGACAGCTTCTATTCGGGCAGCACTCCTACGCCCTCAATCGGCTTGGGACGAAGGAGAGCCTTCCCAAGCTTACGCTGAAAATGGCACGCACCCGAATGGATGGCCAGATGACCGGGATTCACCCTTGGATCTTTATGCGGGGAGACGTCCAGGGAACGTCCTTCTTGCGCGACTTCGTATCTCGCCTGAGCGACTCCAACTTCGCTCGCCGCGACCCGAAGGATAGAGTCCACCGCAAGACAGGAAGTCCATCGCCCAGCGGAGAATACGCTCAGTATGAGCGCAATGGGACCGTGATGGTGGGGCTGAATGGCCCGGCCCAGGGGACCCGGGACTGGCTGACCTGGGAAGTCTGGCAGACCCTCCTGTCGAGCCCCGAGCTGTCCGCGATCCTGACCCCGGAGTCCCAGACTCCCATCCTGGAGTTCCGGCTATTTCGGGAGTCAGGGCTCAGCCGTGGCGGCATCTTCGCATTCGCTTTGTCGACTCCGGGATCCGAAAAGACGGCGGGTAAAGAGCTGATACGCCGCCTGTCGAATATGGAACAGGCTCCGTTCACCCGGGATGACCTGTTAAACGCCGTGGTGGGCGCCATCACAAGATTTCATCTGGATCGGCAAGTTGGCAGTGAGGATCTCCTGCTGATGGCGAAACAGGTCCTCGGAGGCCACGGCGTCGAATTCCAGCGGGAGTATATTTCCGGCATCAAACTCGTGACCCCGGGGCAGCTCCGAGCCTTTGCTCGGCGATACTTTCCCGGGGATACTACTGCTGATGTAGCGGTCAGTAGTGAGCAGTGAGAGCAGTGGACAGTGGATTTTGGGCGGCTATCAGTTAGTGGGGAAAGTGAGTAGTTCTCTGTTATTTGTGAGTGGTGGGCGGTGATGGCTTCCTTGAAAGAGATCCTCGACCTTCCGAACGAGTTGTCGAAACGTGACCCTCAGGGGATGTTGGAGATCCTCGGCAGGTTCGACCAGCAGTTGGAGCAGGCCCTCCAGATCGGTCAAGAAGTCACAATTCCTCCTGGCGGGCAACCCATCGAGAAGGTTCTTTTGTGTGGGATGGGGGGATCGGCTATCGGGGGCGATCTGCTCAGGGCCTACCTTGGACAGGACATGAAGCTCCCCTTCCTGGTCAACCGCAACTACTCTCTTCCCGGCTTCGTAGATGCCCGCACACTCGTCCTTGTTGCCAGCTATTCCGGTCAGACCGAAGAGACACTTTCCTCCTATGCCCAGGCCCAGGAGGCGGGAGCTCACGTCATCTGTCTTACATCGGGTGGAACACTCGGTCAGCTGGCCCAGGAGCATGGCGTTCCCTGCGCGCGGATTCCCGAGGGGTATCCACCTCGTTCCGCGCTCGGCTTCTGCGCGATTCCGTTTCTGGTCTGCCTGTCTCGTCTAGGTCTGTCGAGTGATCGTAGCGGGGAACTGCGACGCTCGATTGAGCTGGTACGAACGAAGATCCAGCAGTATGGACCGCTGAGCTTGACTTCAGAGAATCTCGCCAAGAGTCTTGCACTCGATCTCAAGAACCGGATACCCATCATCTACGGGAGCGACAGCCATCTCGACATAGTGGCGATTCGCTGGCGAGGCCAGTTCTCCGAGAACGGGAAGCAGCTGGCCTATTCCAATGCCCTTCCCGAAATGAATCACAACGAAATCGAGGGCTGGACACATCCGCCCACCTTGCTTCGCCAACTTGTTCCTATCTTCCTCCGCGATCGTGACGATCACCCCAAAACCCAGACTCGAATCGATGTCACTAGAAGTCTGTTGAGTGAAAAGGTAGATTCTGCCTTGGAGTATTGGACGGATGGGGAAAGCTGGATCGATCGGCTTTGGAGCTTGATTCTCCTGGGCGACTACGCCAGTGTCTACCTGGCCTTCTTGAACCAGGTGGACCCGACGCCGGTGAAGATCATTGAACGCCTCAAGACCCGACTCAAAGAGCTTGCTTGAGGCGGACCGGCTCTTTCTGCAAGAATCGAATCCCCATGATATCAGCCTCGAAATACCATTCTTATGGCAATGACTTCCTGATAGTTGCCTCAGAACAAGTCGCAGAGGAAAACCATTCCGACTTCGCCAGGACCATCTGCGATCCACATTTCGGGGTTGGCGCCGACGGTTGTATCTTCGTCGACCGACGTCCTGAGGGGCGCTTTTTCCTGCGTATCATCAATCGTGATGGCAGCGAGGCGGGTATGTCGGGGAACGGCTCTCGCTGCGCGGCCTCCTTCCTGCATCATCACCGATGGGCCAAGCAGGAGAGCCTCTCCCTGGAAACTATCTCGGGCCAAAAGATCTGCCGCTTGCTGACCCAGGAGAATCTGGTCTGGCGCTACACGACCTCACTGGGAGAACCAAGCTTCGCGGCAGATGCCATTCCCTACAGCGGAGGAAATGTGTCCACCGTGGTGGATTATCCCCTCGAAGTCGACGGTGAGAGTGTTCCCGTCACCGCGCTCTCGGTCGGGAATCCTCAGTGTGTTGTCTTCGTTTCCACCCTTCCAGGACGAGACGAATTCGAACGCCTTGGCCCCGCGCTCGAAACACATTCAGCCTTTCCCGAACGGACCAACGTCAGCTTCGTGCAGGTCGAGAGCAGGCACCATTTGAAAGTCCGGATCTGGGAACGGGGTGTGGGGCCGACCCATTCCTCGGGAACTGGCTGCAGCGGTGCAGCAGTGGCGGCGATCCGCACGGCTCGAGCCGAGTCCCCGATCGAAGTCGACACAGGAACGGGCAGCCAGCAGGTCGAATGGAGCGAAGGAGGCGAGATCCTCCTCACAGGGGATTCGGAATTTGTCGCTGAGGTCGAATTCAACTGGAGTCATACATGAGTGATCAGACGTTCCTCGAGACCGTCAAGAACGAGCAGCAAGAGATCATCGGGCTACTGAAGGATCTTGTCGAACGAGAGAGCCCTTCCACTGACAAAACACTGGTAGATGGCCTGGGATCCTTTCTCATGTCCCACATGAAGAAAGCGGGGTTCTCGCCTCAGGTGATCCCACGGAAAGATGTGGGCGACATTATCTGGACCGAGTGGGATGGCGGAGCCGGAGGCTCCATCCTGGTCTTGTGCCACATCGACACGGTATGGGAGCCCGGAAGTCTCGCCCGCCTCCCCTTCCGGATTGAGGGCAACCGAATACACGGGCCCGGGATCTTCGACATGAAGGCGGGCGTTGCCGCAACCCTTAAGATACAGGACTACATCGCAAAGGGTCGCATCCGCCCAGAACGCAAGGTGCGTTTTCTCTACACCACCGACGAGGAGATCGGGAGCCTTCACAGCCAGGAGCTGATCGAGGAGTTCTCCCGCCAAAGCGATCTGGTGCTGGTGACCGAACCTCCGCTTCCGGGAGGCGTGTTGAAAACCTTCAGGAAAGGAGCGGGAACCGCCGGTATCAAGATTCAGGGACGGGCCGCCCATGCCGGAGTCGAGCCCGAAAAGGGCATCAACGCTGTCGAGGAACTGGCTCGGCAGATTCTGGCGATCCAGGCCCTTTCCTCTGCAGAGCGCGAAACCACCGTGTCGGTTACCATTGCTCACGGGGGAGCACGCGACAACGTCATCCCAGACTCCGCAGATGCCATGGTGGACTTCCGCTTCCGAACTGTAGAGGAAGGGCAGCGGGTTGAAGCGGCCTTAAACCACCTTGAGCCGAACCTCGCCGGTGCCCGTATCGAGGTTTCCGGGGGCATCAATCGTCCACCCATGATCAAAGGCCCCAAGAGCGAAGCCCTTTTCGAAAAGGCCCGGGAGATCGGCAAGGATCTAGGGCTGGATCTGAAGGAGGGAGAGACCGGCGGAGGAAGTGATGGAAGCTTCAGCGCCGCCCTCGGAGTGCCCACTCTGGACGGCCTGGGAGTCGACGGCGACGGGGCTCACGCAGTCCACGAGCACATCGAGCTGGATGCACTCCCAGTTAGGGTCGCACTGCTAGCCCGACTGATAGAAAGTCTGTGAGCTGAAGCTTCGAAATCTCAAGTTCCAAACGATCGACTATCATCCCCAAGCATCGCCAATTCAACAGAGCCGCAAGCGACTTAAGCCGTGTGCGATATGGGGCCACATTCCGAGGAGCGACCGGTCAGCAGCACAATCTCCCCCGGCTCCAACGGCTGATCTTGCACTTTCCACTGGCCCTTCGAAAGAGGCCCACTCACCAAGACGGTCGCGGCTCTCTTTAATCCCGAAATAGGGTGCACGTGCTTGAGTTGACTCAGGAAGGGTTTCCAAGTAAGTTAACCCTTTTTGCGAACCAGAGGTACGCCCCATGGCAGATAGCAACAGAGTAGTAAAGCCACCCCAAAATGGCGAGAGGATCACCTACAATGGCGGCCAGATCAACGTCCCAAATCGCCCGATCGTCCCCTTCATAGAAGGGGACGGAATCGGACCCGACATCTGGCGGGCGACCCAACGGGTCCTTGATGGGGCTGTTCAGAAATGCTACCACGGCGAACGGGAGATCGCCTGGCTAGAAATCCTCGTTGGTGAGAAATCCAAGAACCAGCTCGACGAATGGCTGCCTCAGGAAAGTGTCGATGCCATCTCGGACTATCTGGTCGCCATAAAAGGTCCGCTAACGACGCCAGTGGGCGGCGGAATTCGCAGCCTCAACGTCAGCCTGCGACAGATTCTGGACCTCTACGCCTGCGTCCGTCCCTGCCGTTACATCGAGGGCGTGCCTTCCCCGGTCAAGGAGCCTCAAAAACTGGATGTCGTCATCTTCCGAGAAAACACAGAGGACGTCTACGCCGGCATTGAGTGGCCCCAGGGGAGTGACGAAGCTCTGAAACTGATCGAGTTCATCAACACCAACTTCTCGAAAAGCATCCGCGAGGACTCTGGAATCGGCATCAAACCAATTTCCATCTTCGCCACCCGCCGACTGGTAAGAAAGGCGATCCAGTACGCTATCGCCCAGGGCAAGAAGAGCGTCACCCTGGTACACAAAGGCAACATCCAGAAGTTCACGGAAGGGGCCTTTCGGGATTGGGGCTACGAACTGGCTGCAGATGAGTTCGGTAATATCTGTATCCCCGAGCAGGAGCTTTGGGACAAGCACAACGGACGACTTCCAGAGGGAAAGATCCTGATCAACGATCGGATCGCCGATTCCATGTTCCAGCAGATCCTCCTGCGGCCGGATGAGTACGACGTGCTTGCACTCCCGAACCTCAACGGGGACTACCTCTCCGATGCCTGCGCAGCTCAGGTGGGCGGTCTGGGGATGGCCCCTGGCGCGAACATCGGGGATAGTGTCGCCCTGTTCGAAGCAACCCACGGCACAGCGCCAAAGTATGCCGGGCAGGATAAGGTGAATCCAGGCTCCCTGGTGCTCTCCGGAGTGATGATGCTCGAGCACCTGGGATGGCAGGAAGCAGCGGAATGTATCGACGCGGCCCTGGGAAAAACGATTGCCCAGAAACGAGTCACGTACGACTTTGAACGTCAGATGGAGGGAGCTAGCCTGGTCACGACCAGCGGTTTCGCCTCCGCCATCATCGAGAACATGTAGGTATCATGTAGGTATTAGGAATAGATATGAGAACAAAAGTAGCCGTAGTAGGTGCAGGGAACGTCGGAGCAACGACGGCTCAGCGAATCGCCGACATGGAATTGGCCGACGTGGTCTTGACGGACATTGTCGAAGGCATGCCCCAGGGCAAGGCCCTCGATATGCTCGAGGCCGGTCCGGTCCAGGGATCTGATTCACATGTATCGGGAGCAAACGACTACGACGCTACCGCCGATTCAGACGTGGTCGTCTTCACAGCAGGCCTGGCCCGACGACCCGGGATGAGCCGGGACGACCTTCTTCTCAAGAACGCTTCTATCCTGAAGGACGTCACCGAGAAAATCGTCGAGAGGAGTCCCGACGCCATTCTCATCGTGGTCTCCAATCCACTCGACGCCATGTGTCAGGTTGTAAAGCAGGTGAGCGGGTTCCCCCGCCAGCGGGTCGTGGGCATGGCGGGCATTCTCGACTCTGCCCGCTTTCGGAGTTTTATCGCCGAGGCCTTGAATGTCTCGGTGGAGAACACCCACGCATTCGTTCTGGGGGGCCATGGGGACACCATGGTTCCCCTTGCTCGCTATTCCACCGTGGCAGGGATCCCGATTACGGAACTGCTGCCCGAAGATAAGCTGGAAGCCCTGATTCAGCGTACCCGAGACGGCGGAGCTGAGATCGTAGGACTGCTAAAAGACGGGAGTGCCTACTATGCTCCCTCGGCTGCCGTTGCCGAGATGGTTGAAGCCATCGTCAAAGACAAGAAAAAGATCCTTCCCTGTGCCGCCTATCTACAGGGCGAGTACGGCATCAACGGTCTCTACGTGGGCGTGCCCGTGAAGCTTGGCAGCAGTGGTATGGAGGAGATCATCCAGATCAATCTGCAAGGGGAAGAAAACACGCTGCTCCAGGAATCAGCCGCGGCGGTCCAGACCCTTGTCGATGTCCTGACAGAGAACGGCTATCTGAGCTAGTTACTACGGAGGATTCGGGGGGGGATTCCTGCGAGAAACAAGGCAAGAGTCTTCCCTGCGAAATTCGCTTGTTCGATATTCTGCGGTTTTTCATTTCCGCCGGTTGCCTTTCCCAGAGCAAGGAAGAAAGGCTGAATCACAAACCGCAGAACACCGAACATGCGAACGTCGAAGTGTCTTGTTAGCAGCTGACGGTGCTGTCCTGAAAAAAGAGACGTTCAGACGTTCAGACGAATTATCCAGCCAACTGAAAGGCACGCGGGCGGAATAGGAAGTCCACCAGATTGCCTTCATGCGGCTGCAGCCAATTGAGCTGAATGGTGGGGATTGGCCCCAGATTGAGCCGATCGATGTGGGAACAATCCAGAAGGCTCTCCCGGAAACCCTCGTCCTCGGTGATTCCGGTGCCCACCAGAGTGGTGCCAATCTGGCTCAGCATCTGCTCCTGAGGACACTCGACCACGCTCACGAAGGGAAACATGTATTCCGTGTTGGCCAGGCTGCGCTCCGGAGAATCACAGCGGATGACGGTGGGCCGAAGGTAGGCGCAGCGTGCCTGTGCCAGGAGCCGATCGCCGTCACGATAGCCGGCCGTGACATCCCTCACCCCTGACTCCTCCAGACCCTGCTCGATGGCGGCGTTAATCCCTTCGGCCTGTCCTGTCACAGTAAAAGCAGCTAGCGTCGCATCCGGATCCTCGGGGGACTTCGGAGCCACCGGACCGAGACGCTCGGCCAAGGCCTCTGCAATCTCCCTCGCGTTTCTGGAGACCCAGATGCCGGAGCAACTGATGCAACTTCGGCCGCTGTTGGTGAGGACGCTGTCGACCATCAGGTCGAGGTACTGCTCCCAATCGTCGACTTTATCGTCGCCCAATAGGATCTTGCTGAATCCGGGCCCGTGCACCTGTACTCGGGGATTGCCCTGATACTGTTCGACGGTGGCCGTCCCTCCGAAAATCAGATTGCTGGGGCAGTGCTGGAGAACTGCGGCCCCGACTTCGCCCAAACCCGGATAGAGAGATATCGCCTGCCGGGGCACGCCTGCTTGGAAAAAGGCCTCTGACATACGATACGGAGTCCAGGGTTCCTGAGGACCCGGCTTCAGAACCAGTCCGACTTGCAGGGGTATTACCGGCAGCCAGAGACCATGAACCCCCGGGGAATTGGAAGGTAGCACCATGCCCAGAACCGGGGCCGTGGCCTGATAGCTCCGCATGATTCCTTTCTCTTCGCCATACCCACGGCTGAGAATGTCGAGGTCGAGTCCCATGGTAAGGGACTCCAGGATCTGGTCCAGGTGGGTCAGCACATGATGGAGCTTTTGCATGTTCTTGTGGCACATGTGCTCGGGAAGCCCGGTCGTGGCTGACTGGTACTTGACGAACTGCTCCGGTGTCTGGGTGCCATCTCCGGCGGGCAGCTCGGCCGTCATGAACAGATCGGCCGCCGTCCTGGCCATGCTCAAGAGTTCCTTGCAGGGGATCTCCCGGAGCACCCGTCGCGCTCGCGCAGCCTGACGCATATCACGCCCGATCATCCCCCCAATGGCCTGACTGACCTCGGCCAAAGGTTCGCCGGTGACGAAATGGACCACTTGATCAACGTCCAGGCTCTTGTACGGTTCCCCCCAACGGAGGATTGGGAAATGAATCACTACTAGTAAACTCCCACGGTGGTGGTTTTGGCGAACCCATGATAGGGACGAACACCGCTGACACCGTCCCAAGGGTAACTGTGACAGGGGGGTTCGCGCTCCCCTTCATCGCGCTCCAGGAATCGCGGGATGAAGAGCTCCCTGGTCAGCGTCGTCAGCTGAATCCTACCCGTCTCGCCATACTCGACGAGCTGCTCCTTGTCGTCGAAATTCACAACTGAAAGAACTGCTCGAGGTTGGGGCGCATGGTAGGTGATCTTATAGGCATCAGCCGGCTCGAAAGGCTTGGAAGCGGCCAAGCCCATCAGGGAATTCCCATAGGTCGGCGTCATGTAGACCCCGTCCAGAAGCTCTTCCACTGCAAACCGATACCACTGCGGAGTGAACTCGGTACCACCTGAGAAGATCCCCGTAATACCCGTCTCCTTGATACTCGATCCTGCGGCTTCGAGGCTCACTGACAGAGCCTCCAGAAGCTTCGGCGTGGTGAAAAGACACTTGATATCGTGGCCTGCCGAAAGGACGGTAACCGCCTGATCGATCACGTGCTGCTGATAAGCCTTGAGATGATCTGTCCATCCCTTCTTGATCAGCTTGATCACCCAGCGCGGATCCAGGTCGACACAGAAGCAGATCCCTCCCCGCAGGTGAGCCAGGTGCTCCACGGCCAGACGCAGGCGGCGAGGCCCCGAGGGCCCCAGCATGAGCCAGTTCGAGCCGATGGGGAAATGTTCTTCAGGCAGAGTCTCGGAGAAGATCTCGTAGTCGATGCGAAAGTCCTCGATGTTGACACGCGATTTCGGGATGCCGGTGGTTCCGCCAGTCTCGAAAACGAAAACCGGCCGGTCGCTATATGCCTTGGGTACCCACCGTTGCAGCGGCCCCCCTCGGAGCCAATCATCCTCGAAGAGATTGAACTTCACCAGGTCCCCGTAACCCCGCACTTCACTGCGTGGATCCCAGCCCGTCTTTTCCTGCCACTCAAGCCAGAAAGGACACCCGGATTCCGGGCTGAAATGCCACTGAATCATGTCCCGCACATGGGCATCCAGCTGCTCCCGGCTGGCTTGGGTCCGCTCCTGTGAAGGCTGCCGATCGGACGAGGTTGTGAAGTCTTGCTGCACTCTTACGTCACTCTACTTTCAAACAAATGTCGGGACAACATGCCAATGCTGGAGAAAGGATTCTATCCTGGGCATGAAAAGCGGGTCAAGGACAGGAACTCTGAGCGGCATCGCCTGATTCTAAGCTGAAACTTCAAGAATACGTCGCACGTCTCCTGTCCTCCGAAGGTGCCGCCAACGGGTGAACTACCAGCGTTACGAAGCCAAGTCCGGCAGAGCCGCGACTGTCAGGGAGCGGGGCCCGACAGGGATCATACCCCCAGGCGCTTCCTTGAAGCACAGGATCCCACTCCCTCACGGTCATGGCTCTGTCAGCGCTGCTAGACCTAAAATAAGCGCAATTTCGAAAACAGGACCGTTTCCCGGCTCCTAGGAGTCATTTTGGAGGCCCAAATTCTAAGTTTTTGCACCAAGCCACTCAGAACTCGGCTCGGCTGTTGCGGTACTGCCCGCCGATCGCTTATGAGGAGCTATT
>CAUZIZ010000148.1:0-13527 GCA_963579905.1 Acidobacteria bacterium UBA6911 | reverse complement strand
GTGACCTGATGCGGCTGCGGCCGGTGACCTTCCGTTACAAGAAAGCGTACGACTCCGGAGAGGGTCGTTTGCAATATGGCCTCATTGCAGAGGAAGCGGCTGAGTAAGTGCTTATTCATGTGGACTTCACGCCTGGAGGCCTTCGTTTTTGGGGTGGATAGTTCCTTGATTGACGGGTTACTAGAGAAGTTTCTTTCTACCCGTATCTTGCCCTTACGGAAGTCAGTGATGTCTGACCAATACAGGGCTAAGCACTCACCCACGCGCATCCCTGTACAAGCCAGGGTAGCGTCGCGTGGGGGTGTCGCATCTCTCATTCTTCACGAGGCGCCGCCTGGCGCTCGAACTTGGGGAACGGCTGGCCAAGGCAGGAACGCTGACGACACCCAATGATGTTTTTTTCCTTGAGACGGGAGAGCTTATAAGAGCCTACACCACACGTAAAGAGGATCGGGCATGTTCGGAGCTTGGGCAGATCGCAGGCCAGCGGCGCAAACTGCGCGAGGCGCGCAAGAGCCTACATCCTCCAGGGATGGTGCCTGAGAACAGCAGGTTCAAGATTGGCCCATTTGACTGCTCCTTTTTCGGAACTCAGAAGCGAAATGCGGACGATTCCAACAGGCTGAACGGTTTCGCCGTCAGCCCCGGCAAGGTTACCGGTTCGGCAAGCGTGATCCTCTCTCCAGACGACTTCGAGAAAATGGGGCAGGATACGATCCTCGTCTGCCCAAATACGACTCCGGCCTGAACGCCACTGTTTACGCAGGCTTTGGGGCTGGCCACGGACATCGGCGGCATTCTCGCACATGGCTCGATTGTCGCTCGAGAGTATGGCATTCCTGCGGTCATGGGAACTGGCAATGCGAACCGGCGCATCGTCAGTGGCCAGCTGATCACCGTCGATGGCGATGCCGGTACGGTCCGATTTTGGAGTAATGGCGGATACGAGAGGCCCGCTGAAGCGGGCTATGTGGACAAGCATCAATACAAATGACAAGATCACTCAGTTGACCAGTATTGCTCCAGGGAAGTTCTAATGGACGCCAAGATCGGCAGCGCACCGGATTCCTGGGGCGTGTGGTTTCCAGACGACCCCAAGCAGATCCCCTACGCTCGTTGTCTGGATGAGGTTGCCGAGGCAGGTTATGAATACATCGAACTCGGTCCCTTTGGTTACTTGCCGACCGATATCAACACCCTCAAGTACGAACTCAGCAAGCGGAACCTGCGCGTGTCCGGGACCTTCGTAATGTCGCATCTTGAGGATCCTGAGTACGCGCCAGAGATCGAGCAACAACTCAACGGTGCAGGTGAGTTGGTAGCCGGAACCGGCGGGCAGTACATTGTGCTCATCGACGACACCTATTCCAACCCCTGGATGGGCGAGGTGCTCAGGTCCAAAGAGCTCGATGAAAATGCCTGGAAACGATTAGTGGACAAGGTCGACGAGTTGGCACGCCTCTGCCAGGAAAGGTTTGCATTGCGGGCGGCTTATTACCCACACGCCGAGACACATGTGGAGTACGAGCCGCAAATCGAGCAACTGATGGACGCGACCGACCCTGAGATCCTCTCCTTCTGCTTGGATACCGGACACCACGCCTATCGAGGCGGCGAGCCAGTCAGCTTCATGCGGAAGCATCACGAGCGAATTCCCTATCTCCACTTGAAGAGCGTGGATCGTGACAAGCAAAAAGAGGTTAAAGCTAAGGAAGTCACCTTTGCTCCGGCGGTCGGCGAGGGAATTTTTTGCGAGCCCTCGGTCGGCGTTGTTGATTTTGAGGCACTGCGCGACGTGCTCCAGGAAATCGACTACAGCGGTTTCGCAATCGTCGAGCAGGACATGTATCCCTGCGAGTTCGACAAACCATTCCCGATCGCGAAGAGAACACGAGAGTATTTGAGGAAGATTGGGATTGGGTGAGAGACGTAATCCGGTTTCACGACCCAATACAAACGGGAGCACCAAACCAATGGCAGCCGATACAACAATTCGTTTGACGATGGCCCAGGCGCTTGTCAAATACCTGCAGGTCCAGTTCAGTGATCGGGACGGCCAACAGCGGCGCCTGATCGAGGGAGTGTTTGGCATCTATGGCCATGGCAACGTGGCCGGACTGGGACAAGCGCTTTATGAATACGGCCAGGATTTGCCCTACTACCAGCCGCGAAATGAGCAGTCGATGGTGCACACGGCGGCGGCTTATGCCAAAACCACCCGACGGGCCGCGACTTTCGCCTGCACCTCCTCCATCGGCCCGGGCGCGACCAACATGACCACCGGGGCGGCGGCGGCCACCATCAATCGACTTCCCGTACTGCTGTTGGCCTCTGACTACTACGCGACGCGACATCAAGGAGTCGTCTTACAGCAACTCGAACATCCAGTTTCGGCGGATGTAAGCGTAAACGACTGCCTGCGACCGGTGAGCCGATTCTTTGATCGTATCTCGAGGCCTGAACAATTGCTCACGGCACTTCCCGAAGCGATGCGGGTGCTGACCGACCCAGCCGAAACGGGTGCCGTAACGCTTTCCCTACCGCAGGATGTCCAGGCCCACGCTTACGACTATCCCCGCCACTTTTTTGAACGCCGCGTGTGGAAAATCGAAAGACGGCAACCCGACGCTGAACGGGTCCAAGCCGCCGTTGAGCTGTTGAAAGAAGCCGAGCGCCCCATGATTATCGCTGGCGGCGGCGTCCACTATTCAGACGCACAGGAGGAGCTCGAGACGTTCTCGGAGAAATTTGGCATCCCCGTGGGCGAGACCTTCGCCGGTAAGAGTGCGATCCGAAACGGCTCGGCGTTGCTTTTGGGGGGCCACGGCGTAACTGGCGCTCCTCCTTCGGGGACAATTGCCGCCCAGGCGGACCTGGTGATCTGCGTGGGCACACGAATGTCCGATTTCATCACCGGTTCCAACACCTTGTTTCAACACCCTCAGGTGAAGTTTGTCCAGATCAACGTCTGCGGTCACGACGCCTACAAGATGGGCGCGCTACCCATCACGGCCGACGCCAGGGAAGCGCTTCGGGCACTTTCTGCGGCGGCCGAGGCCTCCGGCATTCAATCCAATGAAAACTATCTCGAGGAAGTAACCGGCGTCAAAAGGAAGTGGTCGGAACGACTCCAGAAGGAGACCTATTGCGCGGTCCCCGGAGAGGCCATGGGGCAGGGCGAACTGATTCACATCATCAACAGTGAAGCCCAGTCCGGAGATACGATCGTTGCCGCGGCCGGAACGCCACCAGGCGACCTGCTGCAATTGTGGGATACCAGCGGCGGCCGATTCTGTCACCTGGAATTCGGGTTTTCCTGTATGGGTTACGAATTGCCCGCTGGTCTGGGCGTGCGATTGGCCCAGCCGGGGGGCGAAATATTCGTCTTCGTGGGCGATGGTACTTACCTGCTTCAGCCAACCGAGTTGGTCACCGCTGTGCAAGAAGAGCTCAAGATCACCGTGATCGTATCGGAAAATCACGGTTTTCAATCCATTCACAACCTGCAAGACGCCCGGTCTGGACATAGTTTTGGCAACGAATTCCGGCATCGCGATGGCGACACCAATCGTCTGGAAGGGGAGTTCGTTGCGATCGATTTCGCCAAGAACGCGGAAAGCATGGGCGCAAAGGCCTGGCAGGTATCGAGCCCTGAGCAAGTAACACAGGCGCTGCGCGAGGCACGGCGAGAGACGGGTCCCTGCTTGATCGTCGCCGAGGTCGAACCTCGACGTTACTGTCCAGGGTCAGGAGTCTGGTGGGATGTGGCGGCAGCCGAGACGAGCGAAGACCCAGTCACGCAGAAGCTGCGCGCCGAATACGCCCGAGAACGGGACGAGCTGCAACGGCTATATTATTGAGTCAAGCAACGAGTTCCCTAGCCCGCATTTCTCATCGCTTGTCGTAGCGAGGCGCCGCAAGGGCCGTCCTGGCAAGGCTTGCCCGAGGCCCCCGCAGTCGTACTCGTGCAGTACGTCGAGGAGGCCGAAGGAGTGTAACGCAGCCAGGGCGGATGATTGCGGCGACACAGTAGACCAGCGATGAGAAATGCGGGCTAGAACTGAATAACACTTTCAACAAACCCCGGAAGGCACATCATGCAAATCGGATTGGTTATGGACGGCTTGGCGGAGATGGATTTCCTCGCGGCTCTCGACTGGGCAGCTGCCCGAGGTATTGAGGCCGTGGAAATCGGGACAGGAGGATTTTCGCCTGTACCGCATTGCCAGCCGCAGGAACTCGTGTCCAGCCAGCAGGCTCGTGACGCGTTCATGGGAGCAATAACCAGCCGCAATCTTACGCTCAGCGCGCTGAACTGCAATGGGAATCCACTTGATCCGGACGACGACCGCCGTGGCCAAACTCAGCACCAACTGCGTCAGACGATCGAAGTGGCCAGCCAGCTGGGTATCGATACCGTCGTAACCATGAGCGGGTGTCCGGGGACACCTGAGGGCGGCGGATATCCGAATTGGGTGACCCACCCCTGGCAGCCAGAGTTCGCCGAGTTGCTGGACTGGCAATGGGAGCAGTGTGTCACACCATATTGGCGTGAGTTGGGAGCATTCGCCGCGGACCATGGAGTCAGGATTGCCATCGAGGCGCACCCTGGCCAGGTTGTTTACAACACCCGAACCTTGTTGAGACTTCGAGAAATTGTCGGACCTAACCTGGGCGCGAATCTCGATCCAAGCCATTTCTTCTATCAGGGTATCGACGCCCATCACGCTATCCGCTACCTGGGTAGCGGTACCGTGTTTCACGTACACGCCAAGGACACCTGCATAGATCCCCATGAGACGGCACTCACGGGTACTCTCGACACTCGCCCGATGCTGGACATTCACGAACGCGCCTGGGCCTATCGCACACTGGGGTTTGGGCACGATGAACTCTGGTGGAGAAAATTCGTCAGTGCCTTGCGGCAGGTGGGCTATGACGGATCATTGAGCATTGAGCATGAGGACCCGGTGATGAGTTCGAAGGAAGGAATCGAAAAGAGTGTCGAGTTTCTGAAGCCGATTCTGTTGAGGACGCAGCCGGATGCGGCTCCGCCGTGGATGTAGCGAGCCAATGAGCAATCGCGATTCAAACATCCGTTGGGGCATTTTGAGCACCACTCGGATCAACGAGAGGCTGATCGGACCTCTTCGTGATGCGGACCGCAGCCAATTGGTGGCCGTGGCCAGGCGTAGCGAAGAAAAGGCGCGGAACTACGCCCTCCAGAGGGAAATTCCCCGCTATTACGGCAGCTATGATCAGCTGGTAGCGGACCCGGACACCGACGCAGTCTACATTTCACTGCCCAATGGTCTGCACACCGAATCGACGGTCAAATGCGCGGACGCCGGGAAACATGTGCTTTGCGAAAAGCCGTTGGCGCTGACCCTCGCAGAAATGGACCAGATTGAGCAGTCTGCCCACCGCAGTGGTGTGATCGTCCAAGAGGCGGCCATGATGTGCGCACATCCTCAAATGGACTATCTACAGCGATTGATGGCCGAGGGAGCAGTTGGCCAGGTGCGGTTGTTACGCAGTGTTTTCACATATGTGTTGAAAAACTTCCAGGATGTGCGCATGGACCCTTGTCAAGGTGGCGGCTCGCTCTGGGACTTGGGCAGCTACAGCGTGCGCCACACTCGGCGGCTGTTGTAACAGGAACCGAATCGAGGTGCTGGCGTCGCAGAATCTTAGCGATCGCGGCGTCGATCTGAGCTTTGCTGGACAGATGCAATTTCCCGACGGTGTCCAGTCCCAGTTTTTTTCCAGTCTCGAGGCGTTCGGCAATATCGAAGCCGATGTGTTAGGCACCGAAGGGAGCATCCGCATATTTTCCCCCTGGGGCAGCCAACTGGAGCGAGTCCCGCAAGTCAATTGGATTCGACACGACGGCTCCCCAGCACGAGGAGACTGGGACGATGGGATGCTCAGCCAAACACTCGACACGACCGAGTACCCCAACGACAACGCCTACGAGCATCAGGTCAATCGCATGATGGCGAGTATTCTGGATAGCGCTGAACCGGCGATCCCGTTGTCAGACAGCCGCCAGAATACAGCGGTCCTACTGGCCCTGTTCGAATCAGCCCAAGAAGGAAAAGCGGTGCGGATTTAGCCATCAAATACTTCCCTTAGGGTCTGCGCAAGAATAACTTGGCATTTTGACATCTCATCTTCACACCATCTTCGGCCGCTCCTCAATCGAAAAATCCTCAACTTAGACCCGGCTACGCCTGCGGTTTCACTCAATCGTTCGCGGCCAAATCTGAGCGCCACTTCTACCAAGTTATTCTTGCGCAGACCCTTAGGATCGTTTGTTCAGTTGCCCGCAACGACATGTTCCCAGCTTTCGCTTTCCCAAGATCGCATCATCGCTTCTTGAACTTCGGTGACCGCTAGCGCGTCACTGAAACTGGGCTCGTGCTGCGGGCCACCCCTGATCGACTTGGCGAACTGATAGGCTTCGATCATTTTAAGGTCTTCATAACTCATGCCATTCCCCGGACCTGGATAGAAATCGGCGAACTGTGGGTGCCGCGGACCGGCGCGAACGACGGTGAATCCATCATATTCCGCCCCTGCCTCGGGTAGACGAAGCTCAATTTCGTTCATCCGCTCGAAGTTCCATCTTAGCGCACCCTTCGTCCCGTTGATCTCAAAGGCCAGTTCACAATCATGTCCTTTGACGACGCGACATACTTCCAGGGTTCCGGGTGCTCCATTGCCGAACTGAACTAGCGCACCGACGTAATCTTCATTGGTTACCTCACCGCGCGGTCCGTCGCTGCCTACTGAAAAGTGAGTCCCCTCACCCGCCGTCGCCAAGGGACGGTCGGTGATGAAGGTTTTTTGGTGCGACACAACGCGGCCAATGCGACCCACCAACATGTGCGCCAGGTCGACCACGTGCGACATGATGTCGCCCAACGTCCCCGAGCCAGAAGTTTCTTTTTGGAATCTCCAGGAAAGCACGCCCTGTGGATTGCTGCCGTAGTCAACCAGAAAGCGACCGCGAAAATGCGTGATCTCACCCAGCCGCCCATCATGAATCAGCTCCCGCGCATAGCGTACCACCGGAACCCAACGATAGTTGTAGCCGACGGCCGAGAGGACGCCAGCGTCGCTGGCAGCTTGGTGAATCGCTGCCGTCTCCCCTGGATCGCGTCCGACCGGCTTTTCTCAAAACACGTGTTTTCCCGCCGCGGCGGTGGCCCGGACTATTTCCAGATGAGTGTTGTTCGAGGTAGCGACCACCACCAATTGCACCTCGGGATCCGCGACCACCTGGCGCCAATCGGTGGTCCCGCGCAGAAAATCAAAGCGGAGCCGTCCCTGTTTGGCCCGCTCCTCGACCTCATCCGCGCAGACCACCAGTCGGGCCGAAATATCGCTATCCTGAAAACGATCGGAAAGGCCACGATACGCTCGGCTATGCACCGTGCCCATCCATCCCATTCCGATTACACCGATTCCGATGGGTTGGCTCATATTTTGTATCCGTGAAAAGAGGCAGACATGGGGCTGCACTCTGACTCTCTCGGCAGGGACTCCGCCCAAACCAACATTCCCAATATCAAGTCTCGGATCGGAGCTCCTCTGGCCTCCCTGTCAGGAGTGATCCCCGGGGATCGAGGTTGGTCCGGTAACTCCTGCCCGATTCGCGTGAACGTGGTCCGTGGTTGCGGGTAATCTGGTGCCCAAGCTGCTCGCATTAGTGTTGAAGGCATTTTACAGGCAGATTCGAATCACGCACCAGAACTCATCTCAAATAAGCCCTTGTATTCGTCGTCCTACTGCCGGCCTCCCTGCAGGGTACCGAGCAAGACTCGCTTGATGTTTCGGAAGCTCCGGAGACCGGCACCACGTCGGGGTTTCAGGTCAGTGCCGCCCCCAGGAAGCCCTGGCCCCATTCGAGAAAGACATTTCTAATCAGGCCAACAGAGACCCACAGCTGGCGCTGGATCATCCAGGGAGACAACTTTGAGGGGACGTCCCCTACACCGAAGGTGTTATTGCGTGTAGCACAGGGTTGGCGAAGCGAAGCGAAGCGAGCTACCCTGGGTCCAGGTCATTCAAAGAAATACGTTACCCCAAAAGGGGTTATTGCTGACCGGCAACATCTTTGCAATAACGCTTTCAGCGTAAAGGACAGAGGGACGACAAACCCAGAGTAGCTCGCTTCGCATTGCAACCCTGGGCTACACGCAATAATACCTTCGGCGTAAGCGATGTCAGGCAAAAGCCCCCGGAGTGAGACAGCGTGGATCGGCGGCGGAGCTCGATTCTGGGAACTCAATCTACTACGACCTGGCAATGATTCGTCCTGATTGTGCTATGCTCGGTTAGCCTCCTCGCCATCACAACAGCTCGACTGCCACTGCACGAGTGGAACATTAACAATCTGGGTCAATTGGAGAAAGTCCATGCGTTTGAAACTGACACGACCCCTGGGATTCAGCCGTAGGGCCTTTCTCAAGGTGGGCGCCGCTGCCTTTGGAGGAATCGACCTCCATAGCCTGCTGGCATCTGGGAAGGAGCGAAGCGAGATTTCCTGCATCGTTCTTTTTCAGCGGGGCGGCGCCAGCCAGTTGGACACCTTCGACCCCAAACCGGAAGCGCCCCGCGACATCCGGGGGAGCTTCGGCACCATCCGCAGCAGCCTGCCAGGCATCCATCTCTCGGAATTGATGCCCCGCACGGCCCAGATGATGAAGAAATTCGCCCTGATTCGTTCCATGCACTCAGAGGAAGCAATCCACGAGCGGGCCCGGCAATACGTCTTCAGCGGTATTCGACCCCGGAACGAACTGATCCACCCCGGCTACGGTTCCGTCATCGCTCGGGAACGTGGCTCCCGGGGAGGTCTCCCTCCCTTCGTGCTGATTCCCAAGGAGCAGCTCTGGGCCAAGGCGGGGTTTCTGGGTCCGATCTACGACCCTTTCATCGCGGGCGATCCCAACCAGAAGGACTACTCGGTGAAGGATCTTACCCTTCCCCTGGGACTGGGATGGGAGGAGGCTCAATCCAGGTTCCAGCTGATGTCGATCCTGGACCGGGAGTTCAAGAAGGTAGAGGGCTCCACCCTGCTGGACGGCATGGACCAGTTCTACCAGAAGGCCTTCGATCTCATTGCCTCACCTGCCGCCAAGAAGGCTTTCGACATCGGGCAGGAGCCGGAGGGACTCCGGGAAACCTATGGCCGCACCGAGGTGGGCCAGGGTGCACTCATGGCAAGGCGTCTGGTTGAGGCCGGTGTTCGGCTGGTGAGCGTCTTCCAGGATGGCTACGATACCCACACCAACAACGACGAAAGCCATCGCAGGATCGTCCCCGAGTTCGATCAGGCTTTCTCAGGGCTCCTGGAAGACCTGGATCAGCGCGGACTGCTGGACACCACCCTGGTCCTGGTCATCGGAGACTTCGGTCGCACTCCCAAGATGAACTTCTCGGGAGGCCGAGATCACTGGCCTGGCGCTTTTTCCGTAGCTCTGGCAGGTGCCGGTGTCAGCGGTGGACAGGTCGTCGGAAAAACCGATGCTCGCGCATCCGAACCAGTCGACCGGCCCGTCACCATCGAGGATCTTGGAGCTACCGTCTACAAGCTACTGGGCATCGATGCCCACAAGACCTATGTGGTTGAGGGAAGGCCTATCGCCATCAACAAAGAAGGACAGCCGGTGAAGGAAATCTGGACTTGAGAACGTATCTCTGCCTGCTGCTCCTCTTACTGGTGCTTTCCGGTTCAGTTGGAGGGGCTGACCGGCGCCTGGAGATCGCCCGCCTCTACCCTCTGGGAGGACAGCGCGGGACCTCGCTCCTCCTGGAGATCTTGAGCCAGAAGACAGTCAGATACAGCACCCGTGCCGCCGGGGGCCTGTCCAACCCGATCCGGGTCGAGTTCGACTGTCAGGACCTGGTCTGGAAGCAGACCCTCGAGGCAAGCAGGGGAAAGCTATTGGGAACCGTCGAGATTGCTCCGGACGCAGCTCTGGGTCCTCACTTACTGAGGGTCCTGACCCGGGAGGGGTACTCCACGTCGGTACTCTTCAACGTGGGCCAGTTTTCCGATCTTCTCGAAGCGGAACCCAATGACACCTGGAAGCAAGCTCAGCCGGCGACAGACTTGCCGCGGACGGTTCAAGGACGGCTGGATGGAGCGGCCGACATAGATGTCTTTGCGATCCAGGTGGAGGCGGGCCAGCGCTGGACCTTCGACTTCCGCTCCATCGAATTTGGCTCGGGTGTGGAGTCCAAGATGTCCCTCCTGGACCAGTCCGGCCGGGAGGTGGCCTTCAATGACGATCGCAGCTTCTACGACGAGACTCCCTTTCTAGAAACGACCTTCGAGACCGGAGGCACCTACTACGTCAAGCTAGACCAATATAGAGGAGCTCGCGGCTTCAATTTCGGAAAAAACTGTTCCTATATGCTGAGAATGACGTCGCTGCCGACCGTGCATCACTTCACGCCTCTCGCCCTTACGTCTGGCAGGACGAGTCGGATGACACTTGTCGGCTCCGCCCTTGAAGACACGGGAAAAGTCTACCTGACCCGGCTTCGCGGCGCCGAGCACGCACGCATGACGTACCCCTTTACGGTACCTATCCGATTTGAAAACGATCCTCCCACCGCCAGGGACATCGACCGAATCGAGGGGAGGGTGTTGCGAACGCGTCCCGAGTCCGTAGCAATCGAGTTCTCGGTGCCCGCTGGGGCGTCCAGCGGCCTCTGGCGCGTATGGGTCCAGAGCCCGGGCGGACTGGTCGACGGGCCATCTCTGGAGGTGAGCGATTGGCCAGAGTACGCCGAGGGGAAGACCGACTCGGCCGACTGGCGGCAGGGTCCTTACGGGGTACATGGCCGTCTGGAAAGACCGGATGAGCAGGATACCTACGAGCTTCAGGCGGAGACCGGAACCCCCCTGCACCTGTGGACCCTGGCGGCCCAGTTGGGTGTTCCCGAGCTGGATACGGTCTTGGTCCTGAAGGATGCTTCGGGAAAGAAGCTGGCAGAAAGCGACGACGTAGTCGCAGGTCAGGGGACCTTGATCGGCAACCCCGATTCCAGCCTGTTCTACACGCCTCAGCAAAATGGTCGCCTGCTGCTGACCGTCAAGGATCGTCTTGGCCGGGGCGGTCCAGGATACGTCTATCGCTTGAAGGTGAAGAGCGAGAAGCCTGGCTTTCAGCTTTTCACGACTCCGGAGAACCTGAACGTGTCTCCGGGGAGCTCGGTCCAGATCAAGGTACACCTGGTGCGCGAAGCCGGCTTCCAGGGGGAAGTGTCGATCTGGTTCGAGGGTCTGCCGGGATCAGTCGAACCCAGCAGGGCAAAGTTCCGAGCCGATCAGCTCTTCGAACCCAATGCGGACGGGGCCGATATGATCATCCCCGAGATTCCCTTCCGCATCCACGTGGCTGAATCCCAGCCACTGGGCACTCATGCCTTCCAAGTCCGCGGCGCTCCCACCATCGAGGAATCGCGTCAGGATGGCCGGGTGGTAAAGGCTGAGACGACACTCATCCTGGGTCCCCTGCTGGATGCGTGGAACTATACCCGGCGTCCCCTTCCGGAAATTTCTCTCACCGTAGTCGAGCCCCTGTCAGGCTATCTCTCGGTCGCTAAAGAGCACGGAGAAGGCGGCATGGGTCCAGGGCTGAGTCTCGCCCAGGGAAGCACCACTACGCTCTCGCTGCAAGCCGAGAAGATCCCCAGCGACATACCCGTCACCGTCAAGGACCTCCCCTCAGGTGTAACCGTCGATTCCGAATCGCGGGAGAACAACCAGATTTCGCTGATACTCAAGGCAGATTCCGAAACCCCTCTAGGAACTTTCGAGGTCTCGGCCGAGGCCGAGGTTCGAGACCGCTGGATTTACACCGAAGCCATTAATCTGAAGGTGGTTCCTGGAAACAAGATTCGAGCCGGTCGGTAGACGAAGGGGCTCCTAGACTAGAGAGGTTAGTGCCCCCCCAGCGGTGCTTCCCCATTCGAGAAAGAAACTTCCGGCTACTGGGGATTTGTGCGTCACTGCGTGGGGAAGAGTTGTCCGGCTCTCTCCTCGCAACCTGGGCTCATTTTGCTAACGGCTCAAGTCGTTCGCGGCTCTGTCGGACTTGGCTGCGTAACGCTCGTAGTTCATCGTTGGCGGCACCTTCGGAGGGCAGGAGACGTGCGACGTTCAGACGTTTCAAGGAATGCGTCTTCCACCAAAGACGGCGAGTTCAAAGACCTTGAAATAGCAATCCACGTCTACGTAGCCGGCTTCCCGAAGCCAGTCGCATTGAGACTCAACAGGGGCGAGGATATTGGCGTGCTTGTCCGGACGATAATAAAATTCCCGAGCGACGTCCTCACGGGTCTTCGTACTTCCCTCTTTCAAGGAGAGAGCATACAGAGAGTCAATGAAATAGTCGTCCCACACGTGTTCAATCCATTGCGTCGGCGAAGAAACGTGTTCAATGTTCACAAACAATCCACCAGGCCTCAATGAGTCGTGAATCTCAGAGTACAGTTGTCGCTTCCGCTCATCTGCCTGATGATGGATCGAAAACCCTGAGACAACAACGTCAAAAGGTCGCGCTGAGGTTACCGACTGAATCCAGCCGCTTTCTCCATAGTCGACAGTTTCGAAGACCAGGTTTTCCCCGTGCTTCTGGAGCTTGGTTTTGGCACTCTGAATCATCGGCTCCGAGAAATCCAACAGAACGCCCTTAGAGCTTGGATATTGTTCGAGGAGGGCTGCGGCCAGAATACCGTCACCGCATCCAAGATCGAGGAATGACGGCACGGGTTCTTTCCCAGCCATTACCAATCTCATCATCGCCTCTATTTGCTCGGTCGCCAGGGGAACGGCAGCCCTGACACCCTGAAGGTAGTTCGCTACCAGAGCCGGAGATTTCCACACTCCATCGTTTCGACTAGCCACTACTTGATTCCAATCACCATGGAGTCCGGCCCAGCCAGGTGTTCAACCGTAGCTTCTCGGAACCCGGCCTCACCTAACCAGGAACAACAGTCGGCAACCGTGTAATCGAATCCTCCTGTGCCTCGATCAGCATGTTCAAACTCATTAACAGCCCAAAGGCGTTCTGGCGTCGATCATCATCGATCAACGACTCCCAGATAATCAGTGCGCCGTCTTCCGGGAGTGCCTCATACGCCTTACCTATCAACAAGCGCTTCTCTTCGAGGTTCCAGTCGTGAAGAATATGCCCCATAGACAGAACATCCGCCTCAGGCATGGGGTCTGTGAGAAAGTCTCCCGGATAGAAGCGTAACCGTTCTCCGAGCGCGAACGAGTTGACATATTCCCGAAATTGGGAGTATTCAGCTACCTCAAGTAACCCCAAGGTGTCGTGTCTTGGGGTATGGAAGACTACCCGAAGACACTCGGTGAATTCGAGGTGCGGTTCTCGTCCGAAGCTGCTTGCCGGGAGTATCTTCTGCAGTTGCGTTGGCCGCAAGGAGTTTCTTGCCCGCGTTGCGAGTGTCGCGAGGTATGGGAGCCCATTCGTGGTTTGCTGG